>JAYEND010000081.1:0-17546 GCA_034721895.1 Campylobacterota bacterium | reverse complement strand
ACTGGAAACGTACTTAGAGATCACCTTACAGATATGTACCCGATCCTGGAGCTTGGAACATCTGCTAAAATGCTCTCTATCGTTCCATTGATCGCTGGTGGTGGATTGTATGAGACAGGTGCTGGTGGATCTGCTCCTAAGCATGTGGATCAATTCTTGGCTGAAGGTCACTTAAGATGGGATTCACTTGGTGAGTTCCTGGCATTGGCTGAATCACTAAGATTTATTGGTCAAAAACATTCAGATGAGAAACTGGCTGCACTTACTGCTGGACTAGATGCTGCAAATGAGGGTTACCTTGATAACAACAAAGAGCCAGGTAGAAAATGTGGTCAACCAGACAACAAAGCTTCTCACTTCTTTGTAGCTCAGTACTGGGCAGATGCATTAGCAAACGGAGACAATGCTGAGCTTGCTGCTAAGTTTGCACCTGTTGCTGCTGAACTTAAAGCTAAAGAGGCAACTATTATTGAAGAGCTTCTTGCTGTAGAAGGTCAACCTCAAGATATCGGCGGTTACTTCCATCCAAATGATGAAAAAGCTGAGAAGGCAATGAGACCATCTGCTACACTTAACAGCATTATTGACGCTATTTAGGTGTCGATTCTGCCAAACATTGCATCTATATGATGCAATGTTTATTACCGGAATATCATAACATTTTGGTATACTACCCTCTCAGATACAATTCTGAATATTAAAAATAGCGTCATGGGGCAATTTGGCTTCTATAGCATTGCAAAATATTATTGATAATCAAAGTTATGAGTTATGTTTTGCTTGAAAGCCGCCCTATGAATCTCGCATAATAAGGATTTTAATGGCAAAAGGCAAGAAAGTAACGGTAATAGGAACAGGCAACTTCGGTTCCACGGTAGCATTTATTCTGGCAATGAATGGTATTTGCCATAATGTTGTGCTGATGGGCAGAAACTATGATGCTGCCAAAGGCAAAGCACTGGATATGTCCCAGGCATCCAATGCAGCCAGACAGCACACGATCGTGAAGGCGGCAAAAAGCTCTGAGTGTCTAGTAGGCTCAGATGTGGTGGTTATCACAGCGGGCGCACCGAGGTCACCTGGAATGAACAGAGATGATCTCCTAATGAAAAATGCGGAAATCGTCAAAAAGTATTCCCAACTGATCAAAGAGTATGCACCCGAATCTATCGTGGTAGTCGTCTCCAATCCACTCGATGTAATGACCTATGTAGCACAAAAAGTGACCGGGTTCCCGAGGGAGAGAGTGCTCGGTATGGCAGGAATATTGGATGCAGCGAGAATGGCTCACTTCATCTATGAAAAGCTGGAGTATGGTGCAGGCCAGATCCGTGCTACGGTGATGGGCGGCCATGGGGATACGATGGTGCCGCTACCGAAATTTACGACGGTGGCAGGCGTACCTATCGAAGATCTTCTGGACTCCGAAGAGATCGGAGAGATCGTCCAGAAGACAAGAAATGGGGGAGCAGAGATCGTTAATCTCCTGGGAGACGGATCGGCCTATTATGCGCCAGCCAAATCAACAACAGTGATGGTTGAGGCTATCTTGAAAGATACCAACCAGATCCACTCCTGTGCGATCATGCTGGAGGGTGATTATGGTTATTCGGATATCGTTTCAGGTGTGCCCGTGATGATCGGTGCCGGAGGTGGCGAAAAAGTGATTACTATGGCACTGAAACCTCTGCAGCAGTCACAATTCAAGAAATCAGTTGCCTCTGTACAGGAGATGGTAGATAAGCTCTATGAGTTAAAGTTCTTTGATGAAGAATAAGAGAGAAGCCATTGGTTTTGAATCGAGAGGAAGCAGCCCTTTCTGATTCATTAAAATATATAATAATAAATTATCAATATTATTTTATTTTCTTCTAAAATGTTACTATTATTCACAATACAACCTTAATATCAATCTAAAATCCCTCCTTGTTTGAAATGTAACTTAAAATTTGTTATTTTAAATAACGCTTAATATAAAATTGTGGTTCTTCTACTCTGGCTTTAAAAGAGAGAATGGATTCTTATTTTTAGTCAAAATAGAATTATGAGTATGAAGTTTATATTTTGGTGATTTTATTAACAGGGAGTGCTTAATGGATAATCGTGATATCATTTCAACCGATGTGCTTATCGTAGGTGGCGGGCCTGCTGGTCTTGCCACAGCAATAGAACTAGCGAATAGTTTCAAGCAAAAAGGTGAAGAGAAGAGGATAATGCTCATTGAGAAAGGTAACTCAATCGGCTCACATATACTTTCAGGTGCAGTGATAAGGCCGAAAGTGTTTGAATCTTTGTTGACGCAGGAGGAGTTTGATGGAATACCATTTGACTCTAAAGTTTCCACTGATGTGACAGTGAAACTCAGTGACAGCGGAGAGATGGAGCTGCCCTTTCACCCCCCATATATGAACAATGAGGGCAACTATATCGCCTCATTGGCTCAGGTTTGCAAGTATTTGGCAGGCATTGCGGAAGCCAAAGGCGTAGAGATATACACAGGATTTGCTGTGGATGATATGCTCTATGATGAGCATGGCAAAGTAATAGGCGTTAAAACCAAAGATACCGGAGTCGATCATCACGGTGTAAAGCAGAAGAACTACCAGGAAGGTACCGTTATCAAAGCCGATATCACTATCCTGGCAGAGGGTACACGAGGGAGTCTCACCAAAAAAGTGATTGATAGATTTAATCTCGATTCAGGCAAAAACCCGCAGATCTACTCTCTGGGTGTCAAAGAGATTTGGAGTGTTCCAGAGGGTAATATTGAACCGGGCGCAGTCTATCATACATTTGGATATCCACTTGAAGACAAATCAGAATTTGGCGGCGGATTTATCTATGGGCTAAGTGATAACAGAGTAGCACTTGGATTGGTTGTCGGACTTGATTATAAAGACCCTGGTTTTGATACACATGCAGCGATGCAGATATGGAAAACGCATCCTTATGTCTCCAAATTTTTAAAGGGCGGAACTATCCTTGAATTTGGTGCCAAAACTCTGCCAGAGGGTGGATGGAACTCTATGCCTAAATACTATGAGGACAATTTGATGATCGTCGGTGATAGTGCCGGCTTCCTGACCACTGCAAGACTGAAAGGTGTTCACTTGGCAGTGCGTTCAGGTATTTGTGCGGCTAGAACTGCTATGAGTGCATTTGAAAAAGGTGACACCAGTAAAAAAGCACTTGCAGAATATGAAGAACGAGTGAATAACAGCTTTATTTATAAGGAGATGTACCCTATTCGAAACATGAGAGCTGTTATGAATGACGGTATGATCCTTGGTGGACTTAAGATGGGTGTTCAGATGGTAACCGGCGGTACTTGTCTATTTGTTCCGGAAGTACACTCTGATGCAGATGAGACTCAAAAACTTAGTGAATACAAAGGTGTTCCGTTTGCAGAGCGATTTGCGGGTAAATTGGACTTTGATAAGAAGCTCACTTTTGATAAAGTGACCGGTGTTTACTACTCAAAAGCGATGCATGATGAAGTGCAGCCTGTACATTTAGTCGTTAATAATGAAGCAGAGTTTCAAGCATCGAACATTGAAGAGTATGGCTTGTCCTGCGCTGCATTCTGCCCGGCAGAGGTCTATGAACTTCATATTGACAAAGAGGGAGCCAAATCCCTGAGACTCCATGCAGAGAACTGTGTGCACTGTAAAACTTGCGACATCAAATCACCAAACGGTGGTATTACCTGGACAACACCTTATGGTGGCGATGGCCCAGATTATGACTATATGTAGGATAAAATGCGGCCAGTTGCATGAGCTAACTGCTGAAGTTGACTCAGTGTCAACGTAGTTTTTTGGGCTTTGCTCAAAAAGCGTCATATATAAAAGGAAAAATATGGCTTTAACAATAATTAGTTTAATGAAACAAGTACCATTACCATCGGAGATGAGAATGGGTGAAGATGGTTTGATGGATAGAACGAAAGCAAAATCTATTATTAATATAGATTGCGGATATGCTTTAGAGGCTGGACTTCAAATGAAAAATGAAAATCCGGATGCAAAACTTATCGTTTGCTCTATGGGGCCTCCTTCGTTTGATGTCTCTCTCAAAAAAGCGATATCCATGGGATATGATGAAGCATATCTTTTGAGTGACAGAAGACTGGGTGGATCTGATACTTATGCAACTGGTCTTGCAATCGCTACTATGCTGAAGCATTTGGGGTATGGCAAAGGGCTGAATGAGGACTTTATCATCGTAGCAGGAAGACAAACAAGTGATGGTGATACTGCGCATGTCCCTTCACAGGTAGCCGAAAATATGGGAATTCCTCAAGCTACATTTATAGAAACAGCTGATTTGATAGAGGGGCATATTGAAGCAAGAAGGATCATTGAGGGTGGTTATCAGATGATGAAACTGCCACTTCCCTGCGCACTCTCTTTTACACCTACAGGGATCGATCCAAGAAGACCGACTCTGAGTGGCGCTGTAAAAGCAAGAAACAGTGAAGTGACTGTCTTTAATATCGATGATGTAAATTTAAGTGATGAAAACATTGGGTTGAGTGGATCTCCGACTATTGTTGCAAAAGTAGCAAACATTAAAAGTGAAAGAGCACCGATCAAAATGTGTGAGGGGCATAATGAATCTGAGCTTGTATCAAGTTTGATGGAGAATGTCAAAGCAGGTAAAAACACACTTGAAGTACAAGAGAAAAAAGCGAAAAAAGAGAAAAAGAGACCGGAAGGTTTCGAAGAAGTTGACTTTAGAAATGGTGCATCCGGTATCCTGACATGGGCAGAAGTGGTCAATGGCAAGATCTCTAGACCTTCACTGGAACTTCTAACCCCTGCAAGAGATTTGGCAAATCAACTGGAAGAGGGAACAAAAGTTTTCACCCTGCTTATAGGTAAAAATGTACAAGATCTTGCAAAAGAGTTGATCGCTCATGGTGCCGATGAAGTGATTGTAGTAGATGATGAAAGATTGGAAGAGTATAGAATTTTACCTTTTGCATCGATCTTCTCCTCTGTAATTGAGGATAAAAATCCGGAAATTGCCCTCTTTGCAGCAACAACTGCCGGTCGTGAGCTTGCACCCAGGATCGGTGTTAAAGTGGATGGTGGGGTAACAGCAGACTGTACAGCGCTTGAAATTGGCGAACATATCAATAGAAAAGAGAAGAAGATCTTTGCTCCTATTCTTGAATCAAGAAGGCCAACGTATGGTGAGTCTAAATTGGCTACTATTTTAGGATTTGTTTGTCCTCAGATCTCCACTGCTAGAGCAGGGACGTTTGAAGTACCAACACCGGATGAGTCCAGAGAAGGGATCATTACAAATATCACTCCAACACTAAGTGATGATGATTTTGTGACAGAGATCATAGAAACGGTAAGAGGTGAGGGTGGATTGCAAAATCTATTTGAAGCAGATATTATAGTAGCAGGCGGTAGAGGTACGACCAGTGATGATATGAAACTTGTCAAGGATTTGGCACAAGCTTTAAATGACCAAGGTATCAATGCAGAATGGGCAGCTTCAAGAGTTATGGTTGATGAAGGTGTTTCTGAGTATGCTCGACAAATCGGGCAGACAGGTAAAACCGTAAGACCAAAAATGTATGTGGCTGTTGGTATTAGTGGTGCCGTCCAACATATTGCCGGCATGAAAGAGTCTGATACTATTGTTGCTATAAATCATAATGCAAAAGAGACGATCTTTGCAAACTCTGATTTTGGAATAGTGGGTGAATATGAAGATATTTTGCCTGAATTGATCGAGCAGGTTAACAATGGCTTTACTTTTGGATTGGAAGTTAAGTAAACTATAAAATTGAAAAATTATTTCTGAGGAGAGAATATGACAGGAAAAAAAGTAGCGATAGTTGGAGCGGGAGCAGTTGGTGCGGCAGCAGCGTACAGTTTGGCATTTACGGGAACTTGCCATAGGATACTGCTCTATGATCTTTACCCGGAGGTAGCCATAGGCAAAGCGATAGACATTGCGCAATCAACCAACTACTCTCCAAGAGGTACAGTGGTAGAAGCAGCGGTCAAGCCTGAAGATATTAAAGATTGTGATGTTGTGGTTATCACAGCAGGTGTTCCAAGAAAAAAAGATATGACCAGAGCCGACCTGCTTAATATTAATGCAGGCATTGTCAAAGAGGTAACAGAGCATATCAAGAAATATTCACCAAATGCTATTATCCTTTGTGTCTCCAATCCACTGGATGTCATGACTTATGTTGTACACAAAGTGACAGGTTGGAGTAAAAATAGGATCATAGGTATGGGTGGGGCTCTCGATAGCTCCAGAATGGCATATCAGATCAGACAAAAGACAGGTTTTGGTGCAGCTCAGATAAGACCCACGATTTTAGGGGATCATGGTGAAAATATGATACCGTATCCTGATATTACAACTGTTGGAGGAATACCGCTTGATCAGATTGTATCCAAAGAAGACATAGACGAGATCATTACAAAGACTAAAGATGGTGGCGCAGAGATCGTAAAATATCTGAAGACTTCAGCTTTCTTTGCTCCTGGTCGTGCGATCTCTATTATGGTAGAAGCGATCCTGAGTGACGAGGAGAAAGTGATCTCTAGTTGTGCTATGTTGGATGGCGAGTATGGTTACAGTGATGTTACTGTTGGTGTTCCATGTGTTATTGGTGCTAATGGTATCGAAAAAGTGATAGAACTTGAGCTCGATGAAGAGACCAAAGCAAAATTTGCCCAGTCTGTGATATCGATCAAAGATAATATTGCTATTTTAGAAGATAGCGGATTTTTCAGCTAGTTAGATTACAATACTTCCCATTGGGCTTGAGGTTTCTCTCAAGCCTTTTTTATTCATATTACATTAACAAGCTACATTGTAAAATAAGTGATATTTCAATAGGAGTTTTTATGAGAGAAATTGAATTTGATGTTATCGTCAAAGCAGTTAGAGACATGATCATGCATTGCGGTACGGATCTGCCACAGGATACGTATGATGCGTTGGAGACTGCTATGGAGAATGAAAAATCTCCGGTCAGCAAAGAGGTTATCCGCCAAATACTTGAAAATGCAAACATAGCAAAAGATGAAAAAAGACCACTTTGTCAAGATACGGGACTGGCTGTATTCTTTGTTAATGTCGGTGAAGAGGTAAGGGTCAAGGGCGGCTTGCTCAGAGATGCTATCAATAAAGGTACTGAGCAGGGATACACAGACGGTTATTTAAGAGCAAGTACCTGTGAACCGTTCAGTCGTGCCAACTTAAAAGATACCGTGGGCTACAACCTCCCGGCTATTATCCATTTTGACATTGTAAAAGGCGACAAGATCGATATCGAGTATGCTGCAAAAGGCGGTGGTTCTGAGAATGTATCCCGTGCCAGAGTCTTCCCGCCAGCTGCTGGGAAGGATGGTATCGTTGAGTATGTCAAAGAGGTTATCTCTGATGCCGGCGGGAACCCTTGTCCTCCTATTACTGTAGGTGTTGGGATCGGTGGTACTTTTGAAAAAGCCTGTATCTCATCGAAGCATGCACTCTTTAGAGATCTTGAGAGCACCAATCCAGACCCGGAGATGGCTGAATTAGAAGAGAGAATGCTCACAGAGATCAATAAGCTTGGTATCGGTGCCATGGGTATGGGTGGAACAAAAACGGCCTTGGCTGTACATATCGAATCCAACCCTTGTCATATCGCTTCGCTTCCTGTTTCAGTCAATGTTCAGTGTCACTCTTCACGACATACCCATATCACGATATAAAGGATAAGCGATGGCAAAAACATATTATTTAACGACTCCACTGAGCAGCGAGGATACTCGACAGCTCAAGAGCGGTGATATCGTCTATATCAGCGGTACTCTCTTTACGGCAAGAGATGCAGCACATAAGCTCTTGGTTGAATTGCTTGAAAAGGGTGAAGAACTTCCTTTCGATATCGAGGGTTCTGTCATCTATTTCGTAGGGCCGACACCTCCCAAGCCGGGCGACCCGATCGGAAGTGCAGGTCCTACGACGAGTTATCGAATGGACAGCTACTCTCCAACAATGTTGGAGTATGGCTCTAAAGGGATGATTGGCAAAGGAAAGCGAAGTCAGGAAGTAAAAGATGCTTGTAAAATGTATGATGGTATCTATTTTGGCGCGACCGGTGGTGCGGGAGCACTACTGGGCAAGAAGATCAAATCCGCCGAAGTGATCGCTTATCCTGAATTGGGTCCGGAGGCAGTACGGAAATTGGAAGTGGAAGACTTTCCCGTTACCGTGATCAATGATACCTATGGCAATGATCTCTATCAAATGGGTAGAGAAATGCATGAGGTTAAGAGCTAAATCTCAATGCAAGAGGGGCTAACCCCCTCTCCCGCTCATATTAAAAACTCTCAATTTATTAGCATTGCCTCTCTCTTCGCAACCCCTACACCAAACAAAATTATTAGCATTAATAAAAATATTGTATTATAATTCGTAATATAATAATCTTTTGAAATATGGAGAACTAAGATGAAGTATAGAATAGAAAAAGATACCATGGGAGAGGTAAAAGTCCCATCTGATAAATACTGGGGAGCACAGACACAAAGATCGATCCAGAACTTTGAGATAGGTAATGAAAAGATGCCTCTGGAAATCGTATATGGATTTGCCAATTTGAAAAAAGCCTGTGCTTTGGTGAACCAAGAGCTGGGTCGCCTCGATGATGCGAAAACATCTGCTATTTCTCAGGCATGTGAAAGTATCCTGGCGGGAGAACTGGATAATCATTTTCCTCTGGTCGTATGGCAAACAGGTTCAGGAACACAGTCAAATATGAATGTGAACGAAGTAGTGGCAAACAAAGCAACTGATATCCTTGGCGGGGATTTCACCAGAGAGAAACTTGTGCATCCCAATGACGATGTCAACAAAGGGCAAAGTTCCAATGACACTTTTCCGACAGGTATGCGTATCGCTGAAGTGGTAGTTGTGACTGATCACCTCATCCCTGCACTTGAGCAACTAAAGGGGACATTGGACAGTAAGGCAAAAGCATTTTCTGATATCGTAAAGATAGGCAGGACACACCTCCAGGATGCGACACCGCTTACATTGGGACAGGAATTTTCCGGATATGTGGCGATGTTGGAGACAAATCTCAGGCAGATCAATGATGCCCTGGTGTATTGCCGTGAGCTTGCCATTGGGGGTACAGCTGTGGGTACAGGGTTGAATTCTCATCCGGAGTTTTCACAAAGAGTGGCGGCACAACTCAATAGTTTTATGGTTAAAGATTACGGATTTGTTTCTCAACCGAATAAATTTCATGCATTGACAGGACATGATGCTGAAGTAGTACTTTCCGGAGCGCTCAAAGCACTTGCAGCAAACTTGATGAAGATCGCTAATGATGTGAGATGGTTGGCTTCCGGCCCCAGATGTGGTTTGGGCGAGATAGAGATTCCTGCAAATGAGCCAGGATCTTCTATTATGCCAGGGAAAGTCAATCCCACTCAGGCTGAAGCGATGACGATGGTAGCCGTGCAAGTGATGGGCAATGATACGACAGTAGGTATCGCTGCAAGTCAAGGTAACTTTGAACTCAATGTTTTTAAACCGGTCATCGCTTATAATATTTTACAGTCAACGAAGCTTTTGGCAGACGCGATGAGAAGTTTTGACGCAAATTGTGCAGTGGGTATTGAACCGATATGTGATAATATTGATACCTTTCTCAATGACTCGTTGATGTTGGTCACAGCACTGAACCCTCATATCGGGTATGAAAGTGCAGCCAAGATCGCAAAAACAGCCCATGCTAACGGTACAACACTTAAAGAAGAAGCCATTGCTCTTGGATTTTTAACTTCTGAAGAGTTTGACAACTATGTAAAGCCAGAAGAGATGATAGCTCCTAAAATTGTGTAGATATTTACCATATCATTTAAATTAGCATTTTTGATAATACTATTAACTGATTATTATCTGCTATAGGCGTATAATATAGTAACTTAATTGTAAAAAAAGGAGTCTACGTGAATATTCATGAGTATCAGGCGAAACAAATTTTTGCTAAGTATGATGTACCAGTACCAAAAGGTATTATGGTTGAAAGTGTAAAAGATGCAGTGATTGCTGCACAAGAATTAGGAGGTCCTATCTGGGTTGTCAAAGCTCAAATTCATGCTGGTGGTCGTGGTCTTGGCGGTGGCGTGAAGCTTGCAAAGAATCTTGACGAAGTAGAAGAGTTGGCTAACGAAATTCTTGGTATGACATTGGTGACACACCAAACAGGTCCGGAAGGCAAGTTGGTACAAAAACTTTATATCGAAGATGGCGCGGACATTCAGTCAGAGCTCTACCTTTCTGTTGTTCTGGATAGAAAACTGGAAATGCCTCTGATCATGGCATCTACCGAGGGTGGTATGAACATCGAAGATGTTGCAGAAAATACACCAGAGAAGATCGTTACTGTGCCCGTTGATCCAACTATAGGTTTCCAGAGTTTTCACGGTCGTGAATTAGCGTTTGGTCTAGGTATCACTGATAAAGCTGAACAGAAAAATATTATTACATTTGCACAAAAACTTTTCAAGCTCTATATGGACCTGGATGCAGAGATGATCGAGATCAATCCTCTTGTTAAAACAGGCAAGGGCGAGTTTATCGCACTTGATGGAAAAATGGGCTTTGACAACTCTGCTCTTGGACGTCAACCGGAAATCGCAGGGATGAGAGATCTGACCGAAGAAGATCCAGATGAGATTGAAGCAGCCCACTATGGCCTCTCTTATGTAGCTCTTGATGGTGAAATAGGCTGTATGGTTAATGGTGCCGGTCTTGCGATGGGTACGATGGATACGATCAACTATATGGGCGGAACACCTGCAAACTTCCTTGATGTTGGTGGTTCAGCAAACGCTGAAACCGTATCCAAAGGGTTTGAGATCATTCTCAAAAATCCTAAAGTGAAAGCTATTTTTGTCAATATCTTTGGTGGAATCGTGAGATGTGACCGTATCGCAAACGGAATTATTGAAGCGACTAAAATTACCGACGTTAATGTACCGGTTATTGTTCGTCTCGATGGAACCAATGCACCAGAAGCAGCAGAGATTCTTAAAAATGCAAATATTGCCAACCTTATTGTAGGCGATGATTTGGGTGATGGTGCAGCAAAAGCAGTAGAAGCTGCGGCAAAAGCGTAAGGGAGTAGTTAGATGTCAATTTTAGTAAACAAAGATACAAAAGTAATCGTCCAGGGATTTACAGGCAAAGAGGGAACTTTCCACGCAGAACAGTGTATGGATTATGGTACGAATATCGTGGGCGGTGTTACGCCAAACAAAGGTGGTCAAACGCATTTGGGCCAGCCGGTATTCAATACCGTATCGGAAGCTGTCAAGACAACAGGCGCTACAGTCTCCATGATCTTCGTTCCGCCTGCATTTGTGGGTGACGCAGTGATGGAAGCAGCAGAAGCCGGCATTGAACTTGCAGTGATCATCACTGAAGGTGCACCGGTAAAAGATATGCAAGCAGCAAAAGCATACGCCACTAAGCACGGTATGATGACCATCGGGCCAAACTGTCCGGGAATCATTACAGCTGAAGAGTGTAAGATCGGGATCATGCCAGGTATGATCTTCAAAAAAGGTAATGTTGGGCTTATCTCCAAGTCTGGTACATTGACTTACGAAGGTGCAAACCAGGTATGTAACGAAGGGTATGGTATCACAACAGCTGTTGGTATTGGCGGGGACCCGATCATAGGCCTTTCGTATAACCAGATTTTGCCAATGTTTGAAGCAGATCCGGATACTGAAGCGATCGTAATGATCGGTGAGATTGGCGGAGACCTTGAAATTCAGGCGGCTAAACTGATCAAAGAGCAGATCACTAAGCCGGTTGTAGCCTTCATTGCCGGCCAAACTGCACCTAAAGGCAAAACAATGGGTCACGCAGGTGCTATTGTTTCTGGTTCAGCTGGTACAGCAAAAGAGAAGATGGAAGCATTGGAAGCTGCTGGTGTTAAAGTGGTTGTTTCTCCAGCTGAAATTGGAAAAGCTGTTAAAGAACTGCTCTCTAAATAACTAGCAATGAGTAACTATCTCGTTCCCACGGTCTCCGTGGGAATGCAGAGGCACTTTTGACTAAAGCCATATTTTTTTAGTGCACTTTTATTAAAATACACACACTTTACACACACTTCTTACTATACTTTCATATCAAAACTATCGACTCCAAAGGATATAATATGACAAGAATACAAATTCAGTACAAACGGAGTACACAATGCCGAGTTGTAAACAAACTTTTCAGGTAGAAAATGTCAAATGCGGTGGATGTGCCAATACGCTGATGACAAAATTAAAAGATAAATTTGGAGAGGTTGAGGTTGACCTGGAAAAGTTTCCCCGTGAAATCACACTGGAGATCGATGAGGGAAGAGTAGGGGAGCTGGGGCTTGCACTCAAAAAGCTGGGATATCCTTTCAGTTCTGAGAAACTTGGATTTGTAGATAATACTTCCGCCAAAGCGAAAAGTTTTGTCTCCTGCGCTATTGGAAAAATGGATCAATAATTATCATGATTTGCAGGTAGAATAGCGAGAAAAAACCCTCTATTTTCTTGCTTCAAATAGTAACAGGTCTTATTATCCCGACAATAATAAGAAATTATTCATATATCCATTATCTAAAAAAAGCTATCCTTATTTTAAGTGAATGGTAAATCTCAATCACTTTATCAACACAACTTAACTTAAAAAGGGGAAAATATGGCAGCAATGGTAGCTCCCGAGAATACTCCAGTATGGGTAGATACGGCAAGGTGTAAAGCTTGTGATATCTGCGTGGACGCATGTCCGGCAGGTGTACTTTCTATGATGGCGGAACCAACTTCAACTTTAGGTGCAATGATCTCTGTGATCGCTCCAGAAGCTTGTATTGGATGTAATGAATGTGAACTTACTTGTCCGGATTTTGCAATTTATGTGGCAGAGAAAAAAGAGTTTAAATTTGCAAAACTTACTGATGAGTCTAAAGCAAGACAAGAGGCAATTGTAAATAATAAATATAGATTACCTGCGGGTTATTAAGGAGAACGAATGGCAACTAGAGAAGTAATATCAACTGGTAATGAACTGGCAGCTATAGCAGGTGTTGATGCTGGATGTACGTTTTTTGGAGGGTATCCATTAACACCATCCAGTGAAGTAATGCATGTTATCTCCGACCTTTTACCTAAGGTTGGCGGTACATGTATTCAGATGGAAGATGAGATAGGGGCGATTTGTGCAGTCATTGGTGCAGGAATGGTAGGAACCAGAACTATGACTGGTACTTCTGGGCCTGGTATGAGTCTTAAAGCAGAAAACCTGGGTCTTGCTCAGATGGCAGAAGTACCTTTGGTATGTGTCAATGTAATGAGAGGTGGTCCGTCAACCGGTCTTCCGACTCGTGTATCACAAGGTGACATAAAACAGGCGAGTAATCCATCACATGGTGATTATAGATCAATTACTCTCTGTGCAGGTAACTTGGCAGAGTGTTATACAGAGACTGTGAGAGCATTCAACTTAGCCGATAGATTTATGCAGCCTGTTATTGTTCTTCTTGATGAGACAATTGGACATATGCACGGTAAAGCAGATATCCCTACAGCAGAAGATGTAAAAGCAGGTATCGTTCCAAGAAAAACATTTGATGGGCCTGCGGATGAGTATTTCCCTTATGAGTGCGGACCGACTGAGCCTGCAACATTGAACCCAATGTATGAGGGATATAGATACCACTTTACAGGGCTTCACCATGACAAAAATGGTTTCCCGACTGAAGAGATCGAAACTTGTAGAAAACTGATCCAGAGACTTGAAGATAAAGTAATGGCTCACCAGGATGAGATCGAACTTAATGAAGAGTTTATGTGTGACGATTTGACTGGAGAAGATGGTGAAGTATTGATCATCGCTTACGGTTCTGTTTCTCTGGCAGCAAAAGAAGCAATCAGACACCTTAGAGAAGATGGAATCAAAGCAGGACTATTTAGACCAATTACTATTTGGCCATCCCCTGCAAAGAGAATCAAAGAGATGACAGATAAGGTAAAAAATGTACTCTGTGTCGAGTTGAACATTAGACAATATACAGATGAGGTAGAGAGAGCTTCAGGAAGACTTGATATCGAAGGTCTTTACAAAGTAAATGGTAGACCAATTTCTCCATATGAAATTGTCGAAACAGTTAAGGAGGTATTTTAACAATGGCATTTAATTACGATCAATATTTAAGACTTGAAAAGATGCCAACACTATGGTGTTGGGGATGTGGTGATGGTGTTATACTTAAAGCCTTCATTAGAGCAGTTGATAAACTTGGCATTAAACAAGATGATATGTGTGTTGTTTCTGGAATTGGTTGTTCGGGAAGATTCTCTTCTTATGTGGACTTCAATACTGTACACACTACACACGGTAGAACGGTAGCATACGCAACAGGTATCAAACTTGCTAACCCTGATAAACATGTAGTATGTGTTGCTGGTGATGGTGATGCACTTGCGATTGGTGGTAATCATACGATTCATGGTTGTAGAAGAAACATCGATATTACGATGATTGTTATTCAAAACTTTATTTATGGTTTGACCAACTCACAAACGTCTCCTACAACACCCCAGGGTATGTGGACAGTCACACAAAAAGCAGGTAACATCGATCCTACTTTTGATGGTTGTGAACTTGCAATTGCTTCAGGAGCTTCATTTGTAGGCAGAGAGAACGTAACTGCGCCTAAGAAACTGGAAAAACTTTTTGTTCAGGCACTTGAGCATAAAGGCTTTGCCTATATAGAAGCACTCTCTAACTGCCACATCAACCTTGGTAGAAAGAACAAGATGGTTTCTGCAATGGAAAATCTTGACTGGATCGATAACATTACAGTTTCAAAAGCAAAATATGACAAAATGAGCGAAGAAGAGCAATTGAACCTGTTCCCAACAGGTATTTTGAAACAAGATACAGTTGTAAGAGAGTATTGTGATATGTACCAAGATATTATCGATGTACATCAGGGTAAAAGAGGCAAAATTACTCAAGATGACTTTGAGAAAAAAATATAAGGAGAGACATCATGGCTAAAACGTTAATGAGATTTACAGGTGTTGGTGGACAAGGTGTTCTTCTTGCTGGTGAAATTTTTGCTGCTGCAAAGATCAAAACCGGCGGTTTCGGACTAAAAACAGCTACATATACATCACAAGTGCGTGGTGGACCAACTGTTGTTGATATTCAACTTGATGATGAAGAGATTTATTATCCCTATGCAAATGATGGTGAAGTAAACTTCATGCTATCCGTTGCAAATGTAAGTTACCAATCATTTAAAAATGGTGTGAAGCCAGGAGGAACAATTGTTATTGAGCCAAACCTGGTAACACCTACTGAAGAAGATAGAAAAACATGGAATATTGTTGAAATTCCTATCATTACTATCGCCAAAGAAGAGATAGGAAATGTTATTACTCAATCAGTCGTTGCATTGGCTATTGCAAATACATATATGAATGCGATCGATAAGCAAGTTCTTCTTGATACGATGCTTTCTAAAGTGCCTGCAAAAGTACATGACATCAACCTGAAAGCGTATGATCTTGGCGAAAAATATGCCAAAGAGGCTATGGCTTCTGCGTAATCTTTCCATTTAAGCAGCCAATAGATGGCTGCTTATACTATTCCTCTCTTTATAATTCTTTTAAAAACTTTTTAACTGCATTCCAATACCTCTGATGATCAGAATTATTCTCCCATAATGCTTTTGCACCATGAACTCCTTTTGTTTGAGGAAGAAAGTAAGATTTCTCTTTAGATGTAATGGCTTGAAAGATGACCCACCAATTCATTTTTTCATCTTTGGCAGAAGTGATAAATACGGGAACGGTTAGGTTGGCCATATGATTTTGTATAAATTGCTTTTCTCTTTTTTTATAGTACTCTCCCGGAGAGAAAGAGAGGACAGCATCAATACCTGGTGTTTGACTTGCTATATAAAGGACCAGTCCTGCCGAGTAAGAACTTCCCCATATCAGCAGTTTGCCTTTTGAGAAATGTTTTTTGGTGTAAGAGATAGAGGCTTGAATATCGGGGATGGTTGCGAGATAAGAGATGTCAAGATCTTTCTCAAAGGCTCTATCTGAAGTTTCATTTTCGACACCATTGATCTTGTCGCCGCTTCTCAGATCGACCGCCATCACATTGAATCCCATTTTGGTCAGTTTTGGTGCGATTTCGAGATACTCCCCCTTGCTATAGGTTGCCTGATGGAAGAGGAGGATGAAGGGTTTTGAGCGGTTATGGTCGCTATAGAGATGTGCTGAAATCAATAATCCATCTTCTGAAGGGAATTCTACCTTTTCATATTCGTTTGCCGTGAGGACGGAGAGTAGAAAAACAAAAGCCAAGAGTAGTTTTTTCATATTTTTCCTTTTTTCTCATGAGTGACTTTTATTATAGCGCAGCTTTGGATATAATACCATCAAGGTGCGACAGGTAGTTGCCGGCAGCGCAAGCTGCGGGAGGAAAGTCCGGGCTACAGTGAGACAGGACTCCATCTAACCGATGGCCAGAGTAATCTGAGGGCAAGTGCAACAGAAAGTAAACCGCCGACGAACAGGGGTCTGACCTCAAATGATTTGTCACGGATGAATCATTTGCGGGTCTGACTCCCGCCCGTTCGTCGGTAAGGGTGAAACGGTGGGGTAAGAGCCCACCGGTGCTTTGGGTAACCAAGGCAGCCAGGTAAACCCTGTCCGTAGCAAGAAGTGTATGGTATAAGTCTCACACTTTTATACTTCGCTCGAGCGTGATGGTAACATCGTGCCTAGATAAATAACTACCCAATGACAGAACCCGGCTTATCGTTCACCTAGCTAATATCACGGAGTCTTTAGGCTCCAATTAGCTTTAAATTACTCTAAAATATTTCCAAAAAATGAATATCGAACAACTATAGACAATTAGATGAAAAAATGATATAATATCTATGTAAAACCAGTTGGTAGTCCGTTATAAGGCGTAAGTTTGGGGATTACTCTATGAGTATGTCATCAGACCACAGCTAGCATCTTCTCCAGTAGTTTTTGGTCTACTGGGCAATCATCTAATCTTTTATAAATATTGTTTTTAAAGAAAGTGTTTTATCTTTCATAGTACGTAGTTTAACGAGCTTCACTACATCCTCATTATACTTCTTTTCAAAGACAAGAAATACTTCAGTTTTCTTAGTTCTTCTATTTGGTTCTATACTCTTAAATACACAATCAAAGTTTGTAATAATTTCAGATATAAGACAGATATATTCTAAATCTTCTTTATGTCTATTTTTTATATGCCTTACGTGCTCTTCATCAATGTGAATATCATAACTTGTAAGTGTTAAGGGAACATATCTTTTGATTTTTAAGGCTACTTCGAAGCTGACAGTGCCAAGATAAAGCGTATGATTTGTTTTTGACCTACATGCGTTAGCAACAAAATCACAAATATCATCTTTTGTAGGTGGGCGTTTCATATTTATCCAGCATATTAGATTTGGA
>JAYEND010000080.1:0-17870 GCA_034721895.1 Campylobacterota bacterium | reverse complement strand
TCTTGAGTACCATACAAACGGCAGGATAAAAGCGGTCATTCCGGATGCCAATCCCATGACCCACAAGATAAAGATCCGTGTCACCTTTGACAGGCATGGACAGAATGTCTTCCCGGGAATGTATGCCAAGGTGATTATCCGCAAACCCTATGATTAATCCCGGGAGTCTATTTTATTATAATAGATAAGGCGACTACTTCGCCTTTTCGAGATATTTCCCCTCTACTGTATCTACTTTGATCATCTCTCCCTCAAGAATATGGAACGGTACCTGAACCACAGCCCCGCTGTCAAGTGTGGCCGGTTTTTTCCCGCCTTGCGAATCACCTTTGAAATTGGGTGGCGTTTCTACTACCTTGAGGACTACGGTTTGCGGAATTTCAACAGAGATTGCTTTACCGTTATGGAAAAGAATATCCGCTTCCATTCCATCGATCATAAAATCAAAAGTCTCTTTACCGACCTGCTCGTGTGTCAACCCGATCTGGTCATAGGTTGTCGTATCCATGAACTGCAGCATTTCACCGTCATCATAGAGATACTGCATTGTTTTCTGCTCCAGTTCGGGTACTTCAAACTTATCTCCGGCGTGTACCGTCTTTTCGATCACTTTGCCGGTTGAAAGATTTTTGATCTTGATCCTTACAAATGCTGCACCTTTACCCGGTTTGACATGCTGAAACTCTGTCACCTTAAAAGGATTTCCATCAATTTCAAGTCTGACACCTTTTTTAATATCTCCCATACCGATTACTGCCATTTTAGCTCCTGCATATAAAAAATTTAGTAATTATACCCAATGGGATTAAAAAAAAGAGGGGTAATAAATCTGATCCCTCAAGACAGGGGATCAGAATAAGAAGATTGACTACTTACTTGGTTATCGAAATACTATCATGATGGCCGTCTGTAACCGGTTTGAAATCCATCGCTTTGGAGTTGTCCATAAGTATCGGGACAAAAAGGAGTGAAACAAACACAGCAGCAACTGTACCGGAGATCAATGCAACGCCCAATCCTCCAAAAACCGGATCGCTTGCCAGCAGTGCCGAACCGAGAATAATTGCAACAGCAGTCAACATGATCGGTTTGGCTCTGGTTGCCGCAGCCACCGCTATAGCCCGGCGTTTCCCCATGCCATGAAACTCCATCAGTGATTTGGCAAAATCGATCAGCAGTAATGAGTTTCTGGAACTGATACCCATCAGCGCAATAAAGCCGATCAGCGATGTCGCAGTCAGGAAGAATGTCTCGCTCGTAAAGAGATTTGCAGCCCAATGCCCGACAATGACTCCTATTAAAGAGAGAAATGAACCCAGAAGAATGATCCCGCTCAATGCAAAGCTCTTATAGTATATTACCAGCAGCAGGAAGATCAACACCAATGCCGCGATAAATGCCCCTCCAAGATCACGGAAAGTATCCAGTGTCACTTTCATCTCTCCATCCCATCGCAACAGGAACTTTTCGCCTGTCTTTTTATCTGTCAGATGAAGATCAAACATATAAGTCGTGATACCTGGATCCTTGGTCACATTATACTCTTTGGAGAATACTTCCATCATCTTCTCTCTAGCATCAAGCAGCGGATAGACTTGAGAAACCATATCCGTTTCGGCAATGACATTGATCATGCGGCTGAGATCCTTGTGCATGATCATCGGACTGGAAGGAACCTGTCTGATCACGACCACTTCACTTAGAGGAACCATCATCCCCTTCATATTCATAAGATTCAGCGAAGAGAGCTTACTCTGCAAAGTTTCCTGTCTCCTGCTGTTCAAGCGTTTGGTCTCATCATCAAGCACAAGGAATATCGGTATCTGATCCGGGGAATCTTTGGAGTTTTTATGGGCGATAACCATCCCTTCAAACGCCAGGTAAAGGATATTGTTAACCTGCTCAACACTCAGTCCGCTTCGTGCAATTTTCTCTTTATCCGGAATCAATTCATACTTGTTATAGATATCATCTGCCATCACATCCACATCCACCAAACCTTCAGTCTGTGCCAGGATATCTGCTGTTTTCATAGAGATCTTCCTGATCCCATCCAAATCATCTCCATGCACTTCAACCACAACAGAAGCCAATGTCGGAGGTCCTGCAGGTTGTTCGATAAATTTGATCGTAGTATTGGGAACCAATACTTCACAGCGTTTTTTGACGACCGGGCGCAATCGCTGAACCATTAGAAATGAAGGTTCTTTACGTTCATGCTTATCCGTCAGGTTGACTGAGATCTCTGCTACATTCTCTGTACGCTTCATGCCCGCACCCTTGACCAGTCCGGCATAATCAAGCGGTATGCCCTGCCCCATAAAAAGTTCAAGGTTCATCACCTCTTTCTCTTTCTGCAGTATTTCGATCACACACTGACTCACATCATTGGTCTGCTCGATCGAGCTGCCTGTCGGCGTATCGATATAGACAGAGTAGGTGTTATCACTTTTGCCCGGAAGCATCTTGGCAAGAACAAGCTTGCTCGGAAACATCATCAATGAACCTAAAAATGCCAAAACAGTCAAAACAATAACTATCATTTTTTTCGTTTTACTATCCAGGATACCGTAGACAAAACTTTCAAACTTGCTCATCACCTGGCTCCTTTTTCATCATTATGTTTCTTTTTATGTTTATGATGGTGTTCCGGTTTTTTAAGCAATTTCAAACTCAAATACGGCGTAAAAATATAAGCCACAAAAAGTGATGCGATCAGTGCAACAGGTACATTATAGGGGATCGGTTTCATAAAGGACCCCATCATGCCACCCACAAAGGCCATCGGTACCATTGTCAGAATAATTGCCAACGTAGCAATATTGGTCGGTGCACCGATCTCATCCGTCGCTTCGACCAGCAGTTCACCCATCTCACGATCATCTACCTCATGTGAATGCAAATGTCGGTGAATATTTTCGATAACGATAATCGCGGCATCCACCAGAAGGCCCAGAGAAAGCAGGAAAGCAAAAAGTGTGATCCTGTTGATCGTTTGCCCTGTCATATAGGCGATGAAAAGTGTAATCGCCAAAATCGCCGGAACGGTAAAGGTAACGATCAGTGATTCTTTCCAGCCCAGAGCAAAGATCAGCATAATAGCAATAATGATAATCGTAATAATCAGGTGGTGCATCAACTCATTAACCGCTTCATTTGCACGATGTCCGTAATTCCTAGTCACAAGATACCCGATCCCGGCTTCTGCAAACTCCGCTTCATGCTCTTTCAGAAGCTCCACTACATCTTCTGCTACAAACACTGCATTGGTTCCTGCCAGTTTGGCAACCGTCAGAGTAATCTGCTGTTTCTGCGGACTCATCTGCGTGGCATTATCTTCATTTTTGTACTTTATATAGGTATTTTGGAAATTCTGAATATCTATTCCATCTGTCACAGTCGCCACATCTTTAAGATAAATTGGCGATCCCATATATTGCGCAACGATCACATTTCCAACATCTGCAACACTCTCGATAGCATTTTTGACACCAAATATGACCAGCTTATTATCTTTGGTTCTGCCTTTGACATCCGGTACATTCACGGCAACTGATTGAATAGCTTTCATGATCTGCCCCATAGAGAGATGGTAAGCAGAGAGTCTTCCCATGTCAACCTGAACATTGTATTGTGCTTTGCGTGCACCTTTCAATGTCGTTTTGGCAACACTGTCAACGCTGTTGATCTTCTGCTGAATATACCGTACGCGATTGAAAAGTTCAACTTCACTGACCTTGGATCCATCTCTGGGATAAAAAGCAATGGTCACAATAGGAATATCGATATCGATATCAAAGGGCTTGATCAGAGGCTGCATCACACCCTTGGGCATCAAATCCATATTCTGCATCACTTTGTCATAAAGTTTCAGGTTGGAATCTTCACGATTCTCGCCAATGTAATACATCACATTGACAATACCCACATTATCCATTGCCATCCCGTAAATATGCTCGATACCCCTGACTTCCCGGAGTTTGCGCTCGAGGGGATTGACAATAATATTCTCTATTTCACTGGGTGAAGCTCCCGGCATGGCAACAATAACTGCACCGCCGCTGATCGCGATCTGAGGATCCTCTTCCCGCGGCATGATCTCAAGAGCCAGATATCCCATGATGAGCAAAAATGCACCCAAAACTGCAGTGAGAGGATTGCGGAGAAACCCTTTGGCCAATTTGCCCGCAAAATCCGTTACCTGATATTCATTTTTCGTTTCCATTTTATGATCCATTACGATTTAATAAGAATTTTGGCATACATACCTGGATAAACCGAGTAGTCTTTGGCATCAAACTTGATCTTGATCTTAAACTTGTGTGTCATAGGATTTGAACTTGGGATAATAGAACTGATAATCCCTGTTGTCTTTAGTCCGAGAGAAGGAATCGTAATATCAACTTTCTTTTTAAGGCTGATATATTTGAGATCCGTTTCGCTGATCTCGGCAACAATTTTCAAATTGCTCAAATCTGTCAAAACCAATGCCGGCATTCCGGGGATCGCCATTTCGCCCTCATTGAGCTTTTTTGCTACGATCACGCCATCATTGGGTGCCATGATCTTCAGATACTGATACTGGTTCAATACTTCATCTTTTTTGGCCAAAGCCTGGTTGACCTGCTCTTCGGAAATTTTAATCATATCCTTCATATTTTTTGCAGCCAGCTGAAGCTGCTCAAGTTCATACTTGGATACCATTTTTTTCTTATAGAGCCTGAGGTGTCTTGCCAGGTTTGTCATCACATTATCATATTGATTACGGTTCATCTGTAATGCCAGTCTGGCCTGAGAAATAGCCAATTCCACCTGACGCTCGGCGGCTTCGATCTCTTTGGAGTCGATCTCATAGAGCAGCTGCCCTTTTCTGACAATGTCTCCTTCACTCACCAGCATATGTTTGACAAACCCCATATAGCGGCTTGTCATCATCTTCTGATTGTCAGAGACGATACTGCCGCTCAATTGTAATTCCACTGCACCGGCAACGGATGCCCAGACCAGTGCTGCTAAAATAATTAATCGTTTCATAAATATTCTCCCGGATTCAAGATACTGTTGAGTTCAAATACCTTGGTGTTTCTCTTGTTTTTGACAGTCTGAAGCTCCAAAAGAACTTCAAGTTGCTTGGACTGTTTGATCAATACATCACTGATCGAAACAACACCCTCTTTGTAGCGCTCCTGATAACTTTGATACACCCTTGTGGCAAATTTCAATTGCTTCTGATAACTGCGTATATCTGAATCGAGACTCAAAGCCTCGGTCTTAAGCTGTTTTACCTTCAGGGCAATTCCCATTTTGGCCAATTCTACCTGTTCTCGCACCTGAAGATTCTTCACTTTAGCCTTCTCGATATTGGCTTTATCGATCCCTCCATTGAAGAGATTCAGATTCACCTGTATCCCGACCGTATAAGCATCCTTCTGTGTAAAATCATTCAGAAAGTGATCATCAGCACTTCCATATTCAGCAAACCCACCAATGGTTGGAAGATATCTTGCTTCTTCTACTTTAATCCCCATTTCGCTGATCTCCAGGCCTAGTTCCGCCTTGCGAATATCAATATTGTCCCGATAGATATCCGACAGCCTGGCATTAGGCATGGGTGCCATCTCTTTGACAGCCTTCACTAAACTCACATTTCTGCTAAGGAGAAAAGAGAGGAACTGATAGGCCAATTCCCGATTGAGCGTAGCCTGATTATAGAGGCTGTTTGCCTCAGCACGTCTTGCCTGCACTTCAAGGACATCGACATCCTGAGCGTACCCTTCTTTCCGCATCGACTCTACAATACCTTCCAGTCTGTCAATATTCCTGGTGATCTGTCTCAGGTTGTAGATATAATTATCAACCAGTGAAATATCGTAAAAGGCTTTTTTCACCTGGAAGATCTTGGCATTGATAAGTTTACCCGTATCCATTTTACTCATGCGGTAGAGTGCCTGGGTAATATTCCCATACTCCGTCAGCTTGCCCCCGGTATAGAGTGGTATCTGGTAGGTCAACTTTTCCTGAAAATAATTTCTGGCACCTGGATAATTGAGATCATGCGGCTCAACTGCCAACATCTGCGACTGCGCCATAGGATTGGACATCATTTGGGAAAAAGCATTAAAATCCCCGCCGGATGCCTGCATAACGCCGCCGATACCGCCCAGAAAATCACTGAAACCAAAATCTCCAAAGCTAGCTTCACGGCTCTGCAGCTTAAAACCAAAAACATTGAGTGCATCGTTGGAGCGCATAGCATTGATCGTCAGATCCAGCTTTCCATAGTGCATTCCCTCAACAGCCTCGATCTCATATGCTTTCATCTGCTCTTCAAATCTGGATATTTTTACCTCAAGATTATCGCGCTTGACCATCTCAATAGCTTGACTGAGCGACAGATTCTGAATACCCGCAAAAAGCGGAAGAGCCGTAAAAACAGCAATAGAGAGATACCTTTTTAGCAACATAGTCTTCTACTCCTTACTTACATTAACTTTTATTATAGCAGAATAATGATTTTTTTATAGAAAATGGAGTAATTATATAGAACATAACGTTAAATAATGGTTAAACAAGGGAGGAGGAGAAGTCGCTGAGAGTCTGTTCTCAGCCTTTAAAGACTTGCATAACTGACACTGATACAGGCTTCCAGTGCAGACAGTTGCTCGATCACCTCTTTGGTGATCTGTCCATCAACACGCACAACAGCCAGTGCCTGTCCATTGTTGTCACGTCCAAGACGAAAATCTGAAATATTCAACTGATTCTCCGCAATGATACGTCCGACATCCCCGATGACACCCGGGGTATCTGTATTTCTAAAGAAGATCATTTTACCTTTGGGTTCCACATCCAGAACATACTCATCAATTTCAACAATTCGCTGTACATTCTCAGCAAAAACGGTACCAGCTATTGAGATCGTGCTATTCTGCGTCGTCAGTTTGATCTTGACTTTATTATTGAAACCACTGGTATTGGGTGCGATCTCTTTACTGATTTCGATATTACGCTCCTGTGCTATAAACTCAGCATTGACATAGTTGATCTGGTCTCCGATCGACTCTGCCAACACCCCGACAGTAGCAAAGGTTCCCAGTGACTCGATATAGTCCCCAATCTCACCTTCAGTAGTAATTTTGATCGACTTGACTGCGCTTCTGGTTACTTGGGCACTCAAATGTCCCATTTTCTGCATTAACTCCAGGAATGGTTTGACAAAATCAGGCAGCTCACTCTCCTTGAATGGCAGATTCAATGCATTTGGATAAGAGATTCCTTTCCCCGCGTCGATCGCCTGCTGGGCAGCTTGCTGTGCAATGTTGCGCTGAGACTCTTTGGTATTGGCTCCAAGATGTGGTGTCACAGTCACATTATCAAGATCCAACAATGGACTATCTGTCGCCGGCTCTTTATCGAACACATCAATTCCTGCCATAGCGATCTTCCCACTGCTTAAACCCTCAAAAAGGGCCTCTTCATCATAAAGTCCTCCTCTGGCACAATTGATAAGAACAACGCCATCTTTCATTCTGGCGATCTCATCTTTGCTGATCATTCCTATCGTCTCTTCATTCTTTGGTGTATGAATAGTAATGATATCGCAAGCCAGGATGTCTTCAAAATTCTGCGTGTAAACCATATCATGATTAGTAACTCTGCTCGGATCGATATAGGGGTCATAGACAACGATATCCATCTCAAATGATTTTGCCCGGGTACCTACACGAGAGCCGATGTTGCCAAATCCGATAATCCCCAGTTTCTTACCTTTGAGTTCTGTTCCGTACCAATCCTGTCTTCTCCAGACACGGTCAAGTTTTAAATTATTATGTGCATAAGGGAACTTTCTGACGCAAGAGAGCATATGTGTCATCGTAAGCTCGACCGCGGCAAGGGTATTGGCAGTCGGGACATTCATCACAACTATGCCTTTTTTACTACAACCATCGATATCAACATTATCGACACCGACTCCGGCGCGGACAATCGCTTTGATATTCGACGCACTCTTCAGAAACTCTTCATCCACATCCGTAGAACTTCTTGTAATCGCTACATCTGCTTTGGGAATAATCTCTGAGATGAGCCTGTCTTTGGTCTCATCTGCAGCATTGATCATCTCTATCTCACTGTCCTGAGACAGAAGATCCAATCCTGTCTGATGAATATGGTCACAGACCACTACTGTAATTTTTGACATAAAAGAGCCTCTTTTTACTTTTCTATCTTACTTGTTCAGCTGGTCTTTCAATGCATCACCAAGTGTCATGCTGTCATCTTGATCCATATTGAGTTCATCCATGGCAATTCGCTCTTCCTGACGCTCAAGTCTTTTTACAGAAACTCTGATTCTGTCATTGTTTTTATCGATAAAGCTGATAACGGCTTTGATCTCCTGACCTTTTTCAATCTCATCTGCTTTCAATGGATGGAGATCTTCAGTTCTGACCAAAGCATCGACATTCTCTTCCAATGCGATAAAGACACCGAAGTCTTTCTGGTCTTTGACGATACCTGTCACAATGTCGCCTACCTTGTGGTTATCAGTAAAGGCTTTGATTGGAGAATCTTCAAGTGCTTTTTTACTCAAAGAAATTTTTCCTGCATCTTTATCAATTTTGATTATTTTTACTTCAACTTCATCGCCTGACTTCAAAACATCTTTGGCATTTTGTGTTTTATCCCAGGAAATCTCCTGGTTATGCAGCAAGCCTTCCACACTGTCTATTTTGACAAATGCACCAAAATCAGTCAATGAAGAGACAATTCCCTTCACTATATCCCCAACTCTATGTGTTGCAGCGAATGCATCCATAGGCTTGGGAAGGAGATTTTTGAGACTGACTCTGAGTCTTCTGCCCTCTTTGTCAATTTCAATTACTTCTACATTGATCTCATCACCAATTGCAAGATAATCTTTTGGGTGTTTGACATTTTTGTCCCATGAAACTTCAGATACGTGAAGAAATGCTTCAAGATCTTCGCCGAGGTCAACAAATACACCATAAGGCTCGATGTTGCTGACGGCAGCAGTAACAGTGTCACCTACACCGATGATGCTGTCGATATCTTTCCATGGATCAGGATTGGCATCTTTGATTGAGAGTGAGAGATGTCTTTTTTTCTTGTCATACTCAAGAGCGACGACATTGACGACATCACCCTCATCGAAATATTTTGAAGGATTGACCGGGCCCTTATGAGATATTTGTGAATAATGGACCAGACCATCCATGCCGCCTACATCAACAAACATACCGTAGCTTGTGATCTTCTTGATAGTGCCCTCAACAACATCTTTGCTCTCAAGAAGTTTATCAACGATCTCCTGCACTTTTGCCTTGTCACGTTCGATCAGTTCTTTGCGTGAAATGACAACTGAACTTTTGTCTTTATCAACCTTGACGATCAAAGCTTTTACTTTCTTGCCGATCGGATCGATCTTTGCGCTCAGATAAGAGAGTGTTCTTGGCATGAAGAACTCCAGTCCGTCACACTCTACAACATAGCCACCTTTGTTTTTCTTCGTGACAACACCATCGATGATATACTCTTGCTCGTCATCATACTCTTCGATAAACTCATTGAGTGCTACTCTATTGAGTGCAGCAGCATGTGAAATACGTCCTCTACCCATATTTACCACAGGTATCGCATCATTAACATTGAACGCAAGGTTCCCCTCTTCATCTCTAATCTCTGCAAGTGGGAGATTTGCATCTCTGCCTCCACCAATATCAACAATCGCCTGATCTTCTGTCTCATCTATTTTTACAATAGTACCTGTGATTAAATCACTTTTTGAATCTGATTTTTTGAACGATTCCTCAAGCATCGCCTCAAAATCTACGTCTTCAATCTCGATATCTTCGAACTTCATATGCCTAATCCTTATGTTAACCTAGTTTGGGCGTTATTATACTCTTTTTTATTTAAAGTATGAGACCCATGATCAGGTGGGTTATATGGGTGGGTTGTTTGCAGCCAATTGAGTATGAGTCTGACAGTCTCCTGAGATAGAGAGAGTCTTCTATTGATGCGGTTTCCCGTCATTCCGGACAGGATCCGAAATTCAGAAGTCAGGCATTAGATAAAAGAGAATGTGTCATCGCCTCAATACGATCAATTACATTTTGAACGATCCAGTCTGGAGTAGAGGCGCCTGCTGATATTCCACAGAGTTGCTTATGATCAAACCACTCTTTTTTCAATTCTTTTTCATTTTCAACCAAATAACTCTCTCCACAATAATTTTTGCAGATTGAATGCAGTTGCTTGGTATTGGATGAATGCTTCCCTCCGATGACGATCATGATATCAGCCTTTTTCGCCAGATCTGCCGCTGCATCCTGATTTTCAAAGGTTGCATTACAGATCGTGTTAAAGACCCTCACCTCTTTGTGTGTCAAAATCAACGCAGAGGTAATTTTGAGAAAATCCTCCGGTTTCCTGGTTGTCTGCGCAACAACTGCCACTTTTGATTTCAGAGGAAGGCCTTCGAGTTCAGCCGCATCAAGCACAATAAAAGCATCTTTCTCATCTTTGGCATAACTCACTACCCCTTTGATCTCAGGATGGTTCTTGTCTCCAAAAATGACGATACTGTACCCTTCCCTGCTCATTTTCTCTACGTCCTGCTGTGGAGTCGTCACATAGGGGCAGGTTGCATCAATGATACTATGATCCTGCTTTTTCAACTCTGCCAGTTCCTTCTTCGGAATACCGTGTGTTCGAATAACAATTGAATCATGATTTTCCACTTCATCAAGGGATTCTGCCAAGCCGATACCAAATCCCTCTTTAAGCCTGTTAATTTCATCTTTGTTGTGTATCAGCGGACCATAGGTCTTGCTTCCCGGATGCTCTTCGGCAATTTTGATCGCACGTTTAACGCCAAAACAAAAACCATAAGTTGATGCTAATTCAATTTTCATAATTTAACCTCGGTAATTTGAGAGAGTATATCGAAAAAATTCGGGAATGAAGTGTCGATGCAGGCTGTATCTTCGATCTCCATCCCGTTCAATAAACCGGCTATGGCAAAACTCATCGCAATGCGATGGTCTCCATGACTATCTATGACAGCTTTATGCAAGACACCGCCGGTTACCGTATAGCCATCCTCGTACTCTTCGGTCTTAATACCGCAGGATTCGAGTCCCTTTACAACGGACGCAATACGGTCACTCTCTTTGACCCTGAGTTCTTTTGCATTGAAGATCCTGCTTGTTCCTTCCGCTACCGCCATTGCGATAGAGAGTGCAGGCAATTCATCAATAAGCCAGGCAATATTCTCTTCAACTGTGATCGAATTGAGTTTACCGTTATAAACCACTTCGATATCACCGATCGGTTCATAAAGATTATCGTGCTCATGATAAATGATCTTTGCACCCATCTGCTCCAGTATCTTATAAGCTTCGATACGGGTAGGGTTGAGTGTCACATTCCTAATCACCACTCCCGCACCGGGGGTAATCGCTGTGGCCACAGCAAAAAAGAAACCGCTGGAAGGGTCAGCCGGGACAGTGATATCCAAGGGATCAAGGTGACCGGAAAGCGGTTCGATCTCTATCCATCCGAAGTTTTCACTCTGCATATCATCATTTCTGTCAACTTTGGCACCCATACCTCTGAGCATTCGCTCTGTATGGTCACGGCTCAACAGGGACTCTTTGTAGTAACTCGTTCCGTCTGTACGGAGTGCTGCAAGAATGAGCGCGGACTTGACCTGAGCCGAGTCAATAGGCGATTCATAACGGAACGCCTGAAGTTCACCGCCTCGGATACAGAGTGGTGCCAGATTTCCCTGCTCTCTTCCGTCGATCTTCGCACCGATGCTTCGCAGCGGTTTGACCACTCTGTTCATCGGTCGATGCCTGAGATACTTGTCTCCCGTCAGCACAAATGATCCATCCACTCCGGCCAACAATCCGCAATAGAGACGCATCCCGGTTCCTGCATTGCCGCAGTCAAGCACATCATCAGGTTCACCCAGAAGATCGGGCGGCGTAATACGAATATTTCCTCCTGATCTCTCGACAGTTGCACCCAGCTGTTCAGCGATCTGCAAAGAATTCAGAGTATCTTCCCCCAGCAAAAAATTTCTGATCTCAGAAGGCTTATCACTTAACAGTGAAAACATTGCGCATCGGTGAGAGATCGATTTGTCCGGAGCGATATCAGCACAGATCAGATCAAATCCGCCTGATACCGGTTTGACAGTAGCTTTTTTCATCGCAGCGCTGCCTGACACGTTTGCTCCAGTTTTTCCATGATCTGAGACATCACTGTGTCAATATCACCCTCTTCGAGTGTTTTATCCATAGACTGAATAAAGAAACGCACCGTCAAACTTTTCTTTTCACCCAGTGATTCATCTTCATAGACATCGACCGGATACCATTTTTTTAGAGTCTCAAGATTCAAGGCTGCAATATTATTACTGATTTCGCTATAAGGGAGTGCCTGGTCAACGACCACGCTGAGATCTTTATAAACTCCCTGAAACTTCGAGATCGCTTTGACATTGATATGTACAGGCAGGAGCATATCAAAATCAAGTTCGGCAATAAAGGTTTCATAAATACCATATGCCTCCTGTACAATTGGATGCAGTTTGCTCACATAACCGCATTTTTGACCTCTGCAGAGAATATCTGCTGACTGATACGGATGTATCAAACTGTTTTTCTCTGTGCATTGCACCAGCTCAAATGCCCCGATAATAGCTCCGAGTCTCTCTACAAATGAGGCAAAATCAATCATATTCGGCTTACCGCTGCTGACAACACTCTCTCCCTCGTCCTGACCACTGAAGATCATAGAGAATACTTCACTCTGCTCTCTTTCCGCATTAAAGACTGCCCCGATCTCAAAGAGACCGATCGACTTTTCTGTATAGTTGACATTACGCTTGACTGCTTCAAGAAGATTGATCAAAATGGTACTTCTCAGTGTATTGAGATCTTCTGCGATCGGGTTGGTCAAATCCAGTGCCTCTTCTACACAGGCAAATCCATAGGCTTCCAACTTGCTGCGGTCACTGAATACATAACTGATATTTTCATAAAGACCGGTTGCCGAAGCACAATGGCGGAGCTCCTTTTTGAACTGGTAACGTGTTGTTGTATTGGTTATTCGGCTGGATTCAATAAACGCAAGCGGCTGAGACTTGATATTGTTGATACCGACGATACGAACAATCTCTTCTGTCAAATCCTGAATGTTCCTGATATCATGCCGAAAACGCGGCACAACTACACCAAAATTTCCACTGTGACTGCTATGAATTTCAAAGCCGAGATTTTTCAAAATTGTCACAATGGTGCTTTTCTCAATCTCCTGTCCGATAATGGAACAGATCTCATCACTGTCAACACTGATATTCAGAGGCTCCCAGTTTGTCAATATATTCAAATATCCGTCATAACATTTACACGGGGAATGTTTTTCAAGAAGAGAGGCCAAATACTCTATTCCCAATCGGAGTCTCGATTCACTTCCTCTGGATGTTTTATAGTAGAGTTCATCTTTGCTTATAGAGCTGTTAGCTACTGCCTCCACCAGAAGATCAGGATGAATATAGCTGGCTTCAAAAAGAATCAACTGACTCTCATTATTCGCCTGCTTTTCTTCACTCTGGTTGACACCGACAACTGAAACAACCTTTTCATTGGATGAAATGGTAACAATACCTCTCTCTTCAGATTCAACATGAAGAAGGATCTTCTCATCCTCATCCATCAATCTGTCACCATCATATGCACGAAGAATGACACCGCTGGCATGTATCGCATAATGCAAAAGATCAGAAAGTGTTTCTACCGGTTCGATCCCCACCATTGCCAGACGAAGATGTATCAAAAAAGGTGCGTACATTGATTCAACTGCGGCAAGGGCAAAACTCAAATCCGCCTCGACATCTCCTTTGGATTGAACATCTGCCACTCTGGCAATCCCAAGTTTTTCTTTGCTGCTATTCTTGTACTCAAAAGTCTTTAGCTCACGCTCGAGAGCGACACTCAGGTCTCTCGCAACACCATGAATACTCAGACAGTCACCTCTGTTGGCAGTCAATTCCAATTCTATGACCGTATCGGCAACGTTGGCATAACTGCCGAGTTCTCGTCCAACCTCCAGCTCTCCGATACTTTCATCCAGGATCATGATGCCTTTACCCATATCCGGAAGGCCAAGCTCAGAAGATGCACAAACCATCCCTTCGCTCTCCACACCGCGAAGCTTGGCATGCTTGATCTTGAAATCTCCGGGAAGTACCGCACCGATCATCGCCACTGCAACATATTCCGCATCCACGACATTGGCGGCACCGCATACGATCTGCCTCATACCTGTTCCCACATCGATCTGGCAAACATTCAGCTTATCGGCATCAGGATGTTTTTCGCAGGAGAGGATTTTGCCCACCACAACCTTTTCGGGCATTTCATAGGTTTTGATACTGTCCACTTCCAGGCCGATAGCATTAAAAGTCTCATAGAGTTTCTCATTGGAGACACCATCCAGGTCTACAAATTCACTTAACCAACTTCTTGTTACTATCATCTAAACTGCTCCAACAAACGAATGTCTCCCTCAAAGAGTGATCTAAGGTCGGGGATTTGGTGTATCAGCATCGCAAAACGCTCCACACCCAGACCGAAAGCATATCCGCTCACATCTTCATATCCTACTGCCTTAAAGACATTGGGATCAACAATCCCGCAGCCCAATACTTCCAGCCATCCGGTATGAGAGCAGACACGGCACCCCTTGCCTTCACAGAAGATACAGCTGATATCAACCTCTGCCGAAGGCTCCGTGAATGGGAAAAAGCTTGGTCTGAAACGTACATCCACATCCCCGAACATATACTGCAGGAAGTCTGTCAGAATCGATTTGAGGTTGGCAAAACTCACTTTGCCTTTTTCATCCACAACCAATCCCTCAACCTGGTGAAACATCGGCGTATGGGTCAGATCATAATCACGTCTGAAAACCGACCCCGGAGCGATCATACGAATCGGAGGTTTTGTCTCCAGCATCGTTCTGATCTGAACCGGTGAAGTATGCGTACGCAGCAATCCGCCGTCATTGAAATAGAAAGTGTCCTGCATATCTCTTGCAGGATGGTACTTGGGAAGGTTCAGCGCTTCAAAATTATGGAAATCATCCTCGACCATCGGTCCGCTCTCTACAGCAAAATTCATCGCGACAAAGTAATCGATGATCTTATCCATCGTTTCCATCACAGGATGCAAAGCTCCTTTTTCCGCCAGGGTACCGTAAAGTGAAACATCAATCGCTTCATCTTTAAGCATCTTTTCGATCTCTTCTGCTTTCAGCAATTCATACTTTTTATCAAAAGACGCCTGCATTGCGGCTTTGTTTTTATTCAAGCTCTCAGCAAATGCTTTCTTCTCCGGCCCGGGGATATCTTTGAGTTTGGCAAATTCTGCTGCGAGCAATCCCTTCTTGCCAAAGAGCTCTACCCGTACTTTTTCCAACACTTCAAGCGAATCTGCCTGAGTGATTTTCTCTTCTAAATTTTTCATCTAACCTCTGTTCTTACGGCTTGTATAGGATATATCTAAAAACCCTAAATTGCGTGATTTTATCCAAAATATAATAATAGTGGGATTTATTACCCTGTGTCTGTGCTATAATTTGAAAATTAATGAGAATAAAAAGGATTAATAAATGTGTCTATTTTGTAAAATCGTCAATGGGGAAATCCCAAACAATACCGTACATGAAAGTGATCACTATCTCGCTTTTCATGACCTCTATCCCAAAGCACCTATCCATATCCTTATCATCCCCAAACAGCATGTAGATTGTTTTCAGGATGCAACCCCGGAAACCATGGCAGGATTAACAGCTTTTGCACAGGAGGTCGCTTCAAAAGTCGGTGTAGACAAAACAGGTTATCGGCTCATTACCAACAATGGGGAGGATGGCGGGCAGGAGGTCCAGCATCTTCACTTCCATCTTCTCGGCGGCGGAAAATTAAAGTGGGGTCACTTCCATGATGATACACATAAGAGTTTGTAAAATGTTATCAATTTAATGAAGCGATCCATTGCTTCATTGAATTTATTTGCTCTAGCGTACGCTCTGTACTTGTACCCCCTTCGGAGTTACGTGCATTCATTGAAGCTCGGTTATCCAATAGATCAATAACATCTTCCCCGATACGCTTATCGATATTCTGTAGATCTACCAGACTCAGTTCGGAAATATCCAAACCCTTCTCCTCGGCAAGGTTGACTGCATTGCCCGTAATATGATAGGCATCACGGAACGGTAAACCAGCTTCTTTTACGAGGTAGTCTGCAAGATCTGTGGCACTCAGGTGACCTACCATGCAGGCTTTTCCCATTTGCTCAACATTCACTGTCATGTCTGCTATCATCTCGTTAAGTACTTGCAGTGAAAGAAGGGCTGTACTTACAGAGTCAAATACGCCTTCTTTGTCCTCTTGCATATCTTTATTGTAGGCAAGTGGCAAACCTTTCATCACAGTAAGAAGTGCAATCAAATTACCGTTTACACGTCCTGTTTTCCCACGAAGTAGTTCAGGGATATCCGGGTTTTTCTTTTGTGGCATGATGGAAGAACCTGTTGCATGTCTGTCTGACAGTGTGATCCATCTAAACTCACTTGCAGACCATAAGATGAGCTCTTCACTTAAACGGCTCATGTGCATCATCATCGTGCTGATGTTAAAGAGTATCTCCAGCGCAAAGTCACGGTCACTTACCGTGTCAAGGCAGTTCAGAGTCGGAGCATTAAAACCAAGTTTATCTGAAGTGATCTGACGAGAGATATTATGCGGTGTACCGGCCAAAGCAGCACAGCCTATGGGAGAATAGTTATTGCGCTCGTAAGAGCTCATAAAACGCTCATAGTCACGCCTGAACATACTCGCATAAGCCATCATATGGTAACCGAAATTTATGGGCTGTGCATGTTGTAAATGTGTCATACCGGGAAGCATCACCTCTGCATTTGCTTCTGCAGTTTTCACAAAAGTACTAATGTTCTCTAAAAGCAGGTCAGCGATGGCTTTTGTATTGTTCTGCACATAAAGTCTAAAGTCAAGTGCCACCTGGTCATTACGACTACGCGCTGTATGCAGACGTTTACCCGCATCCCCTATCTTGTCTGTAAGTCTTCCCTCTACAGCCATATGGATATCTTCGTCATCACCATCAAGCTTAAATTCTCCGGACTCAATCTCTTGAAGTATCTCATAGAGGCCTGATTCTATCTTTTCATAATCCTCTTTAGAGATGATCCCCTGCTCACAAAGCATATACGCATGAGCACGTGAGCCCTCTATATCTTCACGATAAAGTGCTTTATCAAAAGGGAGAGAATTATTAAGATCCTGAAGTAACTGTGAACTCTTCTCAGAGATTCTTGCAGATGCAATTTTTTTAGACATTGTTATTTCCTAGAATATTTATAATGGAGGTATTTTATCGTAAATATGATTATAGTGAATAGAGCAAAGAAGTAGAATAAATATCATGAAACCCCAAAGCGGGGTCTCAAAGGCTTAACTTAACAGCTTGGAACGTTCCCTGAGTCACTCGCATACTCATAAGCGAAGTCATAAAGATCTTTTGACCACTTGTCTTTGTAACTTTTTTCCATTTTAGGACAGATCTTCTTTACTTCATCACCGAATTTACCGGCTTCCTTGATCTCTTCCCACTGATCTTGTGTATGCTTCGCAGCAAACTTTGCACCTGTAACACCACAGGCACCCTTCAGTTTCTTGGAATAAAGCTTCTGGCCTTTCGCAACATCCGCAGATGCAGTCGTACCCAACATTGCAACCGCAAAGAGAGCAGCTACAG
>JAYEND010000079.1:0-4920 GCA_034721895.1 Campylobacterota bacterium | reverse complement strand
CGAACAATAAAGATTCTGTACCCAACCGTCTCAATCCAATGTACATGATGAAAGAAGTCAAGTAAGAAGTAGAATATACAATAGAAAATAAAATACAGGAGTTAATGATGAGTAATAAATTAACAAGACGCAGTATGATTATTGGAGGGTTTTCCCTTCTCACAACTTCCTTGTTTGCTTCAAAAGAGAAAGAAAGCGCTCAAGCACAAGCAGATAAAAACACTATCAAAACGCGTACCGCGTCATGTAATTGTGGGCAACTTAGTGTAACGTGTGTAGGCCCAGACCCAGAACGTATATCTCTATGTCACTGTAAGCTTTGTCAAAAACAATCAGGAAGCGCCTTTGGCATTCAGGCGCGGTTTCCACGTGAACAAGTAACCATCAAAGGAAAATCAACACAATGGAAGTTTCCTATCGCAGGAGCAGAACCCGTTAAGTACCGCACTTGTGCTGACAGTGGAGCAACATTTCACTTCTGTCCTATATGTGCCTCGACTGTTTACTACACATCTGATCTCGATTCAAAACGAATTGGGGTTAAAATAGGCGCTTTCGCTGATCCTACATTCCCTCCCCCAAAAATTACTGGTTTTAAAGAGTATCGCTTTCCTTGGGTCATGAACATTAAAAAACTAGCCATGAAAGTGGTAGCGTAATTTGAGAATTTGAGCAGTTTAAAAAAGGTTTATATTATATGATATTACCAAGAAAAAGAATAACACTTCTTTTAGGTGCTTCACTCATCATTTCAGCTTCCAGTATGGCAGATGAAGGAGGAGTCAGTTTTTGGTTACCCGGACAATACGGTAGCTTTGCAGCGTCGCAAAGTGAACCAGGCTGGTCTATGGCATCCATTTATTATCATAATTCTTCGGATTCTGAAAAAACGTTTACAAGGGGTCTCAACCTTACAGCTGGGCTGGATGTAAGTCAAGATCTTCTCTTACTTTCACCCACGTATGTCTTTAATGATCCTCTGTGGGGAGGACAGGCTTCTGTCTCTTTGACGGCACTCTACGGGCGTGTCGGGGTAAATGTAAGTGCAGTGCTATCTGATAGTCAAGGTCATACGATATCAGGCAGTCAGAGCGATACACTAACCGCTTTTGGTGATCTTTATCCTGCAGCTTCTTTGAAATGGAATGAAGGGGTGCATAGCTATATGGTCTACACGATGTTCGGTGTGCCTGTGGGAAGTTACGACAAAAATGAACTGTCCAATATAGGGAGTAACCACTGGGCAGCAGATTTTGGTGGAGGGTATACCTATCTTGATATGAAAACAGGATACGAATTTTCACTGACTGCAGGTTTGACCTACAACTTTGAAAACAGAGATACAAACTATCAAAATGGTATAGACGGGCATATTGACTGGGGTGCTTCAAGATTTTTGTCTGAAACACTGAATGTCGGTCTGGCTGGATACTTCTTTTACCAACTCTCAGGTGACAGTGGTGAGGGAGCTATACTTGGAGACTTCAAGTCACGCGTCAATGCTGTCGGTCCGCAGTTGACGTATTTCTTCCCTGTAGGTAAAACGCAAGGGGTGCTTAGTGTAAAAAGTTACTGGGAATTTGGTGCTGAACACAGAACAGAAGGCTGGAACAGTTGGGTGATTGTTTCTATACCATTATAGAAAGAAATATTATTACGGAATCGGAAGGCTTTACTTCTGTTGTTCGGATTAGAAATATAAACTCCCCTTAATCCGAATATTGAAAATAAAAAGGATTATACAATCAAGGACTGGCAATGAACGAAGAATACGAGTTTCAGAAAAAGTTTGAATTAGTAATGAAAAATGAAAACCTTATAATCTAACATATTTTATAACGTTTATCGCTATAGCGACATGTAGAAACCCATTTTTAAAACCCTTCCATAGAAAACCTTATAAAATGTACCATATAGAAGGTTTTATAAGGTTTCCAATTTAATTGCCAGAAGCCAATATAAGACTCTATAACTGTTTTTCCGACAAGAGATACTCTAAAGATGTTTCTACTGTTTATTTAGCTATTTTTGATGTATACACAGTAGATAGAGACCTGGAGAAACAATACATTATCAGTGTGATTAAAAATTTGATATTTAGTTGGGACAAACATCGGGACAACTTTGGGACAAAAATATAGACCTCCGGTTCAAAATCACGAGACACAAATACGTATAATTATTTTGATACATCTTCAGAGAGTAAGTAAATAAGGGAATTGTTCATAAATTAAGTGGTAGCAAGAGGGGAACTCGAATCCCCGACCTCCGGCTTATGAGACCAGCGCTCTAACCAGCTGAGCTACCTTGCCACTTTTGAAGAGTCGGAATTTTACCCAAAGATAGACCTTTTGTCAATAGATAAAAGAATAAATTTAATTTTTTTCTGAATTCCGTCTTTAGATACAGGATACTTTAGTGGTAATGACTCATGTTTATTAAACAATTTTCGATAGACTCTTGACATATTCAAAAAAAATCATTACAATACGTCCTACAAAAAAAGAACAATAAATTACTTAACAAAAAGGAGACCAAATGGCATTTAAACCATTAGCAAACAGAGTATTGATAGAGCGAGAAGAAGAGGTTACAACCACTGCTTCCGGCATTATCATCCCGGACAATGCAAAAGAGAAGCCGTCACAGGGGAAAGTAATTGCAGTCGGACCAGATGCTTCAGATGAAGGTATCAATGAAGGAGATACTATTGTATTTGGAAAATACAGCGGAACAGAAATCGTATTGGATGGCAATGAACTGCTTATTCTTAACAGTGATGACATTTTGGGAATCATTCAATAACAATACTATCAATAAATCAGACACAATAATTTAATTTAAAAAGGATTTGAAATGGCAAAAGAGATATTTTTTTCAGATACAGCGAGAAACGGGCTCTATGAAGGTGTGAGTAAACTGACAGATGCTGTCAAAGTCACTATGGGGCCGAGAGGTCGCAATGTGCTGATCCAAAAAAGTTACGGTGCGCCGCATATCACCAAAGACGGTGTGAGTGTTGCGCGAGAAATCGAACTGGATGATGCACTTGAGAACATGGGCGCCCAACTGGTCAAGGAAGTTGCAAGCAACACTGCTGATGAAGCCGGTGATGGGACAACCACTGCAACAGTATTGGCACACTCTATTTTCAAAGAGGGACTTCGGAATATCACGGCAGGTGCCAATCCGATCGAAGTCAAACGCGGTATGGACAAAGCAAGTGCTGCGATCATCGATGAACTTAAAAAGATAACCAAAGAGGTCAAAGACAAAAAAGAGATTGCCCAAGTTGCGACGATCTCTGCCAACTCCGATGAGACGATTGGGAACCTGATCGCTGAAGCGATGGAGAAGGTAGGGAAAGATGGTGTCATCACTGTCGAAGAGGCAAAGGGGATCAGTGACGAGCTTGAAGTCGTTGAGGGAATGCAGTTTGATAGAGGATACCTCAGTCCTTACTTTGTCACAAACAGTGAAAAGATGACCTGCGAACTGGAAAACCCACTCCTTCTTCTGACTGATAGCAAGATCACTTCACTCAAAGATCTGGTACCGGTACTTGAGCAAATCCAGCAATCCGGAAGACCGCTCCTCATTATCTCTGACGATGTCGAAGGTGAAGCGCTGGCAACACTGGTGCTTAACAGACTCAAGGGTGTCCTTAACATCGCAGCAGTCAAAGCACCGGGTTTTGGTGACAGAAAAAAAGCGATGCTCCAGGATATCGCTATTCTTACCGGTGCGACACTGGTCACTGAAGAGCTTGGTTTGACTTTGGAAAAAACGACATTGGCAGAACTCGGACAGGCATCACGCGTGGTCATCGACAAAGACAATACTGTTATTGTAGATGGCAAAGGCGACAGTAGCGCTGTCGAGGCCAGAGTCCAGGAGATCAAAACACAGAGTGACAACACAAGCAGTGAATATGACAAAGAGAAATTACAGGAAAGGCTTGCGAAACTCAGTGGCGGTGTAGCCGTCATCAAAGTAGGCGCAGCAACCGAAACAGAGATGAAAGAGAAAAAAGACCGTGTCGATGATGCACTCTCTGCGACAAAAGCAGCAGTCGATGAAGGTATCGTCATCGGAGGTGGAGCAGCACTGATCAAAGCGAGTCAAAAAGTCTCACTTGCACTTAAAAGCGATGAGAAAGTCGGATCGGAGATCATTTTCAGAGCAATTACAGCACCAATGAAACAGATCGCATCCAATGCCGGATTCGATGCAGGTGTGGTTGCGGATAAAATTGCTAATAGCGGTGAGGCAAACCTTGGTTTCAATGCAGTTACAGGTGAATATGTCAATATGCTTGAAGCAGGCATTATCGATCCATTGAAGGTCGTGAGAGTCGCTCTTCAGAATGCAACCTCTGTTGCCAGCCTTCTGCTCACCACAGAAGCAACAGTCAGCGATATCAAAGAAAACCCATCAGCAGCTCCGGCAATGCCGGATATGGGAGGAATGGGCGGCATGCCGGGCATGATGTAGGCAAGAAACGACTACAAAAGCCTTTCAAGCTCTCTTCAGGCCGTACTTTCGTGCGGTTTTATCCACACAAAATCCACTATAGATTCTGTGGCGGCAGTGTCTCCATCCAATTATTGGCAGCCTGCTCGATGATACTATCAATATCAACATCTACTGTAGATTCTGTAGCCGCATTGTCTCCATCCCTTGCTACTTTTGCAGTCTGCTCAACGATACTATCCGTATCAACATCCATCATAGATGTAGCAGCGACAGTATCTCCACTCATTACCTCTTTGGTAGCTTGCTCAACGATGCTATCCATATCAACATCTGCTTCTGGTTCTGGCAGCGGTGGAATTTTAACATTTTCCCTTGGTTTCGATGCTGGTGCTCGTTTGTTCGATGCTGGTGCTCGTTTGATAGTTTTTTTCTTTTCTGCTTTTT
>JAYEND010000078.1:0-18480 GCA_034721895.1 Campylobacterota bacterium | reverse complement strand
ATATTTCCACCTCTTTCAATCCAACAAAAAACAGTCAAATACCTAGACCAAATCTCAGAAAAAACAGAAAAAGTAAAATCAGTCCAAAAAGAGAAGATGGAGAGCTTGAAAGCGTTGAAGGCTTCTATTTTAGACAGGGCTTTTAGAGGGGAGTTGTAATATGGAAGAAAAGTGGACAAAATCACAGAAGAAACATGCTGGAGAGCTGTTCGATCTGGCACTAAAACGAGAGTATGATGAGCTGATTGAAACAATAAATGATACCAAGGTTGAGACCCGAGATGATGTTTGGGAACTTTATGAAATGCTTGGAAAAAAGCGTAAAGAGCTTAATGGAAAATATGACTACAGGTATTCGCAGCTTATCTTTGTTTTTGCACAGCTGGTTCGCGGTGGTTATCTAAGTCTTGAAGAGTTGGAACCTATAGGTAAAGAAAAACAAGAAAGCATAGAAAAAATGATACATTTTAAAGGATTTGAAGCATGAAAACACTGCAAATAGACTTGATTATAGAAGAACTGGGTGATCTGGACATAAATATAAATCCGGATTTTTTAAACAAAGATCAGTTAGATGTGCCTATACTAAAACAGGTCGATCTGCTTTTGGATGCGGTGGGAGAGAAAGGATTAAAGCTTACAGCCAAAGGCAATCTTCCCACTAAGGTAGTCAAAGAGATAACCCTATGTTGTCCTACTCCGTCAGATAGGCGTTTTCTGAAAAATACCAATAGATTTTTGGAGGGAGAGCAAGTTTCTGTGATGAGAGCCAGAGTGGTAAGCGAAGTGGGAAAACTGCTCAAAGTCTCCAAAGGCAAGATATATTTAGGCAGTATGGCAGAAGCATTCCGGAGTGCATCGCAGGCAGAAAAGTTTATTTATCTGATCTGGCAATCTAGCAAAGTAAATCTTGCTTATTTTGACAGAATGCAGGAAAGCTCTCTCATCAATGGCATATCATTTATATTGATGCAGGTTGTTCGTGATAAAGCCAAGATGTTCAGGGAAGCCAATGTTTACAGTGCATTTTTACTGGATGCGTTTCCCAAGCTGGCAGATGTGGTAGAAGAGGAGATAGAGCCAAGCTCCTACTTTTCAAAAGACCCATATGATGAATTTGAATATATGGTGGAGCTGCGTCTCTTTAAAAACTTTTTTGTCCCTTTCGGGCTTGCAGAAGAGAGAGGGGTTGACTACGGGGAGAATTATGAATGTTGCAAGACAGAGTTGCTGGAGAGCTTTTTGATGCCGGTGGATGTGGTCGATACAAGTATTATATTGAGCAAAAAAACCTTTCATCAATTTGCGCAGCGCATCAAAAAAGAGAAACTGGATATCGATCTCTTTTATGACTTTTGTTTCATCTATACCAACTTTGCCAGGTATCCGTATGAACCATCCGCAATCATCGCAAAAGACCTCGTGAAATCAAAAAGAGTAATAGGTACCGCAGCGGCCGCACAGGAGGCATTCTATACTGATCTGTCGAATGCTGCGGAGCAGACCATCAAACACTTTACCAGACTCGAAGTCAAAGGCGGCGGAGATAGAGGCGATGAGATGCAGAAGGAGTTTCTCTCCTTTGTGGATGGGATCTATGCTCTTTTGCCGAAGGATAAGCCGTTTAAAATGCTGGATGCATTAATGTTGGGCTCCTTTTTTCTGCTGGATATACTCGTGAAGGTTTATGGTATAGATACAATGTCTCCTGATTTCCATGGGGAGTGCCGGAAGCATTTTGATGAAGAGACGGTAGAGGATATCGGTTCATCCTTGCTCCACATGGGTGATTTGAAAAAGAAAGCGAAAAAGTTTAAACGCATCAATGCCAAGATGGAAGAGATGGTGAAAGAGGCATTGATAACATTTGTGCTGGCGGTGATGTCGATGCATACTTACGAGATGGATAAATAGATAAAAGGAGCGATGATGGCATATCTGATGACAATAGACGCAGGAACAGGATCTGTTAGGGCGGTGATTTTTGATGAAGCGGGGCAGCAGGTCTCTGTGGGGCAGCAGGAGTGGGTGCATCTGCCTGAAGCTGGTGTGGCTGATTCGATGAACTTTGATTTTCGCAAAAATTGGGAAGTCACTTCAGAATGTATCCGTGAAGCGATAGCAAAGGCAGGTATCGCCCCCGAAGAGATCCTTGCTGTCACTGCGTCGTCGATGCGTGAGGGGATCATCCTCTATGATGCAGAGGGCAGGGAGCTGTGGGGTGTTGCCAATGTCGATGCGCGTGCTTCGGCTGAGGTGAAGGAGCTCAAAGAGAAGTTTCCGGGTATTGAAGAGGCGTTCTATAGGGAATCGGGGCAGACTTTTGCTTTGGGTGCATTGCCCAGACTGCTTTGGGTCAAAAAGCATCGGCCTGATATTTATGAAAAGACAGCGAGACTTTCGATGATCAGTGACTGGGTGCTGGCAAAGCTTTCAGGCGTCATCGCTACCGATCCTTCCAATGCCGGGACGACGGGGATATTTTCTCTTGCCAAGCGACAATGGGAAAGAGGACAAGCCAATCAAGTCGGCATCAAAGATGAGATATTCCCTCCTGTTTATGAGCCTTCAGAGGTGATCGGGGAAGTGACGAGAAGGGCGAGTGATGAGACAGGACTTTCGAGAGGCACAAAAGTTGTGATGGGTGGCGGAGATGTGCAGCTGGGTTCGGCAGGACTGGGTGTGGTCAGAGAGGGCGAAAGTGCGATCCTGGGTGGAAGCTTCTGGCAGCAGATCGTCAACATCGACGCATCTGAAACTCCTCCGGCGGATATGCGTCTGCGTGTCAACCCCCATGTCATCCGCGGACTCTCACAGGCAGAGGGGATCACCTTTTTCAGCGGCTTGATCATGCGTTGGTTTAGAGATGCCTTTTGCGAGACAGAGAAAGTCGATGCAGTTCAAAGAGGTATCGATGTTTATGAAGTGCTCGAAGAGATGGCTGCCAAAGTGCCGGTGGGTTCTCACGGGATCATACCGATCTTCTCCGATGCGATGAATTACGGCAAGTGGTATCACGCCAGCCCCTCATTTCTTAACCTCTCCCTGGATGCAACTCTTTGCAATAAAGCAAGCATGTTCAGAAGTCTGGAAGAGAATGCTGCTATCGTCTCTGCGATCAATCTGGAGCGTATCAGCGCTTTCAGCGGTATTGAAAACGACAGTCTGACATTTGCCGGTGGTGCCAGTAAAGGAAAACTATGGCCTCAGATCGTGGCAGATGTGATGGGAAAGGAGATCCGTATCCCCGTGGTCAAGGAAGCAACTTCACTGGGTGGCGCCATGATGGCAGGGATCGGTGCTGGGCTCTATCGAAGTATTGATCAGGCGGCAAAGGAGTTGGTGAGGTGGGAACGAACTGTTGAGCCGAACCAGGAGAATTTCCACAAATATAGCGAGATCAAAGAGCAATGGCAGGAGATTTATGTACAACAGTTGAAACTGGTTGATCAGGGGTTGTTGCGATCGATGTGGAAAGCACCGGGGGTTTAAAAAGGAGTGCGACTTCAGCCGCACAACATACAGCAGAAAGTGGAACTCTTTTTGTGCGACTGAAGTCGCACCCACAAGAGAGATAAGGAAAAAACATGCACTTAACCAACGAAAATGATCACCAATACCGTTTTGGAACCCACGGCCCAAAATATTTAACGGATGGAAGCAGCAATGTCGATATGGGTGTCGTCGTGATCACTTCCGGAGAGTCACACCCCTGCCATAAACATACACGGCAGGAAGAGTCCTTTCTTGCATTGGAGGGTGAGTGTGAAGTATGGGTTGATGGTGCATTGGTTGTTCTGAAGGCCGGAGATTATTTGGTATGCGGTGAGGGAGAGGCGCATTTCTTTAGAAATGTCAGTGACAGGGATTTCAAAGCAGTATTTATCAAAGCACCCCGGCTTGATTTTAAAGACAGTGTTTATCTTGACTGGAAGCCGGGAGAAGTGTTTGTGAGGGAAGATTAGCCAAGACTATTCAAATTGTGTGAATACTTCTCCGCCGTAAAAGGTTCGAAATGTGCTTTATAGTGCTTGTAATGAGCCGAGTTTTTATGCCCATCGAGGGCAGCTTCATTTTCCCAGCTCTCGATCACGACAAAGGTCGTCGGTTTTTCTTCTATCTGATAGATATGGTAAAGTAAGCAACCTGCTTCGTTTCGTGATGCTTCAACCATGTCGGTCAGCAGGACTTTGAGTTCTTTGATATTTTCTTCTTTGGCTACAAATATAACTTGTTTTGTGATGGTCATTGGATTTTCTCCTATTAGTATTTTGGAAATATACAATAGAAGCGCTTAACCTATAGGGCACCTCTAAACAGACAGAGAGCTGTAAACTATCCTGATAGGGTGTTTCAAAAAATCAGAAGTTGTCCCTTGCTCCCGATTTTGGAGAACCCAAAAAAATCCTGCTATAATTAACCTCATGAATAGCATCAAAGGAGTATGGCAATATGCAAAAATATATGATTCTTTTACTCGCAGGGTTGTTTGCCGGGACTAACAGTTTTGCTGATGAAAAACGCACAGATAGTATGGTGCTGGATAAGCGAAACGCTATCTACTGGCAGGATAATCTCTCTTCTCAAAAAAGTTCCGAAGATTGGGATGATGCTGTACTATATTGTGATAAACTTGTTTTAAACGGTATTGACCATTGGCGGCTGCCTACATTCAGGGAGCTTTTTTCGATAGCTGATTATACGCATTCTCATCCCGCGATCAATCCTGTTTTTAGCTATGTGAATGAAGGTACCTACTGGACTTCAACAGACTTCTCTGCCACTGAGGCACGTGCCTGGACAATCGATTTTCGTGTCGGAAAAACCTATTATAACTATAAAACAACCAACCATGCAGTTCGCTGTGTCAAAGATATTCCGGTTCAGTCTGAAAAGGAGAAAATATGAAACCTATTTTATTGATGCTAATGATCACTGGCACACTTCTTAATGCAGCATCATCCAAGCAAGATGACAAAACCGGACTTGTCTGGCAAGACAATCAGGATGTAGCCCAAACTGAGATGAACTATGATGAAGGAAAAGAGTATTGTCAAAAGCTTAAACTGGATGGTTTTGAGGATTGGCGTCTGCCGACACTCAGGGAAGCTTATACTATTGTCGATCTGACACAAGACCGGCCAGCATTGAAAAATGGCTTTGAGATACGTAAGAGTGAGAGATTCTGGACAGTAACACCTTCTGTAGAAAACCCTGAAAAAGAAGCATGGCTCATTGCTATGAGTTATGGGGAGGCAGAACCTTACAGAAAGGATCGTGCCTATTCTGTGCGATGTGTCAGGGGCCAACTCGCAAAATAAAGGTGCCCTCAGGTTATAACATCTTATAGTTACACTAACATATATAAAAAAGGTAAAAATGCTTCACTCACAGTTATGCACGATCAAAAATATCCTTGGAGAAGCTTTAGAGTATAAAAATGCGTTGATCAAGGGAAACCTGGTGGCAATCTTGGCCACACTGATTACTGTAGCCATCCCGCTTTTTATCCCGATACTTGTTGATGAGCTGCTGCTTCATCAGGGTGATACGATGACAGGTTGGGTAAGAGATCATCTCTTTGCCATGACATTGAGCGGATATGTATTTTTCTTCCTTGTTTTAACGCTGGTTCTACGAACGGTTGGTTTTCTTCTCAATGTGATTCAGGTCAAGACTTTTTTGGGTATCTCTAAGAATATTTCATTTAAGTTGCGTAAAAGAGCAGTGGAGCACCTGGAAAAAGTCTCACTGAAAGAGTATGAGATGGTTTCTCCCGGTGCAGTGACTTCCAAATTGGTGACAGATGTCAATACTGTGGACAGTTTTATCGGGACTACGGTAAGCAAATTTATTATTTCGATCTTAACACTTCTCTTTACGGCAGTCGTACTGCTCTTGATCAACTGGAAACTGGCGATATTTATTTTGGTGACCAATCCAATCGTGGTCTTTTTCACTGCCAAACTGGCTAGAAATGTTGGAAAACTGAAACGCAAAGAGAATAGTGCCGTTGAACTCTTTCAGTCAACACTGAATGAAACCCTGGAACTCTTTCATCAGATCAAGGCGGCCAATAAAGAGTCTTTTTTCTTCTCCAGGATCAATGATCAGGCTGAAATCCTGAGAGACACTTCCATTGACTTTGGATATAAAAGTGACAAGGCGATCCGTTTCTCCTTCCTGATCTTTTTAGGTGGCTATGAGATCTTTCGGGCAATAAGTATTCTGGCAGTTGCCTATAGTGATCTGAGTGTGGGATTAATGTTGGCGATCTTCGGTTATCTCTGGATCATGATGACGCCGACACAGGATATCATCAATTTTCAATATGCCCTCGCCAATGCCAAAGCTGCCTGCAAGCGTATCAATACGATCTTTGCGATGGAGCAGGAACCCAGAGTTGAACACTCACTCAATCCTTTTGAAGGGAAAAAGGCTGTATCCATAGAAGTAGAGAACCTTTACTTCGCTTATTTCCCTGATAAGCCGATACTCAAAGGTGTCTCCCTTTCCATACCTCAGGGTTCCAAGGTGGCACTTGTGGGTGCAAGCGGCAGCGGAAAGACAACACTGGCAAATATTTTGGTAGGATTCTATCCTGTGAGAGAAGGGGAGCTCTTTTATGGCGGTATTTCTGAAAGCGAAATTGATTTGGCAACAATCCGGTCAAATGTTCATCTCATCTTGCAACATCCTAAACTCTTTAATGATACAATGTACTTTAACTTGACACTTGGTAAAGAACATAGCAAGGAAGATATCCAAAAGGCTCTTTCGATTGCGCAGTTGGATGAAGTGGTAGAGTATTTGAGTGATGGGCTTGATACGCTTGTTGGTAAAGATGGTATCAAACTCAGTGGTGGACAGCGGCAGCGTGTTGCCATCGCCAGAATGGTATTGAGTGATCCCAAAGTAGTGATCTTTGATGAGTCAACTTCGGCTTTGGATGTCCATACCGAAGTACGGCTTTTTGATGCTTTAAAGAAGTTTTTGGAGTCCAAAACGGTGATTACTATTGCGCATAGACTCAGTACGATCAAGAGTGCAGAGCTGATCTATGTGCTGGAGAACGGTGAAGTAGTAGATAGCGGTACACCGCAGGAACTGATGCAGAAGGACAGCAGCTATTTCAATACTATGATTTAGATGTGAGTCTATCCTATCTGATTCATGAGACTCGTTAAGTAAACAATAGTTGAGTAGATTCTGAATTAAGTTCAGGATGATATGAAGCAAGGAAATGAATGGATATTTTTCAGGCGATAATCATAGGGATTATCGAAGGATTTACGGAGTTTTTGCCTATCTCATCGACAGGGCATATGATTGTGGCAAGTAAATTTCTTGGTGTTGAAGAGAATGATCTGGTCAAGGCGTATGAAGTGATCATCCAGTTTGCGGCGATATTAGCGGTAATGCTGATCTATCGGGATAAACTGAGTTTTTCCAAGATTGAACTCTGGAAGAAGCTGATACTTGCCTTTCTGCCTCTTGCGATCATCGGTTATATTTTCAAAGACCAGATCAAAGCACTTTTTTCCGTTGAAGTCGTTGCGATCATGTTTATTGTCGGAGGGATTATTTTTCTCATTGTAGAGAAGTTTTATCAGGAAGAGACAAGTTATACAACTGATGTGGAAGCGGTGAGCTATAAGCAGGCAATGTGGGTAGGGGTTGCTCAGGTCTTTTCTCTGATACCGGGTACTAGCAGGGCAGGGGCTACGATCATCGGAGGTTTGCTGACCGGTATGGATCGTAAAACAAGTGCTGAGTTCTCATTTCTGCTGGCGATACCGGTGATGGGTGCCGTGAGCGGATATGATCTGCTAAAGCATTATCAGGATTTTGCTGATGCCAACTGGGTTGCTTTTGCGATCGGATTTGTAGTGGCTTTTGTAGTAGCATATCTGACCATCAAACTGTTTTTGGCTTTTTTGCAGCGGTTTACCTTTGTGGCATTTGGAATCTACAGGATCATTCTTGGGGTGATTCTGCTGATAATTATTTAGAATCAAGTTGAATTTATTGAGTCTCTTCAGGGAGTCTCTATTAAGTTCAAAAGAGAAATTTTTTTGGACAATCACGGGACTGAGTTCCCGTTTTCTAAAGGTGTAGAATGACATTTAATGAATTTGATTTTCATCCCGATATAAAAAAAGGATTGAAGATAGCAGGTTTCAGGGAGCCAAGCCCGATACAGGAAATGGCGATTCCTATTATAGAAGCCGGGAACGACATGGTGGGACAGGCGCATACGGGCACAGGAAAGACTGCTGCATTTGGTTTGCCGATGATGGACAAGATAGCCAAGGGAGAGATCGAACGTGCCCTGGTAATCACTCCGACAAGAGAGCTGGCGACACAGGTGAGTGACGAACTCTACCATTTGGGACGATTTGCAGGGATTCGAACATTGACAGTGTATGGCGGTGTCGGCTATGGACGGCAGATCGCCTTGATCCATAAGGGAGTACAGATCGTAGTGGCAACACCGGGGAGATTGAAAGATCTCTACAAAAAAGGAAAGATCGATGTATTCAATCCTGAAATTGTAGTTTTGGATGAAGCGGATGAGATGCTTGATATGGGATTCCTCGAAGAGATCAAAGAGATCTTCGAATATATTCCGCAAAATAGACAGACACTGCTTTTTTCCGCCACAATGCCTGACCCGATCAAGGAGCTGGCAGACGATATTCTCTATAACCCTGAGTTTATCTCAGTCATAAGCCAGGATGATGCTACGACCAACAATATTATTGATCAGCGTTATTATGTGATCAATGAAAATGAGAGAGATGATGCGATCGTCAAATTGCTGGAGACGGAGGATACGGATAAGTGTCTTGTCTTCTGCCGAATGAAGCGGGAAGTAGATCGTTTGAGTGAATATCTTGCTGCTTTGGGTTTCAACGCCAAAGGATTGCATGGTGATATGGAACAGCAGGAACGTGATGAGATAATGAAGGGATATCGAAGAGGCCAGATCAGGATCATGGTGGCAACTGATGTCGCTTCCAGAGGATTGGATGTAAAGAATGTCAGCCATGTGTTCAACTACCATATCCCCTTTGATCCCCAAAGTTACGTTCACCGTATCGGAAGAACAGGTCGGGCAGGAAAGAGCGGTCAGGCGATCACACTGGTTTCTACCGAAGAGTTCAGAGAACTGCAGCGTATCCAGAAAGAAGTAGGTGCGGATATGCGATTGGCGACCATCGAGAGTGGAAATGAACTGAATGGAACGGCAGTGGAAAATCTGAGTGATAAGATACGCAGCAGTGATATCGATCCAAATGTTGGCCAGATCCTGGATGAGCTTGCGGACATGGACCAAAAGCTCCTGCTGGAAAAAGCGATTTCATTGATTATGAATCAGGAGCAGAGCAATCTGGTAGATAGAATTGGGCTGGATCAGAATATGGTCGATAAGATGATGGAAAACTATCTGGGCGAAAAAAAAGCTACGCAAAAAAACAGTCGCAGAAAAAAGCGTCGGTAAATAGATGCTTTTAAGTTATACCAAGGAAAGTTGTTTTAAAATTAAATAATAAAACTACATGAAGGTTGTCTAATGGAAGAAGCTAGTCTAATAGGTGAGAGCCTCAAGTTTATGCTGTTGGGGATGTCGGTTGTTTTCCTCTTTCTGATCGTATTGGTTCAGGTGATGAAACTCCAGGCGAAGTTGATTAATAAATACTTTCCTGAGAAGGAACCTGTTGCAGCGGCAGTCAAATCTACACCTCCTGCAGAAGATGAAACGGCACGTACGGCTGCCATCATCGCTGCTATTACGGAACTCAAAAAAAATAAATCATAACACGAAGGCATTAAGATGGCAAAAAAATATATTGATGTGATGGATACTACTTTCAGGGACGGGTTTCAATCTGTCTTTGGCGGCAGGGTTCTTATGGAGGATTTCTTTCCTGCTGTAGAAGCAGCGAAAGAGGCAGGTATCAAACACTTTGAATTTGGAGGAGGAGCTAGATTTCAAACTCTTTACTTTTATCTTCAGGAGAATGCCTTTGATATGATGGATAGGTTCCGTGAGATTGTCGGACCTGAAGCAAACCTCCAGGTTCTCTCCCGAGGGATCAATACGGTAATGCTCGATACGGGCAGCCGCGAAATGATTGATCTCTTTGCTAAAATGTTCAAAAAACATGGTACGACAACAGTACGTAACTTTGATGCACTCAATGATGTCAATAACCTTGTCTATAGTGGCGAGTGTGTCAAAAAACATGGTCTCAATCATGAAGTGGTCGTCACGATGATGGATCTTCCTCCGGGATGCGAAGGTGCCCATGATGTACCATTTTATAAAAAGACATTGAAAAATATTCTTGACAGTGGTCTTGAATTTGACTCAGTCTGCTTCAAAGATGCCAGCGGAACCTCTAATCCGAATAAAGTCTTCGAAACGATCCAGATGGCACGAAAACTTTTGGGTAAGGATGCACATCTCAGACTTCATACCCATGAGACTGCCGGTGTGAGCGTTGCCTGTTACCTGGCTGCCCTTGAGGCGGGTGCAGACGGCATTGATATGGCTGCTTCTCCTGTCAGCGGTGGAACTGCTCAGCCGGATATCCTGACAATGCTGCATGCTACCAAAGGAACCAACTATAATCTGGGCGATCTGGAACTGCCGAAAATTCTAAAGTATGAAGAGAGGCTGAACAAGTGTCTGGATGATTATTTGATCCCGCCGGAAGCAACACAGGTATCCCCACTCATTCCATTCTCGCCTATGCCTGGTGGTGCATTGACAGCCAATACACAGATGATGAGGGACAGTGGAAACCTGGATAAGTTCGATGAAGTGATCATGGCGATGAAAGAGGTTGTAGAGCGTGGCGGTTATGGTACATCTGTCACACCGGTTAGTCAATTCTATTGGCAGCAGGCGTATGCAAACGTGATGTTTGGGCCTTGGAAACAGATCGCACCGGGATATGGACGTATGGTACTGGGCTACTTTGGCAAGACACCGGTTAAAGCAGATCCTGAAATTATTGCTTTGGCCAGTAAAAAGCTCAAGCTGGAGCCCACAACTGAGAATCCTCTCGATATTGCAGACCGTGACGAGAACAAATCGATCGCACACTGGACGAAAGTACTTGAAGATGAAGGTTTGGAAGTCACGGATGAAAATATCTTCATTGGTGCATCGTGTGACAAGAAGGGTATTGCGTTCCTCAAGGGTGATGGCCCATTGATGGTAAGAAAAAAAGGTACAGAAGAAAATAACAGTGGAGAAGTAGATATGGCAGGAAATTATACAGTAGTAGTTGATGGTAAGAAGTTTAGTGTTCAGGTTGCTGAAGGCAATGCAGATATTCAAGTAACAGAAGCGGCTCAGTCCCCTGCGGTAACAGAAGTAAAAGCGGAAGAGGTATTAGGTGCAGCGGGAAGTGTCGAGGTGCACTCTCAGACTCCTGGTAATGTCTGGAAGATCCTGCTCAATCCGGGAGATAGTGCCAAAGAGGGCGATAAGATTATGATCCTCGAAGCGATGAAAATGGAGATCGATATTACTGCACCACAGGATGGTGTCATCAAAACAGTGGATGTTAATGTTAATGATGCAGTAAGCGATGGACAACTTCTAGCAACAATGGAGTAATCAAGATGTTTAAAAAGATTTTTATTTCACTGCTCTTTGTTCTGTTTGCTTTGAGTTCAGTTACTTATGCAAGCGAACATGCAGCGCCTGCGGATGCAGCAGTTTCAGAAAAGAGTGCTGAAAAAAGCGAATATACCCCAAAAAGCATAGCAGAACTGGCAGTAAGTTTTTGGCAAACTACAGGTATTAATGCCCTGTTTGATATTAATGACGGAGAAACGACTTCTGAGCCAAAGGGTCCAGCATATGAGAAAGAGATGAATTGGTTTGAATCCTCTTTGGGTCGTATAATTATGCTTATCATTGTATTTATACTCTTCTATCTGGCAATTGCCAAAAACTTTGAACCACTGCTTTTGATTCCTATTGCTTTTGGTGGATTTTTGGCCAATATCCCTCTCGCAGGAATAGGAGGGGAGCATGGTATGCTCGGCATCATCTATAATATGGGTATTGCCAACGAGTTCTTTCCGCTGCTTATCTTTATGGGGGTTGGCGCAATGACAGACTTCGGTCCATTGCTATCAAACCCTAAAACAGCCATACTTGGCGGTGCTGCACAGTTTGGTATTTTTGGTGCCCTGGTTGGAGCAGTTATGATAGGATTTGGTTTGCAGGATGCATCTGCGATCAGTATTATCGGTGGAGCTGACGGCCCAACTTCGATCTTTATTGCAAACAGATTGGCACCGGATATGCTGGGGGCGATCGCCGTTGCTGCCTACTCCTATATGGCACTGGTTCCTGTTATCCAACCTCCGATCATGAGAGCATTGACGACGAAAGAAGAGCGTCAGATCGTAATGAAGACGAATAGAAAAGTAAATAGTTTGGAGAAACTGATCTTTCCTATCATTGTATTGTTACTTGCTATTATGATTTTACCGGAGTCAACACCTCTGATCGGTGCCTTTACTTTCGGTAACTTTGCCAAAGAGTCAGGTGTGGTCGATCGTCTCTCCAATGAGATGCAAAACTCACTGATCAATATTGTCACGATTTTCTTGGGACTGGGCGTTGGTTCCAAGTTGGCAGCGGATAAATTCCTTGTGCTGGAGACTTTGGGTATTATGCTTATCGGCCTTTTGGCATTCTCTGCAGGTACAGCAGCAGGTGTGATCATGGCGAAGATTATGAATAAATACTCCAAAGAGCCGATCAATCCACTCATTGGGGCAGCCGGAGTTTCAGCAGTACCGATGTCTGCAAGGGTGGTGAGTAAAGTCGGTTCCGAAGAAAAACCGGGTAATATTTTGTTGATGCATGCTATGGGTCCAAATGTAGCAGGTGTTATTGGTTCAGCGGTGGCGGCAGGTGTGCTGCTCTCAATATTTAACTAAAAAGAGGTAATTTTATGGGCAAGAGACAACCAAAGGGACTTGATAAACTGGGACTTGAAAATATAGGAAGAGTCTTTTATAATCTGAGTTATGATGAGCTGCAGGCACACGAGATGAATATGGATGAAGCCAAACTTTCAACAAGCGGAACAGCTATGGTTGATACCGGAATCTTTACAGGTAGAAGTCCCAAGGATAAATATTTTGTTGACCAGGCACCATCCAATCAGAATATTGCTTGGGGCAGCGTAAATCAGCCGGTCAAAAAAGAGGTTTATGAAGAGTTGCTTGAGGTAACCCAAAAACAACTTTCCGGAAAAAATCTCTATGTGATTGATGCCTATGCAGGATCAAGTCCGGCAAGCCACAGAAAGATTCGATTCATCTCTGAGATCGCATGGCAGGCACACTTCGTTAAAAATATGTTTATTCGTCCTTCGGATGAGGAGTTGGAAAATTTTGAACCGGATTTTGTGATGTATAATGCCTGCAAAACAGTGAATGAAAAATATAAAGAGCATGGTTTAAGATCTGAAGTCTATGCTATTTTCAATATAGAAGAAAATACCGCTATTATTGGTGGCACCTGGTATGGTGGCGAGATGAAAAAGGGTATCTTTTCGATGATGAACTACTGGTTGCCTCTTGAGGGCAAGATGGCTATGCACTGTTCAGCCAATGTGGGTAAAGAGAATGATGTTTGTCTCTTCTTTGGTTTGTCAGGGACGGGGAAAACAACTCTCTCTACCGACCATCATCGTGCATTGATTGGTGATGATGAGCATGGCTGGGATGAGCACGGAGTCTTTAACTTTGAGGGTGGATGTTATGCCAAAGTCATCAACCTTGACCCTAAGAGTGAACCTGAGATTTATGGTGCAATCCGTAAAAATGCTCTTTTGGAAAATGTCGTACATGACGAGTATGGTTATGTGGACTATGATGATGGCTCAAAAACAGAAAACACCAGAGTTTCCTATCCTATTGAGCACATTGAGAATTTTAAAGAAAATTTGATGGCAGGCCATCCCAATAATATCATCTTCCTGACGGCGGATGCCTTTGGTGTCCTGCCTCCGGTCAGCAAGCTGAATAAAGAGCAGGCGATGTACTATTTCCTCAGTGGATATACAGCGAAAGTAGCCGGTACTGAGCTGGGAATCACTGAACCGGTTGCAGCATTCTCTGCCTGTTTTGGTGAAGCATTCCTTCCTCTGCATCCGACAGAGTATGCCAAGCTTCTTGGAATCAAGATCGATGAGCATGATGTTCACGTCTATTTGGTCAATACCGGATGGACAGGTGGTCCGTATGGTGTCGGTAAGCGTATGAGTATCAAAGATACAAGAGCGTGTATCGATGGTATTCTTAATGGTTCTATCAAGGATGCAGAGTTTGAAACGCTTGAAATATTCAACCTCGCTATCCCAAAAATGCTGGAGGGTGTTTACGATAATAGCGTTCTCAATCCTAGAAATACCTGGCAGAATAAAGAGGAGTATGATGCTATGCTTAAAAAGCTTGCCGGAATGTTCATCGAGAATTTCCACCGATATGATGATGCTGGAAGTGAATTTGATTACTCTGCAGCAGGACCAAAAATCTAGTAAAAAGACTACTTTTATATATACCTCTTACGGAGAGAGTTTCCTCTCTCCGATTTCTCCTGATTCTTACCCTCTCTTTTTTGTAATATTGTTACCAATAAAGGTATTTAAGGTATTTTTATGAAATTTTATATATTTATCAAATAAAATTTAGTTTTATTCTTATAATATATTAAAATTACTTATTCAAAAAATTCTATGAATGAGTTTAACTTTAATAATAAGGAAATAATATGAGAATAGAGAGTACGAAACTGATTGTAAAAGGAATTGCTTTGTCGTTATTGGCATCGACACTGCTGCATGCAACCAATGGAGATAATCTGATCGCCGTAGGAACAAAAGCCAGAGGTATGGGTGGAACCGGTATCGCAGTGAGTCATGGTGCAGAATCAACCCTGATCAACCCGGCGTTGATCACCAAGATTGCCCATACAGAGATTTCATTTGGTGGTACGCTCTTTATGCCGGATATTAGTGCACAGACAGGATTTGGAGCGATGTATGACAGTGATGCGGATATGAATGTGATCCCTGAAGTATCTATTGCTCACAGGATCAATGAAAACTGGGTCGTTGGTGTCGGTATGTGGGGAACTGCCGGTATGGGTGTGGATTACCGTAATGCGCCAATGAATCCATCGAGGGGTGATTTTGGCAATATGAATATGGTAACTAATCTACAATTGATGCAGTTTGGTGTGCCGATTGCTTATCAAAATTCAGGCTTCAGTATTGCAGTCACACCGATACTTCAATACGGTGCTTTGGATATTAATTACCAAATGCCAACACAAACGGGTATCGTGAATGTTGGAGATGGAATTGCTCAGGATCTTCAGTTTGGTTTCAGTGTGGGTGGTACATATGACTTCAGTCATAGCAGTGTCGATGGTTTGATATTGGGCGCAGTGTATAAATCAAAGATAGATATGGATTATAGCAATCAACTCTCCAATGCTACAGAACCGTTTGTCGGGATGGGTATTTTCCCTGAACCTATGAAAAATAATCTGGAACAACCGGCAGAATTTGGTTTTGGAATTGCTTACCAAATGAATCAACATACCTTTGCTTTTGACTATAGACAGGTTCAATGGTCAGATGCAAAAGGGTATCAGGATTTTGGGTGGGATGATCAGGATATCTATGCTTTTGGATATGAATATACACAGGATAACTGGGCATTGAGACTGGGATACAATCATGCATCTCATCCTCTCCCTGAATTACAGACAGGCAATACACCGGCAGGTATGGCAGGTGGAGCAATTAATCTATTCAACCTCTTGGGTTTCCCTGCCACAGCAGAGGATCACTATACAGTTGGTGGAACCTATGCATTCTCTGACTCCTTCGCTTTGGATCTGGCTTATGTTTATGCACCAGAGACAACATTTTCAGCAAATACTTTGATGGGACCATCAACAGTAAAGCATATTGAAAACAGTCTCTCTTTCCAGTTGACTTATACGTTTTAAATATTTGGGGCTAAATCTCTAGTCCCATTTCTTCCCCCCCCCTTTTTTTAGCATGTATACAATTATAAGGCTCTTCTATTCGGATATAATATGAAAAATCAAATAAAGAGAAAAAATGCCACTATCAAAACTTGGACTCTCTCCAGAAATTATAAAAGCACTTCGGGACAGAGGATATAAAGAACCTACTGCAATACAGACAGAGTTGATACCGGCAATGATGAGCGGTCGGGATGTTATGGCCGGGGCACAGACCGGTACGGGGAAAACAGCAGGTTTTGTTTTGCCTATACTTCAGAAGCTTATACAAAGATCGATACCAGAAAGTAGTGAAGCGGAACAGCATATACTTCGCGCTTTGATTTTGGTGCCTACGAAAGAGTTGGCAAGACAGGTTGAAGAGCATATTCAGGAGTATAGTTTTTATTTGCCTCTAAAAAGTACAGTTGTCTATGGAGGAAGTCCCATAGCCGCCCAGTCTAAACGTATTAAGACAGGAATAGATATTTTGGTAGGGACGCCAGGAAGAGTGCTGGAGCATCTTGAGCAAAAAACTTTGGATATTAAAGGTGTAGATTATTTTGTGTTGGATGAAGCTGATACGATTTTGGATATGGGTTTCATCAGAGAGGTGATGCGGATCATTCAGTTTATGAAGCAGAAACGACAAAATATTTTTATCTCTGCGACGCTACCAGGTGCTTTGAAAGAGCTCAGCCAAGAGTTGCTCCATAAGCCCCTGCAAATCGAAATGTCAACCATGGGGAGTGTAGCGGAGCTTGTCAAACAGGTATTGCATCCTGTAGAGAAAGAAAAAAAGTTAGAGTTACTCTCCTATCTCATCGGCTTTCGCAATTACGATCAGGTGCTGGTTTTTGTAAGAAAAAAGGAAGTTGCTGATGAAGTAGCCAAAGAATTGAATACTGCCGGTCTCAAAACAGCAGTGATCCATGGTGACAGGACATCTGGTGCCAGGAGCAGGGCACTGAGTGATTTCAAAGAAAAGAAAGTTTGTGTACTGGTCGCCACTGATATCGCAGCGAGAGGGTTGGATATTAAAAATTTGGATGTGGTGGTTAATTACGATATCCCTCATGTGACACAGGACTTTATCCATAGAGTCGGTCGAACCGGTCGTGCCGGAAGAAAAGGGATAGCGATCACACTGAGTTCTCCCGAGGAATCAATCGCTTTGAAATCTGTTGAACGTATGATTGGAAAAGTGTTACAGGTGGAAGTAATCCCCGGTTACGCACCTCCTGTTGAGGAGGTGCGTAAAAGAGCCATAAATAAAGATAGTGAGAAAAAAGGTAAAACTTCCGGTGCTTTTGGAAAGAAAAAAACAGGTACGACGACAAAGAAACGGAAAACAACCAAGAGGGATGGGTTTGGTTCTGCTCCTACACCAGAGAAAAAGAATAAAAAAAAGTCTGGCAGGAGAAGATCACGGAAGTGACTATTACCCACATTTACCCGGAGCACATTTCATTCCACCGCATTTGCCCTCCAGTTTGCTTTTGATACTGCCATCCTGCATTTCGTCGAGCATCTCTTGTGTTTCCTGCGGATGAATGATGAACTGGTAAGCTTTATAAAGGGTAAAGATCCCATAGAGAACTACCAGCATGGCAGCAAGTTTCATCATGGTCCCGCGAAGTGATCCTCTTTGTAGAAATTTGGTAATAGTTCCCAGAAAGAAGAGGGCGGGGATGGTGGCCAGACCAAAGGTGGCCATGACGATGGCACCCCAGATCGGACTGGCGGTGCTTGCTGCAAAGATGGCAAAAGAATAAACCAGGCCACAAGGGATGATACCGTTAAGCATTCCAAGCAGATAGAAGCTGGTGAGCGATTTACTGGATATCAGTTTTCGGAAGGTATTCCGATACCATCCCTCTTTTGAGATGGATAATTCGGCTGAATTCAGAAACTTGAAATTACCCAAGAGTGAAAGACCTGCCAGGATCATCAGGATGTCTGTCAGCAGAAAAAGTACACCCTTTGTGGTGGGTGTAAAAGCGATCACTTGCCCCAGCAGTCCGAACATAGCCCCCAGTATCGTGTAAGTGGTTACTCTTCCCATATTATAAGCGAGATGCGAGAGTGTCTGAGAAGTCCAAGAGGAGCTTGGATCAACTTTTGTGGAAGAATATGCAACAATGATCCCGCCGCACATTCCGATACAGTGGCCGACACTTCCTAAAAATGCCGTGCTTAGAATGAGAAGTAGATCAATGTTGTTCATAAGTGTGAATCAAACCTTCAAGATTAATTTAGAGTTGCCCTTTATATAGTCCACCCTTAAAAACCCAAACAACCCCCAAAATTAGGCACTTTGAAAGCGATTAAACGCTGTAATATCAACCAATAATCATCTCAATACAGACCATTTCCTGGTCGAAACAGGTGCTAAAATT
>JAYEND010000077.1:0-19162 GCA_034721895.1 Campylobacterota bacterium | reverse complement strand
GTGAAGCGGAGACGGAAAGCCACAGGTCTCTATTGAGAGATGGCTGGGTTGCCATCAAATAGTTTATTTGATGCTTCATTCTTTCGCTAGTCTTTTTCATAGTGGTAATTTTAATGTTTTGGAGAATAAAAAAATTGATTTTTCAGAACGACAGGGAGTTTGATTATGAAATTTTTGAATATATTTTTTGATTTGTTGCTATTTCCGTTTCTTTTTTTGATGCGGTTGCCTGTATTTAAAAATTTAAATACGAGTTTTAGACTGGGGCGCTGGAAACAAGAGAAGAGCTTTGAATTCTATTCTCCTCGATGCAAAAAAATCCTTCTGCTTTGTTTGGCTTTCTTGATTATGCCAGTAGCCATCAGTGCGGGAAACAAATCGGTATCTATTAACGATGTGAGTCTCAATGAAGGAGATAGCGGTACTACAACTTTTACTTTTACTGTAACTGCTACCGATAGAGCTGATGGAGATAGTGTTGACTATGCAACAGTAGATGGTTCAGCCACAACAGCAGATAATGACTACACAGCTCAAAGCGGAACCATTACATTCACAGGAAATGATAAAACAGAGACCATTTCTATTAATGTAGCAGGCGATATGAACAGTGAACCAACTGAAACATTTTCGGTAATTTTATCAAATCCTTCAGGTGGTGGAATTACCAACATAGCTGATGGCACTGGTACCGGTACAATTATTGATGATGAGGAAAAAAGCTATACACTGACTTTGGATTCTATTGTGGTGGATGAATCTATCGGTACAGCCAATATGCTTGTCAGGGTTGACCCCGCCATATATGATGACACGGTTATTATAGTAGGATATTCAACCTCTGATGATTCTGCAAATTCAGGGTCTGACTATACAGCAAAGAGTGATACTCTGACTATATCTTCAGCAAATACATCAAGTGGTACAACCACTGTCTCTATCCCTCTTACTATCCTGAATGATTTAGTAGCTGAATCTCAGGAAGTTTTCCATCTCAAACTAAATAATAACCCAACCATAACGAGCACCTTAAGTCATACTGTAGCAGTCTCCAATGATACAGGCGACATCACTATCAATGATAATGACGGGGTGGGGACTACTCCTACCCTCTCAGTCAATGATGTCACAATCCTTGAGGGGAATGATGGAGAATATCCTTTTATGACCTTTACTGTAAGTCTCTCCGCTATACAGACTCAGGAAGTAATTTTTAGCTATTCAACTCACGGAGATACTGCTACTGCTGCACAGGCTATTGATGACTCAGGAGATTTTATATCTACAAGCGGAACAGCGACCATACCTCCCAACACATCAAATATTACCATTTCTGTTCTAATTATTGGTGACGAGGAGGCTGGAGAGGTGGGTGAACAGCTTAAGTTTATTATTTCCACAGCATCAACTGTTGTAAATTTAGGCAAAGACACAGGTATAGGTACGATACAAGATGATGATGAAGGGCTTACACTCTCCCTCAATGATGCCGCTATTGCCGAGAGAGACTATGATGTCATGGCAAATGTCAAGATAAGATTTAGCCAAGCTCTAAACTCCGACCTCAACCTCACTTACTCTACAGCGGACAGGACTGCAATTTCGCCTGATGATTATAATGGGACAAACAACGACATAAACATTACTATTCCTGCAGGCAGCACTGAGCATATGCTTAATTTTACTATCGTTGGTGATGATATCCTGGAGAGTAACGAGGATTTCAATATTACTATTGAGAGTGTATCGACCACAGAAACCATTGTTGTGGCAAAAAGAAGCGGAAAAGTAACCATTTTTGACGATGATGCTGACACTGGGTGCTCTACCTATATAGGTCTCATGACCATAAACGAATATCAAAATAATCCAAACTATAAAGATGACTATGGGCATCCTCTGGCCAATAATGCCGGGAAAGTGCCAGGAAACTACATAGAGATTAAATATCTTGACTTCCTCGTCAAGCAATTTATCGATTTTGAAGACACTGGTGACAATGCCTGGAGTATTTCTATTTATACAACTGCAGGTTCACATCAACTTTACTGGTATCAGAGAGATGAGTCCTGTATCGACCCGCGGTATGAAGTATTCCAAATGAATAATAATGTCATGGGCAAAGAAGGATATGTGGTTCTTCGTGATAATAATGATAATGAAGTAGATGTGCTTAACATCGCCAACTCCAACCACTACACGCAACTATGTCATGATTTTATCTATGATACAGATTTTGATTCCTCTGCTCAAAACAAGGACCTCTTTCGTGACCCGGATGGAACCGGAGACTGGTTCGATCATGGTAGCGGTGCAAACTCCGGTGGTAGCCGATGTATCAACAGGGATGGATTTGCAGCTGGGTTATTGTTTACAAAATTTGATGCGATTGATACTGGAGTAGCTCCAAGCACCCCTATTCAAGATGGATCAAGCGTACCTATAAAAACCAAAATAGCCAATGAGCCTTTCTATCTGGATATTCTTTCACTCGAACCTTCTACCGGTTTACTGGTAAACTCGAACATCAAAGTAAGAACTTATTTGGCAGATGGCATTAGTGGAAACCGGCTTCCCGGTATAGGTGTAAATGATTACATAGTTGCCACATTCACCAACAACCAAAGAGTGAATATCGGAGCTTATAACTATCCATCTGCATATAAAATTGTCCGTTTGCGTTTTGAATATTGCGGTAATGATCAGGGAGCCTATGAAGACTGGGATCAATGCTGGCTCACTGATGATGTCATCTCGCAATCCAACAGAAGAACTTCTCATTCTCGTAATGCATTTGCTATACGGCCAGAAAAATTTTATTTTGATATCAATAGTAGTATAAATTATAAAGCAGGAAAAGATTATCCGCTAACATTTGCCGCCAAAGACGGGCTGGGAAGCAATACGCAGGATTATAATGAAACACAGGGTGCATCCTTTAATATCGACTTGAATGTCACTAAAACATCATGCCCAGTACCGAAACTTGTACTCTCTCCTATCATTGAATTCATGGATGGTTTACATCAGGATAATTTCCGATTCAATGATATCGGTGAGATTCAATACTCCATCCATGAAAAACAGGGATACGAGTTTGCAATTATTGATGCGGTCGATACACCTTTGACATCAGAGAGGCTGATCACTCCCGGTACAGGTACCTTCAATGTCATTCCGGATCATTTCGATCTGAATATTTCACTGAAAGACCACAGTGACCAGGATTTTACCTATCTCTATGATTTCCAGGCAAATAACTACAGTATGGCTGCTGTACTGGAGGCAAATATTACAGCAAAAGGTGATGATGACAATATCACTCAAAACTACAAAAATAATTGTTATGCGCAGGATACGAATCTGATTATCGGCTTCAACCCTTTTTCTGTCTCGCATGTCAGCGGTAATGCTGACCGTATCACTATGATAAAATATTATAACCCCATCGAAAATAACGAACAGAACATCACACTCCCATCACCGCAAAACAACATCAAAAAATTCGATTTGAACAACACAGCATCTTCATTTACCGGAAACGGTACAACCACTATCGATTACAGGCTTAATTTCAACAGAGATATGACACTGCCGGTCAACCCGATACGGATCACACTCAATGATGCCAATATCACTGATACCAATGGCACTAAAGATAAAAATTCAGTGGTTTCTCCAACTGTACGGGAAGCAACCTATTTCTTTGCAAGGGCCAGAGCATCCAAAGAGTTTTACGATGATGTTGCTGATTCGAGTACACCTACACCGATCACTATATTAAGCTATTGCGATCATGGCATGATAGGGTGTACAACCTTCGGGCTCAATACCACGATCGGGCAAATCGATGAATATAACTGGTGGCTCTCCATGAAACACAATACAAGCAATGGCGACGGCAATATCACCCTCGAAACGAATGCTACCTTGGGCTCCGTAGATTCAACAGTCAGCGTAACGTCAACGGGAAAGGACCCTAATGTTACAGTAAGTACGACAACGACTACTTTCCCCTATACCGTATACATACAGATAGATGACTCCACTCTCAGCAGTACAAGCAAATGGCTTATCTACAATCCGAATGGCAATATCACACCGGATCCGTTCTATAAAGTAAAATTTATCGAAACATCGAAGTGGACAGGAACCGGAGTTACGGGCCATATAGTCGATACCAATGCGAGCAGTAAAAAATCCAGACGGATGGATTGGTAATGATAAAAATACAACTTCGTACAGGTATCGCCATGATAGAGCTCATCTTTGCGATTGTTATCATGGGGATTGTTCTGATGTCCGCTCCTATGCTCATACAGACAGCGGCCAGCAGTGGCTATGTCGCGATGCAGCAGGAGGCGATCGCTGCAGTAGCTTCAGACCTGGAGTTGATTTTGACTCAGGAGTGGGATGAGAACGGAGATGAAAACGCAACCACACACTCCATCGTACTTGATACAGATAGCATTAACAGCAACCTCGAAGAATCCGGCACAACAGGGCGACGGGTAGGTACGCCTGAATCAAGTACACGAAAGTACATTTCATCGACCGGAAGTAGGAGAAGTGCATCCACTACCTTTGACGACGGGGATAGAGATGACATCGACGACTTTAACGGACAAACTGCAGTACTCAGCCCAGAAGGCACTCCCTCGGCAGATATCGGGGATTATATAGATACAAACATGTCTATCGCTACCACCATATCCTATATCAATGATACTCCAAAAAGTGGAGATTATCAAAACTATGAAGCTATCTCATTTGATGCCAATATCACGACGTCCGCGACATCCAACATCAAAGCTATCAAAGTAACACTAACCTCATCAAATCCTGCCTCTGAACTTGAAAAAAATATTACACTTCAAGCATTTTCTTGCAATATCGGTACTTATGAACTTGAAGAGAGGAGTTTCTGATGAAGTGCCCTGTGGATACTATGCGATCTGCATTTACTATGCTGGAAGCGATTTTTGCAATTGTGATATTGGGCATCGTCGCTTCTATCGGATCGGAGATCATTGCCGACGTCTACGAAAGGTATATCGTGCAGAGAGCCATCTACCGAAGCAGCCTCAAGACAGAATTAGCAGCACAACAGATTGCGAATCGATTGACTTATGCCATACCGGGTACCGTGATCGGGAGAAAAAGCGATGGCACTTACCTGGCTCTCGAAGAGATACCCGATGATACATATGTCACACTGCAATGGATCGGTGCGGATGAGGAGAGTTTCAGTGCGATCACATCGTCAACTGACAGACTTCCGGGATGGAGCGGACTTTGTGATCTCAACGCAAGCAGTCTCAACTCCCTTTCCACTCCAGGATCAAATCTTGGTCTGGCAAATACAATTATCGGTAATTTATCTGGCAGTACTAAAAATATTACCAATGCTGCTGTATTTTTTCCAGGGACATTTACTGCATATACGACTGGGTACAGCGGACCAGGTACATCAACTGTTTCAACCGTTGCCAGCGGTACCGGCAGCACGATGACACTTGACGCTGCAGCATCAAGAACAATGAAAGAGCACTACAAACTCGCGTGGACCTCATACGCTATCGTGCCCATTCAGAGAGGTTCGCTTTTTGACCTTGAACTTCAATATAATTTTCAACCATGGGATGGAAATGACTATAATAAACACGGCAATGGCGGCCCCTACCTCATCAAGAATGTAAGCGTCTTCAGAATCAAGGGAACCGGAAATACAATCAGATTCAAGCTTTGCCAGCAGGAAAATATAGGTGAAGACTACAATATCACAACCTGCAAAGAAAAGGCAGTAATCAGATGATAATCCAGAAGCAAAGAAAAGCGTTTTCCATGATCACTGCACTTTTTGTGATAGTGTTGATGTCTACTGTAGCAGCCTACATTATGAGCATGTCCGGAAAAATTGCTAAACAAACAACTGCCCAATATCAAAAAGAACAAGCTATGCTGTTGGCAAAAAGCTATACAGAGTATGCTATTTTGGCAGTGATGTCAAATGATAGAAATGCCACAGGAGGGCAGTGTCTGGGAACAATCACCGGAGCTTATTCTGAAGGAGGAGGCTATACGATAGAGACTCAAATCTCTTACATCGGTGACGCGAAAGTCGCTACATGTACAAATGTTTTGAGCAGCAGTGTTACCACGCTTAAATCCCCACTGAATATCATTGTGGATGTCTATGTCAAATATAAAGATTTGGATCATCCGGATATTGCCAATGCTCCCGACCTAACTTATCACAGAAGGACTCTGCAAAAGATATGAAAAAGTTTAAAGAAAATAATCTTCATAAAATTCTTCGGCGTCCTGCGTTTACCATGATAGAACTCGTAATGGTTATCATGGTATTAGGTATTTTGGCAGCACTTGCCATGCCAAGGCTGGATAGGGATTTAGAGCAGGAAGCAGCCGACAATATCCTTTCGGATATACGATATACTCAGCATATGGCATTAAGGGATTACCGACATGACAACAATGACTCAAACTGGCAAAAATCTTTTTGGAGAATCGGATTCGAAAATTGCTCAGACAGTACAGGACTCTATGAATATATCGGCTCAGATGACAACTATGGTGGTGGAATAAATGATATCGAAGCAGCAATCGATCCAGTCAACGGAAAGAAAATGATATGGTCTGGAGTAAACTGTTCAGATGGTGGTGATAGCAGTACTAGTGATAGACTTTTTATTACACATAAATATGGCATTGATACCTTTGCTCGTACTGGTGGATGTAGTGCTGCTCAATATATCGGATTTGATCATCTTGGAAGACCGCATCAAGGATTTGCAGGCAGTACTACACCAAATTATGCAAGCTATATGACCAGTGCCTGTACTTTTACATTCACAATGTCAGATGGCAATACGTTCTCAATAACGATTGAGCCAGAGACTGGGCATGCTTACATCGTAGGACAGGAAGACTCTTGATTTTATTCCGATATTGCAGAGGCGAAATCCCTCTGTAATCCTTCCCTATTTACCCTACATTAAACTTTCTAAGTTACAATTAAGTATCTTAGAATTAAAGGATGTATAATGAATAAAAAAATCGTCGGAAGACACTTCGAACTGACTGATCCGATCAAAGACTATATAGAAGCAGCCGTTGATGGACTTGAAAAATACAACCTTGATATTATCTCTGCAACCTCCCTTATCTCCGGGGATGAAAAAAATGGGAAAAAAGGCTTCTCGGTCGAATTTGTCGTCAATCTCAAAGATAAAAATACTATCGTTATCACTCAGGTAGATAAAGATGTCTATGCAGCGACCGATCTTGCGATCGAACGAGTCAAAAAATCACTCAGAAGACATGCCGACAAGATCAAAGGACACAGGATCATGAGCTTCAAAGACCTGGGTTCAGAAGCAGAAGCAGTGAGTGAGCAGTTGTATAATATGGAAGTGGAGATAGTTCCTATGGATCTCGAACTCCACAAGCCGATGGATTTCGACGAAGCGATCGACGCGCTAAAAGAAGAAAAAAAGAGACAATTTATCGTATTCAACGACAACGACGGCCTCATGAGGGTCATGTACAAAAGAGCCGATGGAAGATTCGGACTGTATTAATAGTGTTAAGTGCTGAGCGTTCAGCGTTCAGCATAAATATCTCTATCCACCACCTAGTTGGGCACGACCTATTCGTACAATCCAAGCTTTAAACAGGAAAGCCTACCAAAATTACTAATTCATCACTTTCCATTCTTCATTCTTCGCTCTTTCTTAACCCTTAGCACTTAATCCTGGATTTCGCAGCAGCGACAATCCCCTCATCCTCACCCATATCCAGCCACTTGAACTTTTGCCCGCTCTGGATCGTTCCATCCAGGATATCGCCGCCTTCTCTGAACTTCAAATCGAGTTTTGCGATATCAAATCCATTGTTTGTCCGGGTAAAGGCTTTGAGCCGTTCACTCTGTATATTATGGGTAAAGAGGTAGCATCGGCTCTCAAGTCCCAAACGCCCGACCCTGCCTCTGAGCTGATGCAGGGTCGCCAGCCCAAGCCGTTCGGCACCCACGATCACGATCAGTGTCAAACGCGGCAGAGAGATCCCAACCTCGACGACTGTGGTCGCCAGCAGAATATCTCCTTTTTCCCTGAACTCAAGCAAAACCTCTTCTTTATTTTTATCTTTACCATGCGTCACATAGACATTTTCAAAACGGCTTTCCCAAAAACCTCTGCTCTCAGCCAATGACTGATACTCGATCGTTTCACTCTCCTCAACCAAAGGATAGATGATCAACACCTGATGATCATGGGCAATCTCTTCTTTGATATGGGTCATAAGTTTGGGAAATCCACTCTTTCCGATCACTTCTGTCGTGATCTTTTTCTCAAATGGTGTTTTGGTGATCAGGCTCACATCAATTAAAGCCGAATCCATCATCGCCTGTGTCCGGGGAATAGGGGTTGCGGAAAACTGCAGATAGTGTGCACGCCTTTCATTTTCGCCCTCTTGGCCATCACTTGCCATCACTTCGAGCAGTTGGCGCTGATTGGTTCCGAAACGGTGTTGTTCGTCCACCATCACCAGCGGTGCTTTGGGAAGATCCTCCTTGTAGAGCAACGCATGGGTACCGATGATAAAGTCTGCTTCCCTATACTCCCCCTCCTCTTTTCCCTGCATTACCAGGACGACAGTCACTTTTGCAGGCAAATGTTTGACTGCCTCCTCATAAAGCTGAAGCGCCAGCAGAGATGTCGGTGCCATGAGGATAGACCTCTGAGGCAGTGCCATCATGACTGATGCCAGTATCACCATTGTTTTCCCCGATCCTACATCCCCGACGATCATTCGCCTGGCAGCCTTATCATTATGCATGAGATCACTCCTGATATCATCGATCACCTGCTTCTGCTCATCCGTCAGCTCAAAGGGCAATCCCTCTATAAAAGAAGTTGTATCACCATTCAATGCCATCATTGCAGGGTGCTCTACCCTCTTCCCGGACAACTTTCTGATATGATTATACGCTTCGGCGAACTTCAGTATCTGAACAATCTCCAAACGATGCGTGCCCTCCTGGTAAATGCGCTCCATACTGACAGGAAAATGAAGCTCCATCAACGCATTGGCCTCTTTGGGCAACAGTCCCTCATCGATCAAAGTCTTTTCCGAGAGATAAGTTTCCATCAAAGTATGCATCTCCTCCTGCCTGAGTACCGTTTTGTATTTGGGGATGATCTTTCCTGCCTGTTTGATCGATTTAGGCTGGTTCATTTGCAGGTTTCCCCGGTAAAGTTCAACTTTACCCTGGGTAATATGCTGACTGCCTACAGCAAAAGTTTGATAGTGATAGGGGGTTGTCCGGAAAAACATACTCTGAAGAGATTGGTTGAAACGGGGCAGAGAGAAAGTCACTATCAGCTTGCCATTGCGGGAATGCACTTCTTTGACAGTAGCCTCAAAAGTGTGAACTTTCCCGGGAACAATAGCCGACGAGAGTGTCGTATCATTATAGGAAACAGGAAGAAGAAGTGCCAGATCCAACAGTGAATAGATTTTGAGTTTTTTGAATAGCTGCTTTGCCTCTTCCATCAATTTACCTTTCCAAATGATAGAAAATTATACACGCTTTTTATTTGGAAAGTAATAGAGATTTCATTTTGTAATGTTTTCACCCTCTTTCCCATCCTCTGAGACTGCGGGAAAGAGAAGAGATATTTATTTTCTATTTCTTATCTGTCACGATAGAAAAGCTCAAATTCACTATCTCCGTATGTGCCTTAATAAAACTGTTGATCTCATCGAGTGCCAAGGCTTCGATCTTTTTGAGCTGCTCTTTATTGTACCCAAGCGGTCTGTCATAGTAGTATTCGCCAAAAGCTCTGTCCAGACGCTGGGAAAGTGTTTCGCTCCGTAGCGGTTCACTGCCTATCAGAAACTCTTTGGCGGCATCGAGCTCTTTTTGAGTAACCCCCTCTTTGACAAATGCCTCGATAAGGCTCTGTACCAAATCTTTCGCTTCTTTCTCATTTTCAAGTTTGGTCTGGAGATAGCCCGTAAAGTAGGCTGTCGTACGGTTGTTGACAAAATGGCCATAAGCACTGTATGCCAATCCCCGTTTCACACGGATCTCCTCCATCAGACGGGAGCCAAATCCACTGCCGCCGAGGATATAGCCGGCTACTTTGGCAACATACTGCCGGGGATCATTATATTTAAGATTGAACGGTGCGCCGAAGTAGATATAGGCCTGCTCCGTCTCTGCCTCAGACACTTTCACAACCCGCTTATCCGTAGCAGAAATGGATGAGCTCTCAGTAACATCAACATTGGGAAGCAGTTCCATGACTTCCCTGACAATCTTCTCAGCTTCTGTACCGCTGATATCCCCACCAATGATCACGATGGCATTGTTTTTGCCCAGGTGGGAAGTAATATGGCTTTTCATATCTTCAAGAATGATCGACTCTACACTCTCTATCGTACCGGCTCTTGGGCGTGCCAGTGCAGTATCTTTGAAAAGTGTCTCTTTCAAGCCAAGCGAAGCAACATAATCAAAGTTGCTCTTCTGCTGGGTCAGCCAACCAATCTTCTGCTTCTTGATACGATCTGCTGCCTCTTCTGTATAATTGGGGTCTGTCAACAGCTCTTTGAGAAGCTTCACCCCCTCTCCAAACTCACTCTTCAATGCACTCAGATCGATCGAGAAAGTCTCTGTACCCGCCGCCGCAGAGAGATGAATGGCATGATTCTCCAGCTTGGTCGCAAAACCGACACTGCCATCCTTTTTTGTCCCTTCAGAAAGGAGCTTTGCACTCATATCCGCCAATCCTGCTTTGCTGTCATACAATGCACCACTGTCACGGAATACGATCTGCATCGAGACGATCGGCACATATTTACTCTCTTCGAAAATCACCGGTACCGCTGTACCATCCACATTTATCTTTTTGATCTCGTCACTCATCAACCATCCTTGCAGTAATAATAAGACTATTAATATTTTTTTCATACCACTCTCCATTATGATCAAAGCTTTTCAAAGAAAAGCATACCAGAATTATTAATTGTTAATTGTTAATTCAATAAAATCTTTCCAAAATCTCATACGCCGTATTCCGCTTCGCCGGCTTCTCTCCAATATCACTAATCAATCGGATCATCTCCTCCTGATTCATCCGGTTTTTTACACCGGCAGCGGAGACGACATTCTCTTCCATCATCGTAGAACCCAGATCATTGGCACCATAGAGCAGCGCCATTTGTCCGATAAAGCTCCCCTGTGTCACCCAGGAACTCTGGATATTGGGTACATTATCCAAAAAGAGTCTTGCAGCGGCCAACAGTCTGAGATAGCGGTTGGAGGATTGTTTCTGAATCTCTGGATGCTCCTCCATCAGTTGGGTATTTTTACCCTGGAACGACCACATAATAAAGGCTCGGAAACCGCCAGTCTCTTCCTGAAGCTGCCGGACATACTCCCAGTGCTCGACAATTTCACGATCTGTCTCGACCGTACCGTACATCATCGTCGCTGTCGATTTGATCCCCAGTTTATGGGCCTCTCGATGTACTTCAAGCCAGGTATCTTTGTCAAGCTTCTTGGGTGCGATGATATCTCTCACCCTGTCGCTGAGGATCTCCGCACCTGCCCCCGGGATTGAACTGAGCCCTTTGGCATGCAGTCTTCTCAGAACTTTGGAAATAGAGATATCGGAGCGCTTGGCAATATAATCGATCTCGATCGCTGAAAAACCGTGAATCGTTACCTGCGGGTACTTCTGGTGGATATGCTCTACCAGATCTTCATACCATTCGATCTCCAGTTTGGGGTGCACTCCGCCCTGAAAAAGGATCTGTGTTCCCCCGATTGCCAGCAGTTCATCGATCTTTTGATCAATTTCATCAAAACTCAGGATATATGCCTCATCATTTTTCTCATGACGATAAAAGGCACAAAATTTACAGTCAACCCAGCAAACATTGGTATAGTTGATATTCCGATCCACCACAAAAGTAGTCACCTCTTTGGGATGCAGCTCTTTTTTGCGTGCCAGGGCCATCTTTCCCAGCTCTTTGAGATCAGCACTCTCGATCAGCTCAACAGCCTCGTCAATAGACATTCTCACAGGCAAATCCTTTGCTTGTGAGAATGAATGAATAATGAATAATTAATAATTAATAATTTTGGTTTGTGTTGCTTTGCAACACCTCTATCAATATGTCTCAAATAAATACTCCTTCATAAAAGCATTACAGAGTAATGCATACAATCACTATTCACTATTCACTATTCACTATTAATTTGCTATTGGAAATCATTTTCCAATAGCATCAAGTACCCCGTTGATAAACTTCGGAGACTTTTCATCGGCAAGTTCCTTGGCAAGTTCTACCGCTTCATTGATGATGATCGCCCTGTCTGTTCCTGCAAAGAGGATTTCATAGGTTCCCAGACGCATGATCGCCTTCTCTACCTTCCCGATACTCTCATAATCCCACTCTTTTAGACATTTGATGATCTCTTCATCGATTTTTTCAAGATTCTCAACTGTTCCCTGAAAAAGTTCATTGGAGAAAGTACGCTGTTTGTTACGGATCTTGTTCTCTTCGAGAATTTCATCTGAGAACTTCGCAATATTCGTATTTCCCAGATCATAAGCATAAAGCAGGCCAATAACGGCTGATCTGGCTTGGTGACGTGTTGCCATTATGCCTCCAGGTTTCTATAGAGATCGATCATTTCGATCAATCCTGCCATTGCTTCAAACCCCTTGTTCCCTGCTTTGGTGCCTGCTCTTTCGATCGCCTGCTCGATCGTGTCAACGGTCAAAACACCATAAGCTGTCGGCTTTCCATACTTGAGTGTCACGGAAGCCACACCCTTGGTCGCTTCTGCCGATACATAATCGAAGTGCGGTGTCGCCCCGCGAATAACCGCACCCACACAACAGACAGCATCATACTTCTGCAATGCTTTATCGAGTGCAAACGGAATCTCGAAAGCACCCGGCACTAAAATCAGATCAAGATCATTCGTGTCCCCTCCATGCCGTGCATACGCATCCTTTGCTCCCTCTACCAGACGATCGGTGATCATATGGTTAAACCGTGCATTTATAATCGCTACTTTTTTACTCTTGTCAACCTTCAGCTGACCCTCCACAATATTCATCATTACATCCTTTCTCTATTTATCAAAGCTTTTCAAAGAAAAGCCTACCAAAACTATTCATTTTTAATTGTAAATTATTAATTTTCACTCCACGATCATCCGAATCGCATCGATCTCTTTGATCAAATGGTTCAAATCATCCAATTGTATCATATTGGGACCATCACTCAAAGCACAGCTCGGGTCGAAATGGGTTTCAAAAAAGAAACCATCCACACCGACTGCCGCAGCCGCACGGGAAAGATAAGGAACAAAAGAGCTGTCACCGCCACTGCTCGCACCGCCGCTTGCCGGCATCTGTACGGAATGGGTCGCATCGAAAACCACTGGAGCAAACTCCCGCATGATCTTCAGTCCGCGCATATCGACCACCAGATTGCCATACCCGAAACTCGATCCGCGTTCCGTCAGCCAGACCCCGAACTTCCTGGCATTTTCATAGCTGACCTCATCGCAGCCTCTGGTTTTGAGCACTTTCCCGACAGAGTGTTCCATCGCCTGCGGGGCGAGAAACTGTCCTTTTTTGATATTGACTACCGCTGAAGTTTTGGCTGCAGCTACCAACAGATCGGTCTGACGGGAGAGAAATGCGGGGATTTGCAAAGCATCCGCCACCTCGGCCACCGGTGCTGCCTGATTGGGCTCATGGATATCTGTCAGAATCTTATAACCAAAGTTCGACTTAATTTCCTGAAGCATTTTCAGCCCCTCTTCCATTCCCGGACCGCGAAAACTATCCAGACTGGTTCGGTTCGCTTTGTCAAAACTTGCCTTGAAATAGAACTCTTTGGTACAGTCCTCATGATAAGGCATCAATGCCTCGGCGATCCTGAAGACCGTATCCCGACTCTCGATTACACATGGTCCGGAAATCAAAATCATTCATCTACCTCTCTCTATTTCATCAAAGCATTGCCACGCAATGCCTGCAACAATTATTAATTTTTAATTGCTAATTATTAATTCTTCTCTTCCCCACAGGAAGAGAAACCATCAGCCCTGCCGAAATAACTAGGATTATACCGAAAATTGTCCAAAAATCAGGTACAGGGTCACCCAACATCGTTCCAATGATCACGGCAAAGATGATATTGGAATAGGAGATCGTTCCTACGATCCCTGCTTTTGTCAGCTCGTAGGCTTTGGTCATCAGCAGTTGAGAAGCCGTGGCAAAAAGCCCTAGCCCGATCACCAGAGCCCACTCATTTTTCGACGGCATGACATATTCTGCAAAGAGAAAATCAAAATCAGGAGCATCTACATAAGGTGCCATCAGCATCAACAGAACCGGACCGATCGTTCCCACCCCCATAAAGGAGAGAACAATGGCTCGGGTATCGTAGTACTTTCGCAATTCTCGGATGGAGGTATACGCCAAAGCTGCCCCTATCCCCGAAAAAATACCCAGAAGGTCATATTTGTCAAAAGAGAGTCCGTCTGGTTTGGCAACCAGCAAAATCCCAACAAATCCGACCACGATCGCCAAAAGAGCACTTTTAGGCAACTTCTCCCCCAGAAAGAGATAGGCGAAAACAGCGACGAATATCGGGGAAGTTTTATTGTAAGTCACCGCCTCGCCAAGAGGAATGAATGCCATAATATAGAAGTAAGCCAGCAGAGCCAAAAAGCCCATCGTTCCACGGAAAAGCAACAGAAAAGGTTTACCCCCGCTCTGTTTCAACGGCAGTTTCCAGAGTGTTAACCCCACCAGGATCACTCCTGCAATATTACGAAAAAAGGTGACTTCCAGCGGTGGGATCGTCTCGCTCAGAACTTTGGCAAAGCCCCCCATCACCGCAAAACTCAGTGAAGCCAGAAGCATCAGAAGAATACCTCTGTCCATATTTTTGATTTTTTGTCTCATACTTTTCTAATTACTGCATTTCTTTTTTTGCGGAAGTGTAGCATATTATTCATCTTCTACGATAATTTGGATAAAATCGGCCCCCATGAATGAAACAGATTTTTACACCAGCTTGCTTAACGCCAATGACATCCTCTACAAAGGAAAACGCTATCTTCTTCGGAAAGAGACGCTGCTCCACAATAGACTGATCAAAATTTATGCTGAAGAGCTGGGCGGAAAAGATATCATCAGCGGGAATTATTATCCAACGATCAGGAATGGCACACTCAAACCCTGTTAAATGAGCGATAAGAAAGTGATTGATTTTATCCTGCATGCCCAAACTATTTGATACGCTGAGCCATCACATCTCCAAACATCACCACGTCCTTCAACACCGCTTTTTCTGTAATCCCATCTTTGCCAATAGCCAATATCAATTCTCCTCTGTCACTGGCAAAGATCTTCTGATGGATGATCGCTGTCAAATACCATGCTGACCCCTTCCCAAGATCTGTTTCATAGGCAATACGCTCTTTTGCATCCGGGACGATCACCATCACGCTGCCCTTCTGCTTTTCTGCACCGACGGCATTGAAAGTGTATACCCCTTTCTTCTCTTTCTCTGTAATCAATGAAGCAATATTGAAATAGAGCGTCAGTAGATCATTCTCCGCATAAAAATCCAGTACTTTCTCATCTCTGGATATCTGTTTGCCACTTTCGGACTTTTCAGAGTACTTCACAACCTGCTTCTTCTTATGGTCAACGGTATAGTGCTTTTTGCTATTTTTCTCCCCATAACTTTTGATCACGGTATAGGTATCACTTAACAGTAAAGCATTTTTAATGTGCCCTTTGCTGATATGTACTTCTCTGCGGCCTTTACTCAACTTTTTGGCAATTCCTGTCGCTTCCCCTTCTACACGGATCAGATACTGCTCCCCATTCTTTTCAAGATGTGCTTTGGCAATTCCTATCTCTCCAAAAATACCAAAACTCACACGATAGACAGCATCAAGCGTTTCAGCTTTTAGAGATGGGCCGGATATGCATACCAAAATTGCAATCAATACACTCACTCTCATTTGCTAACCTTTCTGACAATATAACAATATTTGGATAAAATTGCATCTATAAATCCCGGATAATGTTCGCAGAGCTGAATGTTCAAACCTGAAAAGAGAGACCTACATGGCAGACCCGATTATTATCGACAGGAATATCACCGATCAAACCGATCTGATCAACTCACTGGACATGGATGTTCCGGGAGTTATACAACCTTTTCTGAACAAACTCTATAGCGGTGAATACAGTACTTTCTGGACACAGACTTTCTGGGATGTTCCTCTGGGGAATTTTTTTGCCGCAATTCTTGTCTTTTTATTTTTTCTTCTGCTTCGTAAATTTTTTACCAATATTATTCTTGGATTCCTGACCATACTTGCCAGAAAATCCGAAACCAGGATAGATGACAGGATCATAGAAGGCCTCAAAGGGCCGATCCGATTCAGCTTTATCATCATCGGGACCCATCTTTTTTTTCTACTCATCTTCAAAGAGAACCATTTTATCAAAATGGTTCTCGAATCACTTGCGATCTTTACGATCTTCTGGGCCCTTATCTCACTGGTAGAAGCCTTTAAAGAATTCCTCGTCAGATACAGTGACGACAATTCGCATCTCTCCAAAGAACTCAGCAGTTTCCTGGTCAGACTGATCAAGGCCGTCATTTTTGCGATTGGATTCAGTACCATTCTCTATAACTGGGGGATCAATGTCACGGCACTGATCGCTTCCCTTGGACTGGGCGGTCTCGCATTTGCACTCGCTGCAAAAGATACAGCCGCCAATCTCTTTGGGTCTATTGCTCTGCTGCTTGACAATTCGATCAAAATCGGAGAGTGGATCAAGGTCGGCGGTGTCGAGGGTGTCGTCGAAGATGTCGGCATGAGAACGACCAAGATCCGTTCCTTTCAGAAATCTCTTATCACTGTCCCCAATCACATCGTGGCCAACAATCCCATCGAAAATTTTTCACGCAGGGGAATCCGCCGGATCAAAATGAAAATCGGCCTCACTTACGATACCAACAGTAAGCAGATTGAAAATATCATTCAGGATATCAAAGGAATGCTGCAGTCACATCCGGGAATCTCACACAAAGAGACACTTCTTGTCAATTTCGATACTTTTGATGACAGTTCTCTGGGTCTCTTCATCTATGCTTTTGCCCATACAGCCAAATGGGATCAATACCTGGAGATCCGTGAAGATATCAATATCAGGATCATGCATATTGTAGAAAAGAACGGATCGGGTTTTGCCTTTCCGTCACAGTCGCTCTATGTTGAGAAGCTTCCGAGTGAAAATGTGCTATAATTCCCACAATAAAAAAACTCTCGTTCCGCCTCTCCGAGAGTGTGCAAGAACTACATATTTTTAGGGGATGCGACTTCAGTCGCATTAACAATGTCCCATTTCATGGGACTCTTGGACTGAAGTCCAAGCCCCGAAAGCAAAAATAGAAGTTCTTGCACACTCTCGGAGAGGCGGAACGAGAATCGAAAGATATATCCATGAAAAAAGTAGCCATTTTAGGCCGTCCGAATGTCGGAAAAAGTTCCCTTTTCAACCGTTTGGCAAGACAGAGAGATGCTATCACTTCTGATGTCTCAGGAACAACCCGTGATGTCAAAAAGCGCATCGTAACCATCTCAGGCAATCGTGATTTTGAAGTGATCGATACAGGCGGTATCGATTATACCAGTGAACTTTTTAGCAAAGTGGCTGAGCTCTCTTTGCGTGCAGCTGAGCAAGCCGATGTTATTCTCTATATGGTAGACGGCAAGACACTCCCCGAAGAAGAGGATAGAGAACTCTTCTATCGTTTGCAGGCGCTGGGCAAACCTTTGGCTTTGATTGTCAACAAAATCGACAATGACAAGGAAGAGGAACGCTATTGGGAGTTTTTAGAGTTCGGTGCGGATGCCACCTTCCCCATGTCAGTCAGCCACAACAGATATTTCAATGATTTTTATGCCTGGCTTGAGAAGTATATCCCTGAAAAAGAAGAGAAACCAGAACTGGAACTCACTGAAGAAGTCGACCCTTTTGAAGAGACAATACACGATATAAACACTGCGCATGAGGAGATTGATAACCAGATCAAGGTAGCCATCATCGGTCGCGTCAACACAGGTAAAAGTTCATTGCTTAATTCTCTTTTGGGAGAGGAGCGTTCAGTCGTCAGTGACGTAGCAGGTACGACTATCGACCCTATCGACGAGATGATAGAGCATAATGGATATGAAATTACTTTTGTGGATACTGCGGGGATAAGAAAACGCAGCAAGATCGTAGGCATAGAGAAATATGCTCTGGGCAGAACAACTGCCATGCTGGAAAAAGCCAATCTTGTACTGCTGGTTATCGATGCGACCGTAGGGGTCACCGAACTCGATGAGAGGGTAGCAGGGCTGATCGAAAAATATAGACTTGCCTGCCTCATCGTCCTGAATAAATGGGATATCCGTGAAGAGAAGACTTACGAAGATGCAGTCAATGATATTCGTGATGAACTTAAATTCCTGCATTATGCTCCACTCATCACCATCTCGGCAAAAACGGGAATGCGTGTCCCAAGGATACTCGATCAAATCACCGCTATTTATGAACGATACAAACAGCGCATCCCCACATCAAAGCTCAACGATGCACTTCGTGAAGCGATCAACAGACACCATGTCCCCTCCCATAACGGGGCTGTTGTGAAGATCAAATTTGCCACTCAATATGAAACGAAGCCGCCAAAAATCGCACTCATCACCAACCGTCCGGATGGATTGCATTTCAGTTACAAACGCTATTTGGCCAATTTCATCAGGAGCAGATTCGATTTCGAAGGTGTACCGCTTGATATCGTCGCACGAAAACGCGGGGAGAGGATGGAAGATGAATGATCATTATTTCTAATTTCTAATTCACCCGCTATAATACGAAAAAAAATTCAGGACAAATCATGCGCGTACTTACCGGAATCCAGGCTTCTGGCAAACTTCATATCGGAAACTTCTTTGGTGCGATGAAGCCGATGATCGAGCTTCAGGAAGAGAATGAGCTCTTTACCTTTATCGCAAACTACCATTCACTGA
>JAYEND010000076.1:0-5399 GCA_034721895.1 Campylobacterota bacterium | reverse complement strand
CATTGCATAAGTCTACATCCTTCCTGTAGAACATCGTCTGCTTTTTAAAGTTGCCCCAGCCGGGAATGCCATCCTCTGTATAAGGTACCTCATACCCATTTTCAAACTCGATCATTAATGTATAAAAACTATCAGGAAGGACGTTGACGATCTTCCCCTTGCCAAAAATAAGTCCATAGACCTTTTCACCTTTTTTTGCTTTTGAAAAATATGCCATTGCGTTGACTCCTTTTATAAGATTTCTCTATTGCCTTTATTGTTGGGTGCACTGAGTACACCTGTCGCTTCAAGCTGTTCAATAATATTCGCTGACCTATTATACCCTATTTGAAGCTTTCTCTGCAAATAGGAGATCGAAGTTTTCTTATCACTCAATACTACCTCCTTTGCCTGTGCATAGAGGGGATCAAGATCTTCTGCACTATCACCACCTGCAGCACTGCCCTCACTGCCGCCCGTTTCCAGATAGCTTTCATCATAGTCAGGCTCGCGCTGTGCTTTGAGGAATTCGACGATCTCTTCGATCTCCTCTTCAGTATTCCATGGAGCATGCAGTCGGACAAGACCTGTTGATCCTGGAGGGGTAAAGAGAGCATCTCCCCGTCCAAGCAGACTCTCTGCACCCATCGCATCAAGAATGACTTTGGAGTCGATCCGCTGCCCGACACGATAACTGAGTCGTGAAGGAAGGTTTGCCTTAATCAATCCTGTAACAACATCAACACTTGGACGCTGTGTCGCTACGACCAGGTGTATTCCTGCAGCACGGGCCATCTGTGCCAATCTAGCGATCGAATACTCCACCTCTTTACCGCCATTCATCATCAAGTCAGCCAGCTCATCGATGACGATGACGATGAACGGCATTGTTTCACCACCCTCTTTCTTCATTTTTTCATTGAAGTTATCGATATTTTTGACCTTATTCTCTGCCATCAGTTTATAGCGACGCTCCATCTCATGCACCATGTTTGCCAAGGCAGAGATCGCTTTTTTAGGTTCAATGATCACCGGAGTCAAGAGATGGGGGATATCGTTGTAGATCGAGAACTCAAGCATTTTCGGATCGATCAGTATCAGCTTGAGATGCTCAGGATCATTACGATAAAGCAGCGAGAGGAGCATCGCATTAATTCCAACCGACTTACCGCTTCCTGTCGTCCCTGCGATCAAAAGATGTGGCAATTTTTTCAGGTCGGTAATAAATGGTTTTCCCACGATATCTTTACCCAGTGCAATAGTCAATGGTGACTTTGACTCTTTGAAAAGATCGCTTTCAAGTATCTCACGCAAATAGATCGTATCAATGGTTTCATTAGGTATCTCGATACCCACAACATCCCGCCCTGGTATCGGTGCCTGGATACGGATCGTCTCAGCACTCAGCGCCATCGCCAGATCATCCTGGAGATTCAGGATCTTGGAAACTTTGACATTGGGTGCCGGTTTGAATTCAAAGGTAGTCACCAACGGTCCTGAATAGGTCCGGACTACATCTCCCTCGATCTTGAAACGCTCCAACTTATCAAGCAACTCACCAATCTTTCTGTCAATCTCAGCTTCATTTATCTTGCGGGTACTTTTCGGCGCCTTCTGAAGGAAATCCATCTTTGGCAGTTTGAAATTTTTTGGTTTGGCGACTTTACCTTTTTCCATCTCTCCAAGGAGTCTGGTATTCTCTTCGAGTTCATCAATGATCTGCACATGAGGGCTTGTAGAGCGAGTTTTTTGCATCCCCTCCTCAGTTTCGAGGATCTCATCAATGACCGGATCCGTATTCATTCTCTTGCCTGTTTTGGGCTTTTGCTTCGCTTCAAAGTGAGCACTTTCCCGCTCTTCAAGTACCTGCTCTTCTTTTTCCGCACTCTTCTCTACAGCCTTTTTATATGCTTCATCCTGCTCTTTTACACTCTTTTTTGTTTTTCGCACCGGCTTACGTTTTGCTGCAGTTTTACCGACTTTTTGTGGCTCTTCCAACTCATCCATTGCCGGCATCATTACTTCATCATAAGCTGATTTGAAAGGGTTGGAAAATATCTTTTTGAGTACCCTCCCCACAGGCTTGAGAGATACTTTGGGAACAGAAACTCCTTTGGCGGATATCTTCTTCATAAAATCAAAGCTGAAATCATCATCAATGATCAATACAAGGGAAAGCGCAAAGATCATCAGCCAAAAGAGCCACATCCCGGCTTTACCGATATAGGGAAGCAGAAATGATGATATCTCTTCCGAGAGCATGCCGCTCGCAGGTTTGTCAAAGATGAGTGCCGGCAATACTACCATTGAAACAAAAAAGAGCAGCCACCCGGCATAGAAATCAATCTGTTTGCCCAGGGCCGGACGTTTAAACAGTCTGTAGAGCGGATAGAAGAGTAGAAAAATATTGATATAGGCAAGATAGCCAAAGAGTTTAATGTTGGTACTCCCAACAATACTGCCTACATTTCCGGCCAGTTGCGTACTGTGAAAAATAGTTGAAAATGCCAGATAGATAAATACAATAGCAGCAATAATAATCGTGATTTTCAAGAAATCTCCTGGAGTGGTCTCAAAGTTTTATTTTTTAATATTATAACGAATTTAGATAAGGAGGCTTTTAAATTCTTTGATTTTACAAACGGTTTCACCTGCTTCAATATGATTTTTATTCACTTGTGAGGCAACAATTATTACATTTTATCGTTAGTCCTTGATTTTACTAAAAGATAATGTTATCATTAAAAAATAAATATAAATAAAAGGATACATGATGACTAAAGCTGAGTTTATCACAAAAGTGGCAGCAAAAAGCGGCCTTTCCCAGAAAGATACCAATGGGGTGGTCCAGGCGGCACTTGATACTATCACCGAGGCACTGAAGAATAAAGATACAGTCAGCTTCATTGGTTTCGGGTCATTCTCTACGGTTGAAAAAGCAGCCAGAGAGGCCAAAGTACCTTCAACCGGAAAAGTGGTTCAGGTTCCTGCCAGAACAGCGGTCAAGTTCAAGGTTGGCAAGGCACTCAAAGAGACTGTTGCCTAAAATGTCCTTATTCTTAAAGAGCTTCAACGCTCTTTAAGCTCTCAGGCAGTAGAATCGCATTTACATTTTTATAATGTACATGCCGCAGTGATGGAACTGGTAGACTTGGTAGACTCAAAATCTTCTGCCTTAGGGCGTGGCGGTTCGAATCCGCCCTGCGGTACCATTTAATAATAACTTCAGCAGTTGGCTCATACGACTAGTCGTATTATCTATCATATTTCAATTTGCTAAAGCTATTTAATTTGATAAGTTTTTTTATGCGGGAATAGCTCAGTTGGCTAGAGCGTCAGCCTTCCAAGCTGAGGGTCGCGAGTTCGAGTCTCGTTTCCCGCTCCATTTCTACAAGAATTACTGAAAAACGTACTAGTGCGTGGGCTTTCTGCCGAAGAAAATTCAGCGTTAGCGTAGAAAAATGGATTTTATTCATTTTGCGTACTTTATATGGTTATGCGGAAGTAGCTCAGTGGTAGAGCACGACCTTGCCAAGGTCGGGGTCGCGGGTTCGACCCCCGTCTCCCGCTCCATTCTTCAATTCAAATTCAAATTCTTACTTTCAGCAATAAACACACACTGTCATGCTGAACTTGATTCAGTATCCAGCCTTAAAAGGCTCTTGATATCATCCGCATACATCGTCTCTTTTTCCATCAATGCATCTGAAAGTGAAACGAGATCTTTTTTATGCTCCTCAAAGAGTCCGATTACCTCTTTCTCTTTATCCGTAATGATTTTTCTCACCTCATCATCGATCAGTTTTGCAGTCGCTTCGCTGAAATCTTTTGCCATTGCCATTTCACGCCCCAAAAAGACATGCTCTTCACCTTTTCGATAATAGACTGGCCCAAGCATTTTACTCATACCCCATTGGCTAACCATATGTGTTGCCAGTTTAGTTGCCTCTTTGAGATCATTGGCGGCACCTGATGAGAGATCACCGAACAGTGTTAACTCTGCAACTCTCCCGCCAAGCATCACACCTATTTTATCCAACAGATAAGAGTGTGGAAAATTTTTGATATCTTTTTGCGGCAACTGCTCTGTCATACCCAATGTCTGCCCTCGTGGTATGATACTCACTTTTTCGATCGGATCAGCATGCTCTAACAGTAGCGCAGCCAAAACATGGCCGCTTTCATGGACAGAAACTCTTTTTTTATCTTTTTCATCCAGGATGAACTCCTGCTCAAGTCCCATAATAATTCGATCACGAGCATATAAAAAATCGTTTTGTGAAACTTTATCTTTATTTTCTCTGGCAGCATGCATGGCTGCTTCATTGACCAGGTTTGCCAGATCAGCACCGCTAAATCCAATACTCATTTTGGCTAATTTTTCTAAATCCACAGAATCGTCTTTGCGTACCTTTTTGGTATGAATCTTCAAAATCTTTTCCCGTGCATCAGCATCAGGCAGGCTTAGTGTGATTTTTCGATCAAACCTTCCTGGCCTAAGCAGTGCAAAATCCAAAACATCAGGACGATTCGTGGCTGCCATGACCACAACCTGCTCATCTGTCTCAAACCCATCCATCTCTGCCAAAATCTGATTGAGAGTTTGCTCTTTTTCATCATGCCCGCCTCCGACTCCAGCTCCTCTGGCTCTACCTACAGAGTCGATCTCATCAATAAAAATAATGGAAGGTGCTTCGCTTTTAGCTTTTTTAAACAGATCACGCACCCTTGAAGCACCTACGCCTACAAACATCTCCACAAATTCCGAACCGCTGATGGAAAAAAAAGGTACTTCTGCTTCTCCCGCTACTGCCTTGGCCAAAAGTGTCTTACCTGTACCCGGAGACCCCATCAATAGAATACCTCTGGGAATTTTGGCACCTATCTTTTCATATTTTTCAGGATTCTTTAAAAAATCGACCACCTCATAGAGCTCTTTTTTAGCATTTTCGACGCCGGCTACATCAGCAAACGTGACTGAAATTTCCTTTTTGGTGTATTTTTTTGCGGATGAGCGCATAAAATCAAATGCACCGCCACCCATGCCGCCCAACTGTTTTCTCATATTATACGAGCTATAGAATATAAATCCCAAAAATAGCAAAAACGGTAACAAGAGCAACAATGAGAGCCAACCGGACTCTTTTTGAGACTTGATATGAATATCCACCCGATTTTTTTCCAGCATCTGCAAAAATGTATTATCCTCAAAAGGGGGAAGCGTCGTTTTTAAATAACTTGGTTCTTCACCTATGTTTACTTTCACAGATGCCACAACCTGATCTTTATCGATCCATATCTCTTTGATAAGATTTTGTTCGAGTCTGTTTTTAAAATCGTTATAAGAGAGCGTTTGACTCTGCCCGGTCGATGCTATATAATTATAAATCCCGAATACAGACATCGATAGGATAATGGCA
>JAYEND010000075.1:4396-19428 GCA_034721895.1 Campylobacterota bacterium | reverse complement strand
TATCGGAATGAAGATCAGAGGAAAGGTAAAAAGAAAAAGCAGGAGAAAAACGAGACCGGCTTTCAGACTGAGATAAACGGATGTAGCAATATTTGGGCTGCCTACGACTGGTTTGCCGGGGTAGTGTTTTTGTGCCAGTTTGATCAGAAGGGGTTCACTCAGGAGGGAGGTGAGTATCGAGACAGTGATAATGATCAGCATATAGCCTACTATCAGTGCCGATAGGAGAGCACCTGCTGACTGGAACCATTCAAAATGTCCAATAAAAGGAATTTTGTTTATATAAGCAGCGATCAAACCTTCATAAAAATCCCATGATGCCCATAATATTAAAACCCAGACGAGAATTGATCCGAATCCAACCTTGAGTACGAAAGAGAAAACGGCTGGACTGAGGATATCACTAAGTGATTTGGTAATGACGTTTTGCATAGAGTTCCTTATTGGTATTCGTTTTTAAACTTGACATAGCGGGCAGCCGAGGCATAGAGTTCTGCCACCTCTTCTTCGGTCAATTCCCTGACTGCTTTGGCCGGACTCCCCATGATCAGACTTCTGGGCGGAAACTTTTTGTTTTTAGTCACAAGGCTTCCTGCACCGACAATCGACTCTTTTCCGATGACGGCACCATCCAGGATCGTAGCGCTCATCCCGATGAGACAGGCATCTTCGATCGTGCAACCGTGGAGCATGACGCGGTGTCCGACGGTGACATCGTTGCCGATGATCGTCGGATTGCCATCACTCATATCGGATTTTTTGTGGTGAGTGACATGGATCATGGAGAGATCCTGGATATTGCTCCTGTCGCCGATCGTGATGTAGTGGACATCGCCGCGTACGACACAGCCGAACCAGAGGGCACTGTCTTCTCCCATCTCTACCCGGCCGATGACACTTGCCCCCTCGGCAATCCAGGCATTCTTTTTAAGTTTGGGAGTCCAATCTTTAAATTTGATGATCATATGTTTCCTTTTTGGTGGGGGACACAGGTTTCATTCACTTTGTGAACAAAACCAATGTCCCCTGTTGTCTATGAATCTTTGAGCATTCGGCTTGTCAGTCTGCTGACATAGTCGGGCGTCTCTTTATGTGTTTTGCTGTCGATCTTGGTGACATACTCTTCCAGGATCGTATGGTTGTTGATACTCTGCCCCAGTGCTGGAACTTTGACATACTCTCCACTCTCTTTGAGCTCCCATCGAAGCTGATTGTCTTTGAGTTGCAACATCAGGACCTGTTCGATCCTTTTGGCAAGATTTGGTTCCCCGATCGGTGTCATCAACTCTACGCGGCGGACCAGGTTTCTGGGCATCAGATCGGCACTGGAGATGTAGCACCCCACTTCGTCATGCTTGAAATAATAGATTCTCGGGTGTTCAAGATATTTGCCGATGATAGAGTGGACATGGATGTTTTCGCTGACACCTTTGACCCCCGGTTTAAGACAGCAGATACCCCTGATGACGAGATCGATCCTGGTTCCGGCTTGTGATGCCTTGTAGAGTGCCCTGATGATTCCCCCATCAACAAGGGAGTTGGACTTGAGGATGATATGCCCCTCTGTTCCGTATTTGCTCTCCTGTGCGATCATCTGAAGCAGTTTGGGCTTGATCTGTGTTGGGGACATGAAGAGTGTGTCAAGCTCCGTGTGGGTTGAAAACCCTGTGAGAAAATGAAAAAAACGTGTCGCATCATTATTGAGTGACTCTTTGGTGGTGAAATAACTCATATCAGTATAAATTTTGGCTGTACCAGGGTTGTAGTTCCCGGTTGCGAGATGCAGATAGCTCTTGAGGGTTGAGTCTTTGCGTTTGATCACCTGCGCGATCTTGCCATGTACTTTCAGGCCGGGGATGCCATAGACGACATGGGCACCGGCATCTTCAAGTGCCTTGGCCCAGATCAGATTGTTCTCTTCATCGAAACGTGCTTTGAGTTCGACCAGCACGGTAACCTGTTTCCCGTCTCTGACCGCAGCGATCAATGCTTTGACAATCGGTGATTTTGGACCTACCCGGTAGAGTGTCATCCGTATGGCGATGGTGTCTGGATCGACAGCTGCCTGTTGGATGAATTTGACAACAGGCTCAAAACTGTCATAGGGATGGTAGAGCAGGACATCCTGTTTCTCGATCGCACTGAAGAGATCTTCATTGTTCAGCGGCGGCAGGGTTTTGGGCGTATAGGTCGGGAGGATGAGGTGCGAAAGTGACTTATCTCCGACAATCTGCCAGAAGCTTCCCGTGTTGAGGGGGACTTCAGCATAGTAGTAAATGTCCTTTTCCCTGAGTTTCATATGCGAGTTGAGGAAATTGACCAGGTCTTTATCGGCACCTTTCATCAGTTCAAGCCGGACCAGTGAACCTTTGTTTCTCGCTCGCAATCCCTCTTCGAGGATTTCAAGAAAGTCATCGGCCTCTTCCTCCTCAATAGCCATATCGGCATTTCGTGTGACCCGGAACGGCGTGGATGCCAGTTTGGCAAATCCGGGAAAAAGATCTTTGATGAAATTTTCCACAACACTTTCGATCGGCACAAAAGTATGTTCTGTCTGGATGAAACGCGGCAAAATTCTCGGGATTCGGATCAGTCCGTGTTTGAGATTGTCATCGTCATCGACCAGAGTGATGGCCAGTCCAAAACTGAGATTGTTGAGATGAGGGAAAGGGTGTGTCGCATCGACAGCGATCGGGATGATCACCGGATAAATGTGTTCAAAAAAGATTTTTTCAATTTCTCTCTTTTGCTCTTTATGCAAGGCACTATAAGATTTGATAGTCACCCCATGGCCATAAAGTTCGGAGAGAATATCCCGGTAGCACTCTTCCAGGACTTTTTGTTCATCATGGAGATAAATGCGGATCGCCTCCAACTGCTCCCCCGGTGTCAATTTGTCCGGTCCAGTCTCCTGTACTCTTGCTTTGTAAAGCGATTTCAGCCCGGCTACCCTGATCATATAGAATTCATCAAGATTGGTACCGTAGATCGCCAGAAATTTCAATCTCTCGAGAGGAGGCAGTTTTTCATCAAGTGCCTGGGCCAATACCCGTGAATTGAACTTCAGCCAGGAGAGTTCGCGGTTGAAATAGAGCTGAGAAGAGTTAAGATCGATCATCTGTTTTTCACTTTAATTTTTTGATATTATAGCAAATAGTGTAAAGTTGTGGGTTATGCCTATCTCGTAAATGTATATGAGTTTTTGTTGAAGGTGCGTGGTTACGCACCCTACGCGTCCTGTGCATCAATATTGGAATGATGCATATCCCAATGTAGGGTGCGTAACCACGCACCAAAACTATAGTTTTTTGATTTTCGCTATTTCATCGCGTAATCTCGCCGCCTCTTCAAACTCCAGACTCTTGGCAGCGGCGAGCATCTTGGCTTTGAGTTCTTTGACAAGCTGTTGTCTTTCTGCTTTGGGCATTTTGTCAAGTTTGGAGCGTTTGTTGTAAAGCTCTCCGGCATCTTCGACTTTGAGGTTGGTGTCGAGTTCTCTCAGGGTTGTCTGCGGGGTGATGCCGTACTTTTGGTTGTAAGTGATCTGTTTATCGCGCCGGGCACCGGTGATATCGATGGTAGCCTGCATGGATCGGGTGATCTTTTTGGCATACATGATGACATGGCCGTTGACATTCCTCGATGCCCGCCCGGCTGTCTGTATCAGGGAGGTTTCACTGCGGAGAAAACCTTCCTTGTCTGCATCGAGGATGGCGACCAGGCTCACTTCAGGGAGGTCCAGGCCTTCTCTGAGGAGGTTGATACCGATGAGGATGTCGAATTCTCCCAGGCGCAGGCTTCGGATCACCTGGTTCCGCTCGATGGCATCGAGGTCTGAGTGCATATATTTGGCCCTGAGACCCAAATCGTTGTAATAGGTTGTCAACTCCTCTGCCATTTTTTTTGTCAATACAGTGACAAGTACCCGTTCTCCCTTTTCGATCACGGTTTTCATCCTATCGTGCAAGTGTTCGACCTGATAGGTGCTGTCGACGATCTCAATCTCCGGATCCAACAGGCCGGTGGGCCGGACAACCTGTTCGGCGATGATGGAGGAGTATCCGAGCTCAAGCTCGGCGGGAGTGGCAGAGACGAAAAGGAAGTGAGGCGCTTTATGGATATATTCGTCAAACATCAGCGGGCGGTTGTCCAGCGCACTGGGAAGCCTGAACCCGTGATCGACCAGTACTTCCTTGCGGCTCCTGTCACCTGCATACATACCCCGAAACTGCGGCAGGCTGACATGGGATTCATCGACGATCACCAGGTAGTCATCATGCATGGCTGCGAAGTAATCCTGCATGGAATAGGGGGTTTCACCGGGTTTTTTCCCGGTCAGATGGCGTGAATAGTTTTCGATCCCTTTGCACATCCCTGTGGCTTCGAGCATTTCCAGATCGAACTCCGTGCGCTGCTTGAGGCGGTTGTACTCGATCATCCGGTCTTCCTGCTGATAGTAGGCGAGACGTTCATCCAGCTCCTCTTCGATGCTTTTGATCGCTTTGGCAAGTTTCTCTTTGCCTACGATGAATTGGTTGGCAGCATAGATGGTGATCTCTTTTTGACCCTCCCCTTTCTCTCCGGTCAGAGAGTTGAAGGGGTAGAGTTCTTCGATCTCATCCCCGAAGAACTCTACCCGTACCGCCTCCTCTTCGCTGTAGGCCGGATAGATATCGATCACATCCCCGCTGACACGAAAATCTCCGCGATCGAAGAAGTCATCATTGCGCTTGTAGCCCATATCAACCAGCCTGAGCAGCAGTTCTTTCTGCTTGTAGTCGCTCCCGACACAGAGCCTCTGGACGACAGAGCGGTAATCTTCCGGAGAGCCTAAACCGTAATTGGCCGATACCGAGGCAATGACGATCACATCATCGTGGCTCAGCAGACTGGCTGTCGTACTCAGGCGCAGACGCTCCAGTTCCTGATTGACAGAGCTGTCCTTCTCGATGAAAAGATCCTGCCGCGGCAGATAGGCTTCAGGCTGATAGTAGTCATAATAGGAGATGAAATACTCCACGTGGTTGTCGGGGAAAAAGCTCTTGAACTCAGAGTAGAGCTGTGCTGCCAGTGTTTTGTTGTGGGTCATGATCAGCGTCGGCTTCCCGGTCTTTTCGATGATCTTTGCCATCGTATAGGTTTTGCCGCTTCCTGTTACACCCAGAAGGGTTTGGTATTGATTGCCCTTGAGGATAGAGTCACTGAGGGCTTCGATGGCTTGCGGCTGATCTCCGGAGGGCTGATAGGGGCTGGCTACTTTGAAATTGGGCACTTTAAAAAACTCCGTTTTTTGAATTAATAATTAACAATTAATAAGTAATAATTTTGGTAGGCACTTTTTCAAAGTGCTTTTATTGACTGCTTTTCATAGTATTTATGATGGATGTGAGTAGTTTAAGCAATTCATTGATATCTTTTTCCAGGCTTTCAAACATTTTCATATCTATATAATCAGTATCTTTTAATAGATTTATCCAATAATGTGTTTCGTTTGCTTCTTTGAGTGAGATACTTAGTTTGTTGATAAAATCCGGTTTGGATTGTGCAAATTGTGATTCACTGACCAATGCACCTATCGCAGTCCCGCTTCTTAATACTTGCTTGCTGAGTGTATATTCTTTTTTCTGTAATGTTAAGTATTGGTTGAGTTTTACTGTTCTGATGGCAAAAGCATAACTTTTTTGATGTAAAACATTTTCTTTTTGCATTTATGGGTACTTCTTAATTATGTATTATTAATTGTTTTGATATTATAACAAAAATAATAAAAGGTATTTATTTATTTAATTGAAGTGTTGCCTGCAACACATACTTTAATTGTTAATTATTACTTATTAATTATTAATTCAAAAAACGGAGTTTTTTACATGAGCGCACTGCAAAGACTACAGGAAAAGATCGAACAGCTAAAGAACAGTTACGATGGTATGAAGTATGAAGTGGGAGAGTTGAGGTCTCAGCTGGAGAATGCTTCTTCCGGGCAGAATGAACAACAGAATATTATCAATCAGCTCAGAGGCGAGCTGGAAGAGAAAGACAGAGAGATCGAAGCGATCATTAGCAAGGTCGAAGAGCTACTTGCGTAGTTCATTTGAAAGGGGAGTTAGGAGTTAGGAATTAGGAATTAGGAATTTTGGTAAGCTTTTCTGCGAAAAGCTATGATTATTATTTCTTTGAAAGAAAGCGGAGCCACTGCACCGCAAACTTCAATTCCTAATTCCTAATTCCTAATTCCTAATTTTACAAAAGGAATACTATGAAAAAAGTCGCCTTAACCGTTTCCGGAAACCGTTACGAGATCAAACTGGAAGATGAGTTTGCTGATTTTGTCAATAAAGACTTGCAGGATGCAGGGGTCATACTGGACCGCGACAACACTCCTGCTGCACTGCTCAAAGCTTATCTGCGTCTGGCGAAACAGAATAACAGCTATGAAGATGAGATTGAGCTGCTGATTGAGACGCTGGATGGGCTATAATCTGTAAAAATAATGGAAAAACAATAAAAAGTTAACAAAAAGTTAATAAAAAAGCATTTATTAATATTCTTTTAAGTTTTTTTGGTATAAACTTCTCATTAGGCCAATTATTGAATTGGTACTATTATTTTTACAGGAGTTAATCATGGCAAACATGAGACGCGGATTCACAATGATCGAATTGATCTTTGTTATTGTTATAATCGGAATTTTGGCGGCAGTTGCTATCCCTAAATTGGCAGCTACTAGAGATGATGCGAAAGCTTCAACGGCGATTTCAAACCTTAAGACTTGTATCACTGATATTGGTGCAGCTTATACGGCAAGGGGTGAAGAAGATGATACTTCGGCAGCTTGTACATCAATTAAAACTGGTGATAGTTCAGGTTGTTTCACGCTTGGTGGAGTTACAACAACTAGCCCAGATGGTAATATTACAATGGCTAATGCTAGTAATACTGATCAATGGTGTGTTGGTGCTCAAGGAGTTGCGAGTGACCAGAACCTAAGTGGATCTTCTGCTGTTACACATAGCTTTGGTGGTACTAAAGTTACAAGATAAAGTCTTCTTTGTCGCCCTCAGGCAATTTTGCCTGAGTGAAAAAACATAAAGAAGCATCCAAAGTAATTCAACTATCATTTATTTTCATTATTTCTATCTTCAAAATATATTAACCTTTAAGTATTAAATTAAGTGTTCAAACTTTTTGTTATTTTATATATATGAAATAATTTTGATAGCTGAATATAAGGAATAGATTTAATATGCAAATTTCAAGAAAAGCATTTACAATGATCGAATTGATCTTTGTGATCGTGATCATCGGGATTTTGGCATCGGTAGCCATTCCCAAATTAGCAGCGACCAGAGACGATGCAAAAGTATCAGCTCTTGCTACAAATGTAGCAAATGCAGCAAACGAAATGGCTGCTTATACAGTTTCCAGAGGCGATACAAAAGATAACTTCAGTGCGATGTCTAGGGCAGTGGAAGCCATGATTGCTCAGAATGATGCAGTCCAGGTGGGAAATATACTGAATATTAAGATGAATACAGTATCGGATTGTCTGCAATTGAGCGTTGTATCTTCTCAGTACGATAGTAACCTTACGATAGCTTATGGTGATGCCGGTAGTGATACGCTTTGCAAATCTTTGCAAGACACTATATTTGCTGAGGATTATCCAATACCCTTAAAGGGAATTAGGATAATAAGGTAGATTAAATTGTTTTAAAAAGTTTACGATGTATTTTTGTAAGCCTAAATACAATTTATATTATTTTTATTATGTTTAAAGAAAAGAGTCAAAAAAGGAGTTTCTATGCCAAATAGAAATGCGTTTACCATGATAGAGTTGGTCTTTGTCATCGTCGTGATAGGGATACTCTCGGCGATCGCTATCCCCAAATTTGCTGCCACGAGAGACGATGCACTTATTACACGAGGCTTAAATACACTGTCATCCGTAAGAAGTGCTATCGCGACAGAGAGGCAGAAGCAGATATTGCGTGGTAATTTTGACGGCATTACCAGTCTGAGGGGAACCGGAAGCGGCATTTTTACCACTTTTAATGATGTAAACGGCAGCAGGGTTTTGGAATATGATGTCAAAAGCTGTACGAGTATCGGTTGTTGGAGTACCAGTGACGGTGAGACCTATACCTTTAAGTCAACAAAAGGTGATTGTACCTACAAACTTGAGAGCAATCGTTTTGTTGATAAAACTACCGGTGGATGTACGGATATGCAATAATTGAGTGATTCTTCTCTTTCTCGTTCCCACGGTTTGAGGCGGTGCAAGAACTTCTATTTTTTGCTTTCGGGGCTTGGACTTCAGTCCAAGAGTCCCATGAAATGGGACATTGTTAATGCGACTGAAGTCGCATCCCCTAAAAATATGTAGTTCTTGCACACTCTCTTTCCGTGGGAACGCATACTCCAATTCAGACAGCTGATAGATTGGAAAATAGACGATTCTACAGTTGTACAGCCTGATAATCTGATCATCTGCCACACCCCGAAAGATGAAGCTTATATCAAAAAAGCACCTAAAGTGATCTTCGAAATACTCTCTGAATCTACCGCAGCAGTTGATAAAAATCTGAAGTATGAGCTTTATGAAAAAGAGGGAGCAAACTACTATGTCATCGTCGATCCGGACGAATCTATCGCCAAAGTTTACAGATTTGAAGAGGGGCAGATATATCAAGCTTTGTGATGCTTATGAGGATAGTATTGATTTTGATCTGAGCGATTGCTCTTTCGTTTTTGATTTTGGGAATATCTGGGCTTGAATATCATATCTGTGCTATAATCACAATATGAGGAATGAGACAATAGATAGATATAATAAAATAGCAAAAGATTGTTTTTGGGAGTACCACTTTTCAGCAGAGGAGATCAGGCAGCTTTTTAAAAGCGACGATCAAAGAGAAAAACAATTTTTGTTTGAAAAAATCCTACTCAACAGCCGTGAACTTTTTAAAGACATGGAATTATTTGATAGACAAGATCTGGAAATGATGCTTGAAAACTATATTGTACCTGGATTTAATAAAGAATATATTTACAGAAGAAAGAATAGCGTAGAGTATTATTTTTTAGATAAACCACTAATGATAGATGAGTTAAAATGGACAGCATAGATTATGCAAAACTTTACAAGCTGCAAGATGAAGTACTAAAACTCATTTTTTCGGAAGAACAGGAATTCTATCTCACAGGCGGAACCTGTCTCAGCAGGTTTTATCATGAAAAACGTTATTCAGATGATTTGGACTTTTTTACCAATAACTCATCCAGATTTGGTTTTGCGGCAAAAAACATCAAAGCCAGGCTACAGGAAGTGTTTTCCTTAACAACAGAAGTGGAATCAAAAGATTTTATACGATTTGAAGTAGAAGATTTGTTACAACTTGACTTTGTAAACGATAGAGTACCGAGATATAAAGACGTAGTTGTGTTAGAGAATGGATACATTATAGATAATATTGAAAATATTTTAAGCAATAAGCTTACAGCTGTAATAGGAAGAGATAATCCAAAAGATATATTTGATATTTACCTGATTTGTCACTTTTATACATTTGACTGGAAAGAGATATTGGAGGCTTCACTAACTAAAGCCACATTCAGCCATGAAGACTTAATCGTAAGGCTCAAAAGTTTCCCTCAGTCATTACTTCAAAGTATCAATGTCGTTGATATGGATTTTTTGCACAATTTTGCAGATGAATTTCCTTTGATCATAGAGGAGATCAACAATAAACAGATACATACAGCTTTCAACGGTAAACAGGATGAAAATTAAACTTTTGACACAAGAGACAATATGTATTATTATGAAATAATATTACTTAAGTCAAGTGCACCAATACTGACTTATTGCTATCCTCGGAAACTTCCATCGGGAACTGTTGTGGATGTTCCTCTCAAAAGTACCTGCAAACAGGCCATTGTTCTCAAAGAAGTATCGAAGCCTTTGGAATTTGATGCTGAGGAGATCAATTCGATTTCCGACTACCATTATTCGAAAGAACAGATTGAGATTGCCAGGTTTATCTCTGAGTATTATTTTTCTTCTTTGGGTGAAGCAGTCTCTCTTTTTATACCATACAGCGTTCAGCAAGAGTATGGGAACGAGAACGATGGAATGGTGGGACTGCACCTAAAGGTATACACTTCGATAAAGCCTCCACTTCCAAATCTTAGTGATATTCAGCAAAAAGCCTATGAACAGCTTCTCCAAAAAGATCGTGCTTTGCTTTTCGGAGTCACAGGGTCAGGCAAGACGGAGATCTTTATTTCACTGATGGCCAAAATGCTGGAAGAGGGGAAAACATCGATCTTTCTCATGCCGGAGATTTCATTGACGCCGCAGATGGAGAAGCGGCTGAAGGTTTATTTCGGTGATCAGGTTGCAATGTGGCACTCCAAACTGACGAAAAAGAAAAAAGAGCAGATCCTTGAGGGGATCTATGCCGGCGATATCAGAATCGTTGCCGGAGCACGCTCGGCACTCTTTACCCCGTTGAAGGATCTGGGTCTGATCATTGTGGATGAAGAGCATGATGACAGTTACAAAGCGATGACACGGCCAAGGTATCATGCCAGGGATGCGGCAGTGCTGATGGGGAAGAAACTGGGGGCAAAGGTAGTGCTCGCAAGCGCGACACCGAGTGTGAGTTCTTATCACAAATATGATGTGGTGAAACTGGAGAAGCCTTTTGTCGAGACGAAAAAATCGTATCATTTTGCGGGAGGAACTTCTCTGACGTCTGCCATGATCATGCATATTCGTAAAAATTATGAGACGGGAGATCAGGGATTGGTTTTTCTTCCGACACGGGGGAACTTCAAATACCTCTACTGTGAAAGCTGCGGTAAAACACACCTTTGTCCCTACTGCTCTGTGGGCATGGCTCTGCATCGCTATCATCGTCATCTCAAATGCCACTACTGCGGTTACACTGAAGCGATCCGGGACACCTGCAGCTACTGCGGCTATCATCCCCTGAAGAGTGAAAGGATGGGAACGGTCGAAGCGATCGAAATGATCAAAGAGCAGATCCCGGAGATTCAGATCGAACAATTCGACAAAGACAGTATCACCACAGCCAAAAAGCTCAAAGATGCCCTGAAGCGTTTTGAGAGCGGAGAGAGTCAGCTCCTGCTGGGGACGCAGATGCTAAGCAAAGGACATGACTATGCCAATATCACCCTTTCGGTGATCATGGGACTGGACTATATCCTGGGGTTGGCCGATTATCGCGCCAGAGAGAGGGCGATGAGCCTGCTCATCCAGATCGCCGGGCGTTCCGGAAGAGCAAAAGAGGCGAAGGTCATCATCCAGACAAACAATGAAGAGATGTTCGTCCCCTACCTGGAGGATTACGAAAAATTCCTCAAAGAGGAGCTGGAGTTTGTCCGGGATCTCTATCCTCCTTTTGTGTCACTTGCCCGTATATTGATCGCACATAAGGATCAGACCAAAGCGATGGCGTTAACTGCTGAGATTGTTGACAAGCTGAAATACTTTAAAGAGATTGAGATCGTTGGACAGGGGAAAGCACCGGTAGAACGTATTGCTGATAAGTACCGCTATAACATCTTACTCCGCTCTGAAAAAAGAATGCCCCTTTTGAAGGCACTGCATAGCGTGAATCAACGAGGGATTGAGATAGATATAGACCCAGTTGAATTTTCTTAGAAAATTTGAAGTGAATAGTTAAGAGTGAATAGTGAATAGTTTTGGTATGCTTTTCTTTGAAAAGCCATTATTTTAAAAGGTATAAAGTTGGGTGTATTGGAAGAGAAGAGTTATCAATTTTCTATCAGGATTGTTAAATTAAATGAGTATCTCAATCAAAAAAAAGAGTATACTCCAAGTAATCAACTATTACGTTCAGGAACAGCAATAGGTGCTTTGGTGGCTGAGGCACAGTATGCACAGTCGTTGTCAGATTTTATCAATAAATTGTATATTGGATTAAAAGAGGCTAATGAAAGCAAATATTGGCTTCGATTATTAAATGATTGTGATTATATTAGTGACAATATGTTCAAAAGTATTATTCCTGATGTAGAAGAACTCATAAAGCTATTAACCAGTAGTATCAATACGAGCAAGAAGAAAGCAAATGAAAACAGATAAAAAGCACACAAAGTGTACAAACCGAAACTATTCACTATTCACTATTCACTATTCACTATCTTCTTTGGAGGTGCTCCTGTGAAGCCAAGAGTGCCTACAAAGAAGATATTTGTTGGAGATGTGGCAGTAGGCGGTGATGCTCCGATCTCTGTACAGTCGATGACTTATAGCAGTACGAATAATGTCGATGCAACAGTGGAGCAGATCAATCGTTTGCACTTTGCCGGATGTGATATCGTACGGGTTGCGGTGCCTCAGATGCAGGATGCGTTGGCACTCAAGGAGATCAAAGAGCGTATTTCCATTCCACTGGTGGCAGATATCCACTTCCACTACAAACTGGCACTGGAAGCGGCAAAGTGGGTGGATTGTATCCGATTTAACCCTGGGAATATCGGGGAGAAGTCACGTATCAAAGAGATCGTCAAAGCGTGCCAGGACCGAAGTCTCCCGATCCGTATCGGTGTCAATTCCGGTTCTCTTGAAAAAGAGTTTGATCAGAAATATGGTGCAACAGCAGAGGGGATGGTGGCATCAGCCGAATATAACATCAAATTTCTTGAAGATCTGGGTTTCACCGATATTAAGGTTTCTCTCAAAGCCAGTGATGTGAATCGGACCGTAGATGCCTATCGGATGTTGAGGCCCAAAAACCACTACCCTTTTCATCTGGGTGTGACCGAAGCCGGAACACTCTTTCACGCGACGGTGAAATCATCCATCGGACTGGGGGCATTGCTGCTGGATGGCATCGGTGATACCATGCGCGTCTCCATCACCGGAGAACTGGAAGAAGAGATCAATGTCGCCCGGGCGATCCTCAAAGACAGCGGCAGGGCAACTGACGGACTCAATATCATCTCCTGCCCGACCTGCGGCCGTATCGAAGCTGATCTGGTCTCTGCGGTCGAAGAAGTAGAGAAGAGAACAGCCCATATCAAGACAGCAATGAATGTCTCCGTCATGGGATGTGTCGTCAATGCCATCGGTGAAGCCAAGCATGCCGATGTAGCCATCGCGTATGGCAAAGGCAGCGGATTGGTGATGGTCAAAGGGGATGTAGTCGCAAAGCTGCCGGAAAAAGAGCTGGTGGATCGCTTTGTGGAAGAAGTGGAGAAGTTTGCATCGGAAACTTCCGAATGAAGAAGTAAGAGTGAAGAGTGAAGAGTGCTGGTAAGTGATGCAGTGGCTTCGCTTTAAGAATAAAAAATTAGGATAAAATCTTTTTATGAATATTTTGGATAATAAAAGTTATACTTTTGCAATACGTATTGTAAAATGCAGTGAGTATTTACAGAACTCTTCACTTTCTTCGTCAAAGGGGCTTTGATGGAGAATATGTACAATTTAAACATCGAAAGAGCTGTGCTTTCTGCCGTTATCTTTGATCCTGAGATCTTTGAAGAGATCGCAGCAAAGCTTCAGCCACATGATTTTTATTTTCCTTTTCATCAGCATCTTTTTGCGGCGATGGAGGAGCTTGTGGCAGATGAGAAGCCGATCGATGAGGAGTTTCTGCGTTCCAAAATGGCTTCAAAGGGGAAGTTTGACGAAGCTGGTATGCTCGATGTGCTCTCTGCCAATCCGATTTCCAATACGGCAGCCTATCTGAGTGAGATCAAAGCCAAGTCGAGCAAAAGAGCTCTGGCTACCCTGGCGACGGAGATCAAAAAGGTGACGATCGAGGATGATCTTCCGGCAGAAGAGATCATGAACCTCGTCGAAAAGAAGCTTTATGAGATCACGCAGAACAGTACCAATGAAGATTTCCGGGAGTCCAGGGAGATCACTCTGGCAATGATGGATGAGATCGAACGACTCAAGGCACTGGGAAATTCCAGGTTGATCGGTACCGATACCGGTTTTAGAAATCTCAATGAAAAGACCAGTGGTTTTGGCAAAGGAGATCTGGTCATTGTTGCGGCAAGGCCGGCGATGGGAAAAACTGCCTTGGTACTCAATATGGCGCTCAGGGCGATCGAGCGGGATGAAGGCGTTGCCTTTTTTTCACTGGAGATGCCGGCCGAACAGCTGATGCTGAGAATGCTCTCTGTCAAAACATCGATTCCTCTGCAAGCCTTGCGGGTTGGGGATCTGAAGGATGATCAGTGGAGTCAGCTCTCTGCTGCTACGGATGAAATTTCGCAGAAAAAACTTTTTGTTGATGATGGTGGTTATGCGACGATCCATCATGTACGCTCCAAGCTGAGAAAACTTAAATCCCGGCATCCGGAAATAACGGTTGCGATCATCGACTACTTGCAACTGATGAGCGGAGAGGGTGGCCGGGAGGGTCGTCAGCAGGAGATTTCGGAAATTTCAAGAGGCTTGAAACAGCTCGCAAGGGAGTTGGAAATGCCGATCGTGGCACTCTCGCAACTCAACCGGTCTCTGGAGTCCCGTGACAATAAGCGACCAATGCTCAGCGACCTGAGGGAGTCAGGTGCGATCGAGCAGGATGCGGACATTATTCTTTTTGTCTACCGGGATGATGTCTATCGGGAAGCGCAGGAGAAAGAGAAAGAGATGAGGGCGAAAGCAGAGGGAAAAGAGTATCGAAGCGAATTTCGGAAAAAATCTGAAGAAGAGGCTGAGATCATCATCGGGAAACAGCGTAACGGTCCGACAGGAACCGTTGACCTGGTTTTCCAGAAGAATTTCACACGCTTTGTGGATGCTTCGCCTGCTGCTGCTTTCGAAGTGGTTTATGAAGAGGGAAATATCGATATGCGCGAGGGAACGATAGAGTTGCCTCCGATATAAAGGATAGTACGATAGATGGTATTGGAAAAACCGAAACTCTTTCTTGATACCAGAGAGTTTGTGCTTGCGATGGGTATTTTGCTGGCGATTATTTTCTTCCGTCTCTATTTGCTTCATGGTGAATACCGTGAATTCA
>JAYEND010000075.1:0-4296 GCA_034721895.1 Campylobacterota bacterium | reverse complement strand
CGATAGATGGTATTGGAAAAACCGAAACTCTTTCTTGATACCAGAGAGTTTGTGCTTGCGATGGGTATTTTGCTGGCGATTATTTTCTTCCGTCTCTATTTGCTTCATGGTGAATACCGTGAATTCATTTCCAAGCCTTTTTACTATACTGAAGCCACTGTTCTTCAACAATACAGTAAGAGCAAAAAAGGGAAATCTTATGAAGTATTGAAGCTTCGAAGCAAGGAAGGATGGCAATTCTATACGACAGCCAAACTTCTGGAAAATTTGACAGGACAAAGCCTGCGTATCAAACTGATACCTGACGGGAAGATAAGCTTTGATGACTATTTGGGTACCTTTTTTGTCAAGACCAGGATAAAAGAGAGACGTCCCTCTCCAGAGAGTGCAAAAAGTGATCTTTTGGATCTGATCGCAGAGCAGCATGAAGATCCCGGTATTGTATCATTTTATCAGGCGATCTTTTTGGCGACACCGATTCCAAAAACCCTCAGAGAGCAGATTGCCGGACTGGGAGTGAGTCACCTGGTAGCATTGAGCGGCTTCCATCTGACCATTTTATGGGGGTTGATCTATGGGGTCCTGAGCCTGGTCTATAAGCCTCTGCAGCAGCGAAAATTCCCCTATCGGTATATGCTGCTGGATATGGGGCTTGTTGCACTTGGAGTACTGGGATTCTATCTCTGGTTTGTGGATTTTCCGCCGTCGCTGGTACGCTCTTATGCCATGCTGACGATTGCCTGGGTGATGCTGCTGCTGGGGATCGAATTGATAAGTTTTTCATTTCTCGGATCTGTGGTGATGCTGCTCCTGGCACTTTTCCCGACATTGATGGCTTCACTCGGATTTTGGTTTTCTGTCACCGGGGTTTTCTATATTTATCTGCTTTTGCACTGGAGCCAAAAGAGCAGCACATGGTTGAGCAGCAAATGGATCATTTCAATGTTTTACATTCCTGTGGGAATATTTATCCTGATGCTGCCGGTCGTCCATGGAATCTTTGGGGTGACATCGCCCTGGCAGCTTTTGTCTCCGATACTCTCACTGATCTTCACACTTTTTTATCCACTGGTGATCGGATTGCACCTGATAGGGTGGGGCGGCATGTTTGACAGCAGTCTGCAGTGGCTCTTCGCCCTGCCGTCAGAGAGTTATCAGAGTCTCTTGCCGACTTGGGTGGTCATAGGATATGTTCTGCTCTCACTGGGCGCTATGCGGAGCAGAATGCTCTTTTGGATAACATTGGGTTTTGCCGTGCTATATCTTCTCTATCTTTATGCCTTTGTCTAAGAGGTAACAAAATCTAAGTCCATGGAGAAAAATAGCCCATGAGATGTAGATCCAGAGGAAGAAAAAGAGCAGGATACTGATCCCTCCGTAAATACTGGCATAAGTATTGTTATGGACGACATAAAAAACAAAACCACTTTTGGTAAGATGCCAGATCAGCGAGGCGATAAAAGAACTGGTCAGAGCAGCTTTTGCGGAAATTTTCTTGCGGGCAGAGACTTGGTAGGTGATATAGAACATACCCCAGATCATCAGGTAGGGAAGAAAGTGGAAGAGATGTATAGAGCTGGTCACCTCACTTTTATTTAAGTATCCCTGAATCAGCGTCGAGAGATAAAAAGAGACCCCAAGCATCAGCGGAACAATGGTCACCAGACCCAGATAAGTTATGATCGCTTGAAATATGGTTCTTTTGGGAGTGTGAAAAATATCATTGACAATGTAGTCATAGTTTTTGAAAAACATGATCGCAGCAAAAGTGACATAAAAAACTCCCACCATTCCCAGTTTCCCGGAGTTTTCAACAAAAGTATCAATGTGCCCCATGATCTCTTCGGAGTCGGTAGGCATCAGATTGCTGAAAATAAGGTCATGAATTTTTGCATAGACAGAATCAAAGACAGGCAGAGAAGTAAAGATAGAGAGCAGGATCACCAGCATTGGAATAATCGAAAAAAGGGTGTTCCAGCTCAGGCTTGAAGCATAATAGCCCAGACGGTCATCGAAAAGGTCGGTAAAAAAATCCCGTACAAAAAAGTAATAGTTTCTGAGAATGGCTTTGGTTGAATCAGACAGCGTCATAATTCGGCAATCCCATTTTCCCCGGGTTGAGGATATTGTTGGGGTCAAAGGCCCGTTTGATATCCTTGAAAAGTTCTATCTCTGCTTCACTGAAGGCGATATTCATAAAAGGTGCCTTGCTGGTACCGATACCATGTTCACCGCTGAGTGTTCCACCCATATCGACAACCAGCTCAAAGATCTCTTCGATGGCTTTGTGCCCCTCTTCGAGTTCTGCTGGGTTGCTGCCGTCGACCATGACATTGACATGGATATTGCCGTCGCCGGCATGTCCGAAGCAGGGGACTTTGAACCCGTACTTCTCTCCGATCGCATAGATACGCTTGAGTGCTTCCGGGAGCATACTTCTGGGTACGGAGATATCCTCATTGAGTTTTTTCGTACCGAAGATGGTAATGGAAGGGGAGGCATTTTTTCTGGCGAACCAGAGCTTATCCCGTTCTTCGCCGTTTTCAGCGATCACGAATTTATACGCACCATTCTCTTTGAAAGATTTATCAAGAATCTCCAACTGGAAATCGACCTCTTCGGCAACATTTCCATCTACATCACCGATGAGCAGAGCTCCGGCATCTTCCGGAAGATCAACACCAAGTTTCTCTTTGAGTGCCTGGACGACCAGACTGTCAAGGAACTCCATTGCAACAGGATTTGCACCTGCTGCAAGAGACTTGAATACGGCGTTCATCGCATCGTCCACAGAGGGGAAGATACCCATATAAGCTTTGGTAAATTTTGGTTTAGGGATGAGTTTTAAGGTCATTTCAGTAAGGACGGCAAGTGTGCCTTCACTGGCGATGAGAATCCCCGCTATGTTATACCCCGCAACATCTTTAATGGTTCTTTTTCCTGCCTGAATGATATCCCCGTTGGGACGTACAGCTCGCAGTGCCATCACATAGTCTTTGGTGATGCCATACTTGGCCGCACGCATGCCGCCTGCATTTTCACTGACATTGCCGCCCAGTGTTGAGTACTCTTCACTTGCCGGATCAGGCGGGTAAAAAAGCCCAACTTCCTCTACCGCTCTTTGCAAATCCATATTGATAACCCCGGGCTGTACTACGGCGACCATATTCTGAAAGTCGATCTCCAGGATCTTATTCATATATTTTTCCATTCCGAGAATGATGCCGCCATTGGCAGGAAGTGCACCGCCCGTAAAGCCTGAACCTGCACCTCTTGGGGTAATGGCAACATGATGTTCATTGCAATATCTCAGAATATCACTGACATCCTCTTCATGACGGGGGAAGAGAACGGCATCCGGTTCATAACGGGTTCGCGTAGCGTCATAACTGTAAGCGATGAGGTGGGCTTTATCGCTGTAGACATTCTCTTTGCCCACAATGTTTTCAAATGCCTGGATATGTTTGGGGTCGATCACCGGATGTTCCCCATCATCTGATAGTATTCTCCTGTGGCCTCTTTGGAGAACCAGCCTGATTTGATCTTGCCTAATCGCATGTAGAAAGGAAATTGCCCCTTTGCAGGAAGCCCGCTCAGTGTTTTTTGTGAGACATAGCGTCTGCTGATCGGATCGTAGAGTACAGCTTTGCCGCGCTGGACAATATAGATAAGACCTATCTGGTACTCATTGGCAAACTTGGCCAGGTTCTCCCGGGTGGGGTACTGATCTCCCTCTACTGAGAGGAACATCGCATAGAGATCAGGGTGAAACCAGTTTTTGGATGCCGAAGAGGTGATCCTGGCATAAGTATTGGCATCAGGTGCCAAAAGCAGAATATTGTTGTAGAGATATCCGCCGATCACTTTGTCATGAGAGCGGATCTTTGGTTTGACACTGGGCAGCTCTTCATGCAGAATAGGTTCATTTTCGATCAATGTACCCCTGTTTCCGCCCTCATAAACCAGATAGCTTGTGACTGCCTTGAGCGAATGCCCGTAATTGTGTATGATAACACCACTCATGCCTTTGGCCGGGAAGGCTTTGGTCAGTGTCACTTTGTTCTGGCTGATACTGCCAATAGAACTATGAACCGTAGAAGGGAAGAAGTCCGCCATCAGCGGTACAAAAGTGAAGAGAAAAGTCAATGCTATAGTGCGCATAGCGATCCTTTGAAAGTAAACATAAAGACACCCAACGCTTTAAGAGATGCCCATTATTTATAAGATTATACTCGTACAAGATTAAACCCGGATTATGCAATAGAGATCACAAACTGGCATTTATCATTGCACTGT
>JAYEND010000074.1:0-19440 GCA_034721895.1 Campylobacterota bacterium | reverse complement strand
AGTTACCCATATTAACTCGTTCCCCACCGGGGACGGGTGGGGAGTAAACGAGGTAATTACCTCCCTCGTTCCCGATGGGAACGCTCCCTGATCGAAGAGAGGAAGTGCCAACTGGGGTGCATATATCAACTCAATGAACAAAACAAACTCCACACAACACAAAAACTAAAGTATGAATTCCCATCGAGAGAGAGTGCAAGAACTACATATTTTTAGGGGATGCGACTTCAGTCGCATTAACAATGTCCCATTTCATGGGACTCTTGGACTGAAGTCCAAGCCCCGAAAGCAAAAATAGAAGTTCTTGCACAGCCTCAGACGATGGGACTAGTAAAATGTTTGGGGAATTCTGCTTGGGAAAATAGGATGGTAATTAAGGTTGCCTACACTAATATTAAAACTGTATAATTACAAAAATAATCAAAGGGTATCTATGTTTAAGCATTTTTTCATCATCAGCACCATGTTTGCTGCATTTTTTTTCTTCACTGCCTGTGTGGGACAGCCAACGGCTCCTGTCGGAAAGGGAAAACAAGCGAGTGACGGCAGCGGCACTTTGTGGGCTGAGAATACCAATATCGATGCAGATGAGAATGACAATGTAGATGTCTCTGATCTCGATAAAGATGTAACAAGTTCCGGTGAAGCAGTTGCCGCGCAAACAGTCAATCGTATCGCTTTTCCTGTCGCGGAGTATAATGCCCTGGCACGAACAGGAAAGGGAACCATACAGGGACATATCTATATTCAGGATGCCTATGGCAAAAAGATTTTTGGCACAAAGACAAGACTCTATCTCAATCCGGTAACGAGCTACTCCAGACAGTGGTATGAAGAGAGTTATGTCAGTGGGCAAAAAATGGGCAAGGCTGATTCGAGACTCTTTAACTATTTGAAATTCACCGCATCGGATAATGATGGAGGTTTTGCTTTTTACGGTGTGCCTTCAGGCAGATACTACCTGATCGGAACAGTGGTTTGCGGTAATGAATGCGGCTATAGCAGCAGCAAAAATATCCGTATTGCTACTGAAGTTTTTATCAGCGGCAATGATGTCGTAGAGCAGGATCTCAGTAGAAATATTCAGTAAACGACTCCATTTTTATGTAAAAAAGATATGTCAATCGGTGCGTGAATACGCACCCTACGCATTGTGTGTATTGCCTGATGGATTATACTGTAGGGTGCGTAACCACGCACCAAAAACAATCACAAAAACAATCTGTCAAGTATTTTTGGCGAATGACGAATATTTCCATTGTTTTGGATTATTTGTGTAATGATGTTTAACCGGGTTATGGTACATGTATTGTAATTTTTCATGCATATCCTTGTCATTTCTGATGGTATGCTCATAAAATCTTTTTTGCCATACAGGTTTCATATTTCTTTTGTGTCTGCTTAATGATTGCTCTAAATGTGCATAATATTTTTGTTCACAATGTCGTGTAAAATATCCAAGTTTAGCATAGTGCAGGAAACAAGATGTCAAAATATGTCAATTTGTAAAATATCATACATCCCGTAGGGTGCGTAATCACGCACCAAATAACCAAAGAATCATATAAAACCGTTATGTCATGATGACACATGTTGTGTAGAATAAATCCAATGTTCAATGTTTTTGATATGTCAATCGGTGCGTGAATACGCACCCTACGCGTTGACAAACCAAATTTCTAAAAAACTGTTGCACAGAATGGATAAGGTTGTTGGTCGTGAGCATATTTTTATAGATTTAACATAAAAACAATTATGCATATCAGTACGACCAATGAGTCGAAAGGAGAAACCTTATTATGAAAAAATTCAAAGAGATTCCCAAATTCAAAAGTGAAGATGAAGAGAGGGTATTTTGGGAAACGCATGATACGGCAGATTATTTTGATCTGAGTCAAGCAAGAGTTGTTCGTTTCCCAAATTTGAAAAAAAGTACGAAGACTATATCGCTCAGACTTCCGACTGATATGTTGGAAAAACTTAAAGTCAAGGCTAATACAATGGATGTGCCCTATCAGCCTTTGATAAAAATGTTGCTGCAGAAAGAGCTTTCAACAGATTAGAATTACTGTCATTCAGGATAAGCTTCTTCAAGCCTCCTATAAAGCTCACCAGGTGTCGTAGCAGGATTCCTGTCCAGAATACGCTGCATCACGACATTGTCCTCTTCACCGTTCCACATTTTGATATAGCTCCCTTCTTTGTAGCCATGATCTTGTCTAAATTTGTTCAGAATATTTTTGCCAATGTAGAGCTGGTAGAGGCTATCCAGGTTTAGTCCCGACTGTACCGCTACTTCTATAAAAGCCCGCATGAGTTTCTCCGGACTCTCATCACAAAATAGTACTCTCATGAGATCTTCCACTGTCTCTATCTGCTCATAATAGTCTTTTGTGGTTGGGGTGAGATCTCTGCTAAATTCAGGATAGTTATCAATTAACTCTATAGATACTGTGAGATCATCGATCGTACCCAGATTCTCTCTTGCATAATCCTGTAACATTTGACTCATGATAAAGTGCCAGATATCGACTGCTTCGATTTTGATATTGTCATAATCAGGCTGCGCATTGATATTTTTCCAGTGTTTCCATGGATAGGATTCGATCAGTTCGGCACACTCAAGATAGGAAGCGCGCTTCCAGTCGATGAGCTTCCCGTTTTTTGTCATGCCATCTTCCCAGCCTTTACCATTGGTCGTATCATTAAGCTGTTGCTGCAGGGCTAGCATCTGGCTGATTTTGTTCATCTTAACCTCTTGTGTAAACTTGTTATGCAATGATACCATTATTACCGCACCATGTAAATAAAAAATAGGAACTGGCTGTCCTTTTCAAAGGTTTGTTCCTGCGTGGCTTCACTGCGTTCCGACCACTTAGGTTCCGAAGCTAAAATCGTGAAGCAGTTCACGATTTCTTAACGCTTCTCATCACTTATTTAGCACTTTTTATCTATAATATATCCTATTTATTTTTATACTAAAGGAACCCTCCTATGCCACAACAACTGGAAAATATCGAAGACGTTCTCAAGGCCCACAAACTGAGTCTTGCAGACTATGATCATATCAAACAGATACTGGATGGAAGAGAGCCAAACTTGGTTGAGATAGGTATATTTTCGGCTATGTGGTCGGAGCACTGTTCGTATAAATCGAGCAAGAAGTATCTCAATGGTTTCCCGACCGAAGCTCCATGGGTGATACAGGGCCCGGGTGAAAATGCCGGTGTTATCGATATCGGTAATGGGATGGCTGCTGTCTTTAAGATGGAGAGTCACAACCACCCAAGTTTTATTGAACCTTTTCAGGGTGCAGCGACCGGTGTTGGTGGTATACTGAGGGATGTTTTTACAATGGGAGCACGTCCGGTAGCCAATCTTAACGCTCTTCGTTTTGGAGATGTCGAAAGTGACAGTGACATAGCCCGCTATCAGCGACACCTGGTTCGCGGTGTCGTCGATGGGATCGGAAGTTACGGTAACTGTATGGGTGTACCGACTATCGGTGGTGAAATGAGCTTTGATGAGAGCTATAATGGCAATATCCTCGTCAACGCTTTTGCGCTTGGATTGGCAAAATCTGATGAGATTTTCCTGGGTATTGCTGAAGGTGTGGGCAACCCAGTTATGTATGTCGGATCAAAGACAGGCCGTGATGGTCTCGGTGGGGCAGTCATGAGCTCGGACAGCTTTACCGAAGAGAGTAAATCACTTCGTCCGACCGTGCAGGTGGGAGATCCTTTTACAGAGAAGCTGCTGCTTGAAGCCTGCCTGGAACTTTTCAAAACCGACCATGTTGTCGGAATCCAGGATATGGGTGCGGCAGGATTGACCAGTTCAGCCTTTGAAATGGCAGGACGAAGCGGATCGGGGATGATCATGAACCTCGATCAAATACCTGCACGCGAAGAGGGGATGACACCATATGACTTTATGCTTTCAGAGTCACAGGAGCGCATGCTGATATGCGCCAAGAAGGGGAGTGAACAGGCGATCATCGATATCTTTGAAAAGTGGGATCTTGATGCTGCGGTCGTGGGTGAAGTGACCGGCACGGGTATGATGGAGCTCTTCTGGCATGGGGAACGATGTGCACACATGCCGATCGCACCTGTCAGTGAAGAAGCACCGATCCTGGATCGTCCGACCAAGCGTCCGGGGTATCTGGATGCGATAAATAGCAAAACTGTAAACTCCTATCCAAAGATTAATGATCAGGAAGCCTTTGAGAAACTACTCTCTTCGATCGAAGTGGTGGACAAGGCCTGGGTCTATAATCAATATGATTCGATGGTGCAGACCAATACGACCAAGGCGCCTGGTTCACTGGATGCCAGTTCTGTCCGTGTCAAAGAAAATGGTAAAGCATTGGCGATGAGTTCAGACTGCAACCCGAGATATTGCTATATCGATCCGTTCAAGGGGGGAGCGCTGGCGGTGATCGAGAGTGGCCGAAACGTAGCGATGAGTGGAGCACAGCCGTTGGCGATCACCGATTGTCTTAACTTTGGTAACCCGGAGAATCCGGAAGTGATGTGGCAGTTTGCTCAGGCATGTGAAGGGATCAAAGAGGCGTGTGCCGAGTTGACCACTCCTGTTGTCAGCGGAAACGTCTCTCTCTATAATGAGACCAATGGCGTGAGTGTCTTCCCGACACCCACGATCGTCATGGTAGGGGTCAATGAAGATGAGCATCGTGTTCTCCCAAGTGTTTTTCAGGAGGAGGGGAATCAGATCCTGCTGGTTGGAACGACGACGGGAGAATTCGGAGGAAGCCTCTATCTCAAAGAGCTTTTCGGTGAGACGGCAGGATCACTCGCCCCGATCGATTATACTCAGGAGTTAAAACTCTGGCAACTGGTGATCGATGCAAATAAAAAAGGTCTGCTTCAGTCTGCCAAGGATGTGAATGTCGGTGGAATCGCTATTGCCGTGTCAAAGATGGCTACTGTATCGGGCAAGGGGGCCACAGTCAATATCGCTGTCGATGAGAGTAGAGATATATTCGATGAGAGTCAAAGCAGGGCACTGCTGGAAGTACAGTATGGAGATGTCGAAACTGTTGTCAGGATGGCGATGGATCTTGGGTTGAAGATTGAGAATATCGGCAGAACGGACGGCGATAAGGTCTTGGTCAATGATGTTGGGATATCTATGGGTCGATTGAAGGATATCTATTTTGGCACATTTGCCGGAGTGATCGAGCAGGACCTTTAGTGAAACCTTTTAACCTTGACTACACTCCCCCGATTTCTTTAGAACATATTTGGTAAGAATAGGGCCGATAAATTCATGTACTACTGTTGCAGCGATGATGACATTTAAGATCATTGGTGCAACACTTTCAAAATCTGTTTCATTCTGAAGCGATAGTGCCAGTCCTATTGCGACACCAGCCTGCGGAAAGAGTCCCAGGCCCAAATAGTTTTGCACTGTTTTATCAGCCTGAGAAAGTCTCGATCCTATCCATACGCCGGACATCTTTCCCAAAATACGAAACAAAATAAAGGCGAGGATCAGAAAGGGCATAGTGGTGAGAGATCCAAGTTTCAGATACATGGCAGAGAGGATAAAAAAGAGCATAAAGATGATCTCTTCGAGATGGTTGTCGATCTCCTCTTCCACCAGATCGAAATCACTGGAGATATTGGTCATGACCACTCCCATGACCAAAGCAGCAAACAGCGGTTCAAACTGCCAGTAGACACTGAGGCTGTAAACGATAAAGATCATTCCTATGGTTGAAATGGTCTCCATCCCCTTATGATGTGCAAAGAGTTTATCGATCAGTACCGAAACAATTGCCCCGATTGTTCCGACAACTGCACTCAGGATGATAATAGTGAACATATCAAGCAGTGTAGAAAGTGAAAAATGACCATTTCCGGCAAAGATACCTCCGAGTGTGACTGCAAAAGTGAAAAACATCAAAGCCAGTGCATCATCGGAAGCGACAACAGCAAGCAGGGTAGTCGTAAATCTCCCTTTGGCTTTGCATTCATGTACGACAGCGATGGTTGCTGCCGGTGCCGTAGCAGAGGCAAGACCGCCAAAGAGGATCGAGATGATCAGACTTTGCTCTGCAGAAATTCCCAGGAATACTGAAAGTAGATAAAATCCGATGCTGACAAATAAAAATGCAAAAGCTGCTTCAAAAAATGTGATGGCTATGATCTGCCTGCCCATCTCTTTAAGTGCAGTGTATTTGAGATTTGCTCCCACTAAAACGGCGATCAGCGAAAGGGATAGATCAGTGATGATATGGGTCTCCTGCACAAAACTCTCCGGAATGAGTCCCAAAACTTCAGGCCCTATGAGAAGCCCTAAAAGCAGGTACCCTACAACTTTTGGCAGCCCTACCTTTGGGCTAAGCCATTCCATCAAAGCACCCAGTACAAAAATGATACCGATATAAAAAAGTGTTTGCATGAGAAATATTTTACCATATTATTATGGGTATAGTGAATAAAGGGTACTTTGGGTTGGTGTGGTGATAAAAGGAGGCAGGGAGCTATCGGGAGAAACTCCCGATCATGTTACCGAAGGGCTGCTTTGAGTTCGTCTTCGCTTTTGAGATAGTCTACTTTTTCTATTTTTCCGTTATTGAGTGTTGCGATAGCGATCATCTCTGTTTGCGCACCTTTTTTGAGGGCTTCAGCAATCTTTTTGTCATAGATCAACAGGACACTGTAGGTCTGTTTTTTAAGGTCCGGCATCGCGAAAGTATTTCGGATGACTACCGGCATCGGACTGATATCTGCGACAAACATCGCATGGTGCTTTGCCAGATAGTCGGCAGGCTGCTTTTTGAGGAACTCTTTGACCGTATGACCCGTATCTTTGGCAAAAACCAGGATGAGCTTTTGCACAGAGTTGTCCAGAGTATGAGATTTGTCAAACTGGTCTGGCAGTGTAAAGGTGACAGAAGAATCCTCTTGGAGTCCATTGCTGACCGTGGCTGAGTATTTGCTTGCATCATAGGTATCCTTGCCCTGGATAAAGTAGAATACCCCTCCGGCAACGATGAGGAGTACGAGTAGTGTGAGCAGTGTTTTTTTCATTGGTTTTCCTTGTGTGGTATTGAAATCGCCGTATTCTAGCGGAAAGGCTTTAATTGTCTATAAAGTGTTGAAGTTACTTATGGTTATACAGGTCTCCTTAGTTTATTGTATTTGGGTAATGTGGTGATAAATTGTTATAATTCAAATATGAAAGCGATTATCAACGGAAGAATCATCCATAATAAAAAGATCCTGATCGGCTATCACCTGCTCTTTGATGATAAGATAGTGACATTGATTAGAGAAGCATTGCCGGAGCATTGTGAAATCATCGATGCAGAAGGGCATTATGTCAGTGCAGGATTTATCGATATCCATATCCATGGCAGCGGTGGAGCGGATGTGATGGATGCGACACCTGAGGCGTTGGAAACTATATCACAAACACTGCTTCAGACCGGCACGACCTCTTTTGTCGCAACGACGATGACGATGGGCCAGTCAGATATTGTCAAGGCTCTTGATGCGATCGTTGAGCATGGTGCTCAGGTGAGCGGCGCCAAAATTGCCGGAATCCATCTTGAGGGCCCTTTTATCAATCCTCTGAAGTGTGGGGCACAGGACCCACAGCATATTCAAGAGGCCAACTTCGACTGGATAGAGCCTTATCTTGACCATATCCGCGTGATCACCATTGCTCCGGAGATGGAAGGTGCTGAGGCATTTATCAGAAAGATCAGCGAAGCGTATCCCCATATTCTTTTGAGTATCGGACACAGTGAGAGCAGCTATAATGAAGCCATAGAGAGTTTCGTCTGGGGAGTTTCCCATGCCACACACCTTTTTAACGCCATGCCTCTCTGGCATCATCGCACTCCGGGCCTTATCGGTGCTGTTTTTGACAGTGATGTGACAGCCGATATCATTGCTGACCTGGTTCATACCCATCCCAATGCTCTTCGAATGGTTGAAAAGATCAAAAAAGATCGTCTGATTCTTATTACCGATGCGATGAGGGCAGGGTGTATGAGGAGCGGTGATTATGATCTGGGTGGCCAGAAAGTGACTGTTTCAGAAGGGAAAGCGGCACTGGAAAGTGGTGTATTGGCAGGGAGTGTACTCAAGCTCAATGAAGCTGTTAAGAATTTTTACACGCATACAGAAGCATCACTGGTTGAAGCCGTCACTGCGGTGACTTCCCTGCCTGCAGAGCGATTGGGAATCTTCAAGGGTATGCTGGAGAAAGGCTGTGAAGCAGATATCGTGATCTTTGATGAGGATATTGCTGTCAAGCAGGTTTATATTGACGGTGTTCTTAAATTTCATGCATAGTTCAGACTTATCTCCGACGGTAATTTGTCTCAATACCGGCTTCATTAATGGTGGTGATCCTCTCAGAACTGATTGATGAAATAGAGAGAATTCGGATAGGATCACTAAGAAATTTCTGGTGCAGTTCTGCAGCAAAGGTATTCAAAGAATCCTGAGAGATCCCTTTTATCTCTTGTACATCGATCGTTCTGACTTCCCTGATGACGTACACAAGCACTTTGCCGGATACTTTCCACTCGCCTATACCCTGTATTTGAAGATCTTTTATCAGGTAATCATTTTGTCGGACTGTGACAAACATGGTAAGCATGAAGCTCCCCGGATTGAGGGTGAGCTGCTCATATTCAGTATTTACCGCTGACTTTACCATCGTTGTGCTTTCAGACTCCCACTCTCCATAGAGTTCAGTGGGTTGTACCGCTGCAAGTTGAACAATTGCTACTGTGAGCAGTATCACTAATTTCATCATAGACTTATTCTCCTGTTCTATTTGTAGGAAAATAGTATATCCCAAGGGTGCCCTCAACATCCTGAATAGAGGTTTCTGCAATAATAAATATTTGGTACACCCTTTATCTTCTTTGAGTATAATAATGGCACTAGGTTAAAGGATAGGTAATGTTTGGATTGTTTAAAGCAAAAAGTATTGAGATAGTATCGCCTGTAACAGGAGAAGCAGTTGCATTGGAATCGGTCAATGATGAAGTGTTTTCCCGGAAAATGTTGGGTGATGGTGTTGCAGTCATCCCCACAGATGGGGTATTTGGTGCTCCTTTTGATGGTATCATCAGTAAAATATTTTCAACACATCATGCCTACACTGTCAAGCACAAAAAAGGTTTGGAAGTGATCGTCCATATCGGTCTTGATACTGTCAACCTGAAGGGTGAGGGCTTTACTGCCGTAGCCAGTGAAGGAGAGGCTGTTAAGGCTGGCGATACAATCATCCGTGCAGATCTGGCAAAGATCAAATCCCTGGGAAAAGAGATCATTACCCCTGTTATTGTGACAGAAGAGAGCAGTGACAAGCCAATAGAGAAAAAACTTGGTAAGACCGCCAGGGGTGAACTTCTCATGGAGGTGGAATGATGCCGCAGAGTGATGACTCAATTACAACTTATATTCTTTATGCGGTGATCGTTGTGATTTTCGTGATTGTGATGAAATTGCCTAAAAAGAAGAAATAATTAATACCTCCTATTGGAGAATTCAATGATTCACATTTATTGCTGACTTTATAGCTTCGGCAACTTTCTCCGCCCTTGTTCCCAATACAATTTGGATACTTTTGCTGTCAGGCCGGATCACCCCGCTGGCACCCAGAGCTTTGAAGTCTACCTCTTTAAGGCCGGTACTGTCTGCCACTGTCATTCTTAGGCGAGTGATACAGGCATCTGTATCAAGAATATTTTCTTTACCCCCCAGAGCCTCAATAAATCTGACTGCCTCATCATTCTGTGCCAGAGGCGGTAACCCATCTTTTTCCTCTTCCATCTCTTCAAAGATACTGATACGAAGATACTTTATCAATGTATATGATATTATAAAATATAATAAACCGATAAAGAGGCCAAGAGGGAGGATCAGTAGTGGTTTGGTAGCAAGCTTGTAATTGATGACATAATCGATAAAACCGGCTGAGAATCCAAACCCGTGGTGAATCCCCAGAAATTGTGCCAAAGCCAGTGAAAGACCTGTAAGCAGAGCATGCACTGCGAAGAGAGCCGGTGCGATAAAGAGAAAGAGAAACTCAAAAGGTTCCGTGATCCCGGTCAGAAAAGAGGTGAAGGCGACACCGGCAAGGATCGCACCGACTTTTTTGCGCTTGGATCTGGGGGCGTTGAGATACATGGCAAGACCCAGAGCAGGGAGCCCGAACATCATCACGGGGTAAAAGCCGGCCATATAGGTACCCGCACTCTTGTCGCCGGCAAAGAAACGAGGCAGGTCACCATGAACGACAAGCTCCTTGCCGGCCTTGATGTATTCATAATCTCCCAGCTGGAACCAGAAGACAGAGTTGAGAATGTGGTGCAGGCCCAATGGGATCAGCAGACGGTTGAGAGTGCCATAGATGAACGTTCCCGCCTCCTGAAGGCCGATAATGGTATTAGAGAAGGCATCGATGCCATCCTGGGCAAAGTGCCAGAAATAGCCGGCCAGTACCCCTACGATGATCGCAGCGATGGCAGTAATGATGGGGACGAAACGTTTGCCGCCGAAAAAGCCGAGAAATTCAGGCAGCTTGATATCATAGAAACGGTTGTAAAGAGTTCCCGCAAGTACTCCGATGATAATACCGATGAAAACACCCATTTTGACATTTTCATCTATGGCATGGTAGACATCTTTGGCGATCAGTACACCCACTGCGCCGGAGAGAGCGGCAGCACCGTCATGGTTCTTTGCCAAGCCGTAGGCAATACCGATACCGAATAACAGATCGAGATTACTAAAGACCGCTTCTCCAGCTGCTTTCATGATATCTGCGGTCTGCCCATCGAAGATATCACCGAAACCAAAGCGCAGAAGCAAAGCCGCGACAGGAAGGACGGCGATCGGGGTCATCAGCGCCTTGCCGATTTTTTGCAAAAAACTAAGCATTAGGGGGTTTCTCCTTGATGATATGCTGTTGAGGTAGATTTTACCCCAAATTAGATTAGAAGCCAAGAGAAGATATAATTCCATTACAAAAAGTCTCACTGTTTTGAGATAAATATTTATTAATATAAAGGTGTTGTACGGCATGAGAGCATTGTTGAGTGTAAGTGATAAGAGCGGTATAGTAGAGTTTGCCAAAGGACTGGAAGAGGAGGGATGGGAAATCATCTCTACAGGCGGAACGTTTAAGAAATTGACTGAAAATGGGATCAAAGCGATTGAGATCGATGAGATCACCAAATTCCCCGAGTGTTTTGAAGGAAGAGTGAAAACACTCAATCCCTATGTGCATGGCGGTATACTGCATAAGCGTAGAGATAAGGGGCATGTCGCTCAAGCAAAAGAGCTTGGCGTAGAAAGGATCGATCTGGTTTGTGTCAATCTCTATCCATTTAAAGAGACGATCGGCAGGACAGATGACTTTGATGAGATCATCGAAAACATTGATATCGGCGGTCCTGCAATGGTACGTTCCGCAGCAAAAAACTTCAATGATGTGCTTATCGTCACGGATGTCAATGACTATGTATCTGTACTGGAAGCACTTCAGAGCAAGAGTGATACATTGGAGTTCAGAAGAGATTTGATGATCAAAGCTTTTGAGCATACTGCAGCCTATGACAGCATGATCGCCAACTACATGAATGGCAGATTTAACGGTGGATTCGGTGAGTATCAGTTCATTGCGGGCAAAAAGGTATTTGATACGCGTTATGGTGAAAATCCACACCAAAAAGGTGGACTTTATGAGTTTGATGGATTTTTCACAGAAAACTTCAAGCAACTCAAAGGTGAAGCAAGCTTCAACAATCTGACGGATGTCAATGGTGCACTCAAAATCGCTGCAAGCTTTGGCGATGAGCCGGCAGTCTGTATCGTCAAGCACGGTAACCCCTGTGGGTTTGCGATCAAGGAGACACTGCTTGACTCTTATGTGGAAGCGCTCAAATGTGATCCTGTCTCTGCATTTGGCGGGGTAGTGGCAGTCAATGGTATTGTAACGAAAGAATTTGCTGAGAAGATGAATGAGATATTCCTTGAAGTGATCATTGCAGCTGATTTTGACGAGGATGCGATCGCAGTATTTGAGAAAAAGAAACGTATCAAACTCTTTGCGCAGGGCAATACAAAACTGGAACTTGCCAATGATCCGATCGATTTCAAACATATCGATGGCGGATTTGTCTTCCAGAACAGCGACTGCATCTGTGACAATGAAGTCCACAATGCCCATCATAAAAGTGAGCAAAAAGCCACTGCACAGGAGATGAAAGATCTCGAGATTGCATGGAAAGTGGCCGGCCTTACCAAGTCAAACTGTGTCGTCTATGTGAAAGACTCAGCGATGGTAGCAGTAGGTATGGGCATGACAAGCCGTGTCGATGCGGCACAGTGCGCCCTCAAAAAAGCCAAAGAGATGGATCTTGATATTGTGGGCGCAGCGATGGCATCTGAAGCCTTTTTCCCTTTCCGTGACTCTATCGATGCTGCAGCGGCTGCCGGAGTCAAAGCGATCATTGAACCGGGCGGTTCCATCCGTGATGATGAGGTTATCGAAGCTGCCAACGAACACGGTATTTCACTCTATTTTACAACAGTAAGACACTTTTTACATTAATAAATATTTAAAAAGGGCAGCTTAATCCACAATTACTTTACATCTTTTCGCTACAATACAAAAAAATGAAAGGACTATCAGTGGCATCATTTGACATTCAGCCAAATACAGAGGATTTGAAAAAGTTTGTATGGGCAGTCTATGCGCTGCAATTATTGACACTCTTTACAGGTGGCCTCTCCTTCCTGGTAGCAGGATTTATTGCCTATCTGAAATATGATGAGAGTATTGGTACGATGGAAGAGTCTCATTTCAGATGGCAGATCAAGACACTCTGGGTCGGCCTGGGTATGTCGATCGCCGGTGTGATCCTGCTGCTTGTTTTTATCGGTGGATTTGTACTTGCCTTGACGCAGCTCTGGATAGCTTACCGGGTGATCAAGGGAGCCTATTACTTCTCTGAGAGCAGAGAGATCAATAATGATGGATTCTTTTAAAGGAAATTGACTATGAGTAAAATTTTATTACTGCTGATAATGCTCGGATCACTGCTTTTCGCAGATGTTCAGCATGTCGTTGCAACTCCGGATTTCTTCAAGAAAGGGATCAAAGTGATCGATATACGTACCCCCGGTGAATGGAGAGAAACAGGAATTGTACAGGGTGCCCATACGGTCATGTTTTTTAATGAGCAGGGGGGATACAATGTTGAAGAGTTTATCACCGAACTGAATAAGATCGTTAAAAAGGATGAAACGTTTGCTCTGATCTGCCGTACAGGCAGCCGTACCACCATGATCTCTGATTTTCTTGATAAAGAGTTTGGTTACAAGGTGATCAATCTCAAGGGCGGTATGATGAAGTTAATGCGAGAGGGGTATAAGCCTGCTCTCTATCGAAAATAGTGAAAATCTTGAGTCATACCTTATCAACACAACAGCTTGTTCAGCTCTATTATATCAAGATATAGTACCAAAAATCGTTACTAAACTCCCTGTGTCAGGGCAAAAGAGATAAATTTTTTACATTTTCCAAACCTTGATTGACTTTGACTAAAGTATTTTGATATACTTATGCAGGAAAAAGTGAATAGAGTATGAAAATCAGGAGCAAGAATGTCAAAGAGTTTGTATGAAACACTGGGTGTCAGTGAAAATGCCAGTGCAGATGAGATCAAAAAAGCCTATCGAAAATTGGCACGGAAATATCACCCGGATATCAACAAGGATGAAAGTGCCGTAGATAAGTTCAAAGAGATCAACGCAGCTTATGAGGTTTTGAGTGATACGGAGAAAAAAGCACAGTATGACCAGTTCGGTGATCAAATGTTCGGAGGCCAAAACTTTCATGACTTTGCACGCGGTCAGGGAAGCAATGTTGATCTGGATGAAATATTGCGCCAAATGTTTGGCGGAGGAGGCGGCTTTGCCGGTGCCGGAGGTTTTTCCGGGCAGCAGGGCAGTTTTGGAGGTTTCGGCGGTTTTGGAGAGGTGGATCTCGATACACAGGCCAGGATCTCAGTGCCATTCATTGTCTCGGCACTTGGCGGCAAACACTCAGTTTCTGCAAACGGGCAAACATTCGATATCAAGATCCCGGCAGGTATCAAGAGTGGTGAGACGATGCGTGTCCGAGGAAAAGGTAAGAGCCAGGGGGGGCAGGTTGGCGACCTGTTGATAAAAGTAGAAGTTGCCCCGTCCGATGAGTATGAAAGAAAAGGGGACAATCTCTACAAAACGATCGATGTCCCATTAAGAACTGCGTGGTTTGGCGGCAAGATCGAGGTGCAGACACCGGAAAAAGGGGTGTCTCTGAAAGTGCCTAAAAATACTAAAAACGGTCAGAAATTCAGATTGAAGGGCAAGGGAATGCCTGATAGAAAAACAGCATTGAAGGGCGATCTTTATCTCATCGCCAATGTGATACTCCCTGATGTTGATACATTGCCAGAAGATTTGAGAAGCCTCTGCGAAGAGAAGCTGTAAAGGAGTAGTAAATGATGCATAGTTATGACGAACCGGTTTATTTGATCAGTGTGGTGGCGACGATACTTGATATCCATCCGCAGACTTTGAGACAGTACGAGAGAGAAGGTTTGGTCAAGCCCTCACGGACACAGGGCCGTGTGCGACTCTATTCGCAGCGGGATATTGACAGGATGAAGATGATCCTCCGTTTGACAAGACAGATGGGTGTCAACCTGGCCGGTGTAGATGTTGTCTTGCAGCTCAAAGAGACGATGCAAGAGATGCAGGAGGAGATCGATCAGTTGCGAAATGAGCTGAGTAAAGTCAATCGCAATGGATCTGTGCATGTGAGTAAGGCGATAGTTACAAAGAATAGCTATGATATTATAATTTTTGACGAGTAGGGATAGGATTTAATGTTGGTGGGAAAGCCCCACCGTTTATCTTTAGGGCACCTCTAATAACAGGAGATACCCTTCATTAATTCACGTAATAGCGTCGCCCATCACTTCCAACATAATACGTCGCACCGCGTTCATCTTTATAATATCTTCTGTTCATATCTTTTCTGTCTTCATTGGCTCCGATTGCCGCACCTGATACACCGCCTAATGCCGCACCGACAGCTGCTCCCCTGCTACCACCCACAGCGCTACCGAGAAGTGCTCCGCCTCCAGCACCGACAAGTGAACCTGTTCCCGCTTTTGTTGAACATCCAGTCATCAGGATAAGAGATGCACTGGCAACCAAAATTGTTGCTAAATGTAATTTTCTCATTTTTCTACCTCCATTCTTAATTTAAATTTTATTGTAGCATAAATTTGTAATTTTTACTGTACCGGTGAAGTCAATCGAGCCAGTCGGGTTATCAGTTTGAACCAGAAGGACTGTTCATCGATATCACTCTTTGTCATTTCCCGTGCACGGGCAAAATCATCTTTGAACATCGCTTCGATCTCTTCGGCAAATGCAGGGCCTGAAACAAGTCCGGTGATCTCGAAGTTGAGCCTGAATGAACGGTTATCGAAATTGGCTGTTCCTACGGTAGCAGCAGTATGATCAATGAGCATTACTTTTTCATGGAGGAAGCCGTCTGTGTAGCGGAAAAATCGTACACCGGTGCGGCTCGCATCATCAAGATAGGTATAGAAGGAGAGATTCACGAGAAGATTATCTGCCTTGTCCGGGATAAGGATACGGACATCCACGCCTCGGAGACCCGCAAGCTGAAGTGCTGCAAGAATCGCATCATCGGGGACGAAATAAGGTGTTGCGATCCAGATACGTTCTTTTGCAGAGTTGATGGTGTGTAGAAACATCAGTGTTGCCGTCTCCAGTTCATCTGCCGGTCCTGAAGGTATGATGAGTACATTTGTATTCCCTTCTGAAGAAGGAGTCGGTGTCCAAGTAATACCAGGGACAAGCATCTCTGTTGTCCAGTGCCAATCCTCGACAAATGAGACTTGAACAGCTATTGTAGCAGGACCGGTTATTTTCATGTGGGTATCACGCCAGTTACCAACCTTTGGATCTCTTCCAAGGTATTCATCACCCACATTAAGCCCGCCAATCCATGCTGTTTTGCCATCAACAACGACTATTTTTCGGTGATTGCGAAAATTGAGCTGAAATCGGTTGCCCGGACCTTTCTGGGTGTGAAAACTATTGACTTCCACTCCAGCCTTTTGCAGGTCATCCTTGTAGGAGTCAGAGAGATCGAAACTCCCGATTTCGTCGTAAAGAAAATAGATTTTCACTCCCCCTTTTGACTTGGTGATCAGGCGCTCTTTGATCTCTCGGCCTATCTTGTCATCGTGCACAATGTAAAATTGAAAGAGGATATAGGATGTTGCACTATCGATCCCCTCAAGAATACTGTCAAAAGTAGCCTTGCCGTCTATCAGAAGCTGAACACTGTTTCTCTGCAGGAGTGGAAGATCTGCCAGTTTCTCGGTTGCTGCACCTGCCGGGGATATCTCTGAATCCCCAATATGATAGGGTTCCAGCCCTTCAAGCGTCTTTGACAATCCATTTTGGACTTTTGTATGGCTGGAGTGTCGGGCTTTTACATAGCCATTGAAGCGGCTGTTTCCAAAAATCCAGTAGGCGGGGACTGCGATAAAGGGGAAAGTGATCAGTGAAACGACCCAGGCGATAGCTCCCTGAGAAGTCCGCGCTGTCATAACCGCATTGATGGATGAGAGGACACCCAGGATATAAAAAATCGCTACTATAATAGCCATCCACATCTTCTATTCCTTGATTTTGATCTAAATGATATATTGTATCATAAAGCCCAACTATGTCACTATTTTATTATATCTGAAATCATTTCCTTAACACCATAATCCGGGATGATATTAGGCTATAATTTTTTATAAAATTTGTTTTACCAATTGGACCGCTTCTTCAAGCTTTGCATAGCGTGCTTCATAGTCAGTTTTTAGCGCTTCTTTCTTTTCCGTGATCTTTACTTTTTTAGACTCTTTGGAAACTTTTAACTGGTCATTCAAAGTAGTCACTTTTTCTCCATACTCTGTTTTTGCATCTGTCAACTTAGTATTGGAACGCTTTTGAAGCATTTTCAGTTTTTTCCTTGTCTCTTTGATGCTTGTATTGATCTTTTTCTTTGTCTCGTTATCGGCATCACTTAGCTCAGAGTTGAAATGATCCAGCTTTTCTATGTTGAGTGAGATTTCGCGCACCAACTGATCATTTACAGATTCTTCAGCTATAATTATGCATAAGGAAACAGAATGACAGAGAAAATTCAAGCACGTGAAGAGAAAGTAAGTCTTGCAATAGAGATCGCTATTAAAGTAGGTCTTATAGCAATGGTGATCTATCTATCATATTTGATCGCTAAACCATTTATGGCGATAGTGGTTTGGGGTGTGATCATAGCAGTAGCGATTTCTCCGCTTGTGAACATGCTTGAAAAGCGTTTTGGAAACCGTAAAAAGATCATCATTGCCATTACTGTTGCAGTGATAGCCGCGTTGATACTGCCTACCTATGCCCTTTCGGGCAAAACGATTGACACAGCACAAACAGTAATGCATGCAATGCAGGAAGGGAACATCACCGTACCACCACCAACGGAAAAAGTAAAAGAGTGGCCGCTGATCGGCGAGAAAGCCTATACATTCTGGGACAGTGCTTCACACAATCTACGCCAAACACTCGAACCGTTCAAGGAGGAGATCAAAAAAGGAGCAGGTTCCGTGCTTTCTGCTTTGGGTAGTGGACTTAGTACTGTACTTCTTTTTGTAGGTTCCATGATCATCGCCGCAGTTTTTCTCATAGGGTCTGAAGGCGCTGAGAAATTTTATCGGGCTATCTCACGTCGTATTATGGGAGACAAAGGTGATGATTGGGCAACTTTATCTACATTGACAGTACGCTCTGTGGTAATGGGTGTTATAGGTGTTGCCGTGATCCAAGCTACACTGGCATTGATCGGTATGGCATTGATGGGTATCCCTCTTGCAATGGTCTGGGCTGTTGCGATTATGTTCTTAACTATTATCCAGGTACCTGCACTGCTTATTATCGGGCCGGTAATCGCTTATGTTTTCTCTCAGGGATCCGGTACAGCTGAAATTATATTTACAATTTACATGTTGATCGTAGGAGCAAGTGACGGTGTACTAAAACCTATGCTTATGGGTAGAGGTGTGGATGTACCCATGTTGGTCATTTTGATCGGTGCGATCGGTGGTATGATGCTTATGGGCATGATAGGACTCTTTGTCGGAGCCGTTATTTTTGCTTTGGCATATACGCTCTTTGGTTTTTGGATGAATGAAGTAGAAGAAGAAGCTGTGACAACAGAAGCTTAAAAGATGCAACAAATCAGTCAAAAAAACAACTTTGTTTATCTTTTTTTCTCTTTGATAACCTTACTCTTCTCTGCCGCAGTTGTGGTAGAAGTTCCGGGGAGTATGGGTGAAGACATTTTTTCTCTTGTCATACTTTCTATGCTGATTATAAGTATTAAAAGCTTGAATGCTGACCGTACATGGAAATGGACAGCCTATACGATTATCATTTCTTTCATTCTTTTAAGCATAGTTGCTAAACTTTTTCCTCATCATCTCACCGTTTATTTTATTTTACTGGTTTTACTAGTTTTTTTCATTCGTGTTTTCACTATTGCTGCAAAACAGGTACTCTTTGTGGGTGAAGTTGATGGGAACAAGATCGTCGGTTCTTTAACACTCTATATTTTACTTGGACTCATATGGGCAGTGATCTACCTGTTTATACTTGCCATGGATCCTCAGGCTTTCTCCGGCATAGAAGCAGCAGGCTGGCAACAAATTTTTTCCCGTGTTGCCTATTACAGTTTTGTAACGCTTACCACATTGGGATATGGTGATATACTTCCTACCAACCGTATAGCAGAGTTCTTTGTTTATATGGAAGCGATCATCGGTGTTTTCTATATGGCAATCATTGTTTCAAGTCTCTTATCCCTGCACTTGTCGGCAATGGAAGAAAAGAAAAAAGGAAACTAGTTGCAAACTGCGAGTAAAGAGCGTAAAAAAACTGTGATCCAGATCATAGATGATCTACTCTCTTTCATCCCTTCAGACAAACTCAAATTTGCTATCAAAGTCTCTCTTGCTATGGCACTTGCGTATCTCATACCCTTCTCTCAAGGCTGGGCACAGGCACAAACAGCTGCGATAACGGTGATGCTGATCGCAGTGGCCGGCCCTGTGGGCGAATCTATCAGTAAAGGTTTGAGGCGCGTTGCAGGAACAGTGATCGGTGCTATTATAGGTATGTTGCTTATAGGGTTTTTTCCTCAGGACAGAGAGTGGTATTTGCTGTTTTTATCTATATTTGTCACATTTTTTCTCTATCTTACAAGAGCCTACAAAGGTGACATGACAGTCTTTATGCTCACATCTGT
>JAYEND010000073.1:0-5473 GCA_034721895.1 Campylobacterota bacterium | reverse complement strand
CTTACATAGATTAACTTAAATACGGATTAAGAAGACCTTTGAAAATTTTTTATCGAAATCTACTTTTGGGTCACCTTGAACGCCGCTTCGATCGCTTTGATGAATCCGTCTCTGACCTTACCTTCCTCCAGTGCGGCATAACCAGCCGCAGTGGTACCTCCGGGGCTCATGACGCTGTCTTTGATCAGGGCAGGGTGCTGGTTTGAGAGCAGTGGGGCAAAGCCGGTGAAAAGAGCCTCTACCAGTTGGATGCTGTCTCCTCTTTTGAGTCCCTGCTTGACAGCGCCATCCATCATCGCTTCGGCGACCAGTGCGAGATAGGCCGGGCCGCTTCCGGCTACGGCAGTGGCGATATCGAGTTCTTTTTCGCTGCCGAACCAGAGGCTCTTGCCGATGGCATTGAATATCTCCAGTGCTTCATCTTTGACTGCTTCATCTCCGGCCAACGCTGTCGCAGATGCTCCAAAGGCGGCTGCGACATTGGGCATAGCTCTGACAGTATGTTCTGCATCGATTTTTGCTTCGAGTGCAGAGATGGGGGTGCCTGCAAGGATGGAGTAGAGGGTTCGGGCTTTGCCGGACAATTGAGCTCCTACAGCATCCAGAGCATAGGGTTTGACACAGAGCAGAATATTTTTTCCGTTGATATCAGTCTGTTCAAGCAGAGACAAAGAAGCATTGAACTGTTCTGAAAGTTGCTCCAGTTTTTTTGTATCCCGGCCAATAAATTCAAGTTCATACCGCTCTTTGAGTCCCTCTGCCAAAGCGACAGCCATCGCTCCGCTTCCAATGATCGTCAGTTTCACAAATCTTCCTTTAGTCTCTATTTTCTTACATCCACTGATGATGCATACCCCACTGTATCCTGATATCGTATCAGAGTCTGATATGGTGATATTATAAGGCTCATCAGAGCGTGCAATTGTTGTTATTTTCTCAATTATATCCAAACATAATAAGCTTTTTACATACTTTGAGATATCATAAAGGTCATTATATTATAACTATAAATGAGGTAATGGGATGAGAAAGAGTCTATGGGTAGTAGTAGCGATCGCATTTTTCTTTGCCGGATGTGCAAAGAAGGATGAAGTGACAGAGTATAACAAACCGGCACTTTATTGGTACAAGAAGGTTGCAGAATCTATCAGCAAATCCAATCTGGATAAGGCTGATGAGTACTACCTCTCTTTGAAAAGTGAGCACATGCGTTCACCGCTGCTTCCTACAGCTATAATCATGCTGGCGCATGGCCATATGGAGGAAGAAGAGTACCTGATGGCAAATTATTACTTCGATGAATATAACAAGCGTTTCGCTACAAGTGCCGGTCGGGAATATGCCGACTACATGAAGCTCAAATCAGCCTTTCTGGGTGTCACTGATGTCAATAAAGACCAGAAGCTGATGATAGATACGGTTGACAATGCCGATAAATTTGTGATGCGCCATCCGGGTTCTTCTTATGAACCGATGGTCAACACGATCCTGGTCAGACTGCATATGAGCCAGTATCTGCTCAATGAAAATATCGCGGCACTTTATGATCGTGTGAATAAGGAAAAAGGGGCAAAGATTTATCGTTTTAAGAATGAGCAGTCTCCTTTGAATATGGGAGATATCGAGTTGCCTGAGAGAGGTATTTTGAGTAGGATATTTGACTAATACAATATATAAATAATAATTAATAATTTTAGTATGCGGTGCAGCGGCTCCGCTACTGTTTAGGAGTAAGTAGTTATGCAGTTGAGCGATTATGATGCATTTCCGACCGCATTGCCGGTCGTTGTGGAGGATGATCTTTTTCTCTATCCTTTTATGATCAGTCCGATCTTTTTGACTTCACAGGAAGATATCGATGCGGCCACCGATGCAATGGAGAGCAATTCATTGCTTTTTGTGACGTCCACCAGAGAGGGACATGAAGGCGAACGCAATTTTGAGGCGATTTACAGATATGGTGTGATCGGTTCGATCATGCGGAAGGTACATATGCCTGATGGACGTGTTAAAATCCTCTTTCAGGGATTGGCGCGCGGTGTAGTGGTTAAGCCTCTGGAGGGGGAGTTCCCTCAGGCGGTGATCGATATCGTGCAGAATGAGAGCTATAACCAGCTCAAAGTGGATGCATTGATGGACATCCTGCGCGATAAGATCAGGCAACTCTCGGCAGCCAACAGCTCTTTCCCTGCCGATCTGTTGCGAACGATCGAAGAGAATGATGAGCCTCATCGTATCGCTGACCTGGTCTCTTCAATGCTTAAGCTGGGAAAGACTCAAGCTTATGAGCTCTATATCGATACAAATATAGAGAATCGTCTGTTATCGCTTGTGGATATTATCATTGCAGAGATAGAAGCAGCAAAGATCCAGCGTGAAATACGCAATAAAGTGCATAGCAAAATAGAGCAGACCAATAAAGAGTATTTCCTCAAGGAGCAGCTCAAACAGATACAGAAGGATCTGGGTGTTGATACGCAGAGAGAAGAAGAGATCGCCCTGTTCCGCGAGAAGCTTGAAACGATCAAATCCTACCTTAAGGAGGATGCCTACAGAGAGATCAAAAAGCAATTGGACCGTTTCGCACGGATGCATCCCGACAGTGCAGATGCCAATATGCTTCAGGGCTATCTGGAATGGGTTTTTGAAATACCTTTTGGAAAGTTTGCCAAAAAGAAACTCAGTGTAAGCGATGTGGCAAATGAACTTGACAAAGATCATTATTCGCTGGAAAAACCCAAAGAGCGTATCGTAGAGTTCTTTTCAGTCCGCGAATTAGCGGAACTTAGAGGTATACAAAAGGATGAAGCCAAAGGAGTTATCCTCTGTTTTGTAGGGCCTCCGGGTGTTGGCAAAACTTCTCTGGCAAACTCTATTGCAACGGCTTTGAAACGCCCCTTGGTCAGGATCGCGTTGGGTGGACTGGAAGATGTCAATGAGCTTAGAGGGCATAGGCGGACCTATGTGGGAGCTATGCCGGGAAGAATTGTACAGGGGTTGATCGAGGCCAAAAAAATGGATCCAGTCATTGTCCTTGATGAGATAGATAAAGTAGGGCGAAGTCAGAGGGGTGATCCAACAGCTGCTTTGCTGGAGATACTGGATCCGGAGCAAAATGACAATTACCGGGATTATTATCTCAATTTCCACATTGACCTGAGTAAATCGATTTTTATCGCTACAGCCAATGATGCGGGAAGGATTCCCGCACCTTTGCGTGACAGAATGGAATTTATCTCTCTGACGAGCTATACTCCCAATGAGAAATTTGAAATCGCGCAGCGTTATCTGATCCCGCAGGAGTTGAAAAAACATGCACTCAGAAAACGTGAATTTTCTATCTCAAACTCTGCACTGAAAAAATTGATAGAAGAGTACACCAGAGAATCAGGAGTACGTAATCTCAGAAGAAAATTGGCATCATTGATGCGGAAGAGTGCCCGACAGCTACTGGAAGATAAAGAGAAAACCAAAATCTCCATTACCCTGAAAAACCTTGATGCTTTTGCGGATAAAAAAGTCTTTGAAATTTCACCGGTTGAAGATCAACCTCAAGTAGGCGTGGTCAATGGGCTTGCCTGGACGGCAGTAGGAGGTGATGTGCTGACGATTGAAGCGATCAAAATCAAGGGTAAAGGTTTGCTGCAGCTAACAGGAAGTCTTGGAGATGTGATGAAGGAGTCGGCCAGAATAGCTTATAGTGTCGTCAAAATACTTATTGATAAAGGTATCGTGAAGATTCCCGCGGAGAGTATTCCCCGCAATGCCAAAGAGCGTGAAGAGCAAACTGTTGTCGATGCCAGTGAAGTGTATAAACGTTATGATCTCCATATCCATGTTCCGGAGGGTGCAACACCAAAGGATGGCCCAAGTGCCGGTATCGCGATGGCAACGACTATTGCTTCGATCCTTAGTGGCCGAAAAGTCAATAACAAGGTGGCAATGACGGGAGAGTTGACCTTAACAGGAAAAGTATTACCCATAGGCGGATTGAAAGAGAAGCTGATTGCAGCCTATAAGGCAGGTGTGACTAAAGCGCTGATCCCTGCCAAAAATTATGAAAGAGATCTTGAAGATATTCCTGATGAGGTCAAAGAGAATATAGAAATTATCAGTGTGAAGCGTATCGAAGAGGTACTTAAAGAAGTACTGCTTTGATTACGTCCACCTATCTATTTTCCCGAAGAGATCTTTTTCCATAATCGGCTTGCGGAGGAAATCATTGGCGCCATTGTCAAAGACCTCCGTTTTGCGTGTGTCATCAGTTGTCAATACGATAACAGGAATATGACTGTTCTCCATATCTGACCGGAAAATCTTGAGAAATTCAATTCCGTTCAGAATTGGCATCATAATATCAAGAAGAACAAGATTGATATCACCCTCACTCTTCACTTTTTCAAGCGCTTCTGAACCATTTTCGGCTTCAATGATGCCTGTGACTCTGGGGTTTTTTTTCAAGAGTGTCTTTAGCAGCATTCTGTTAATCATATCATCATCTACGACCAATACTTTCAATCCCATTCTCCCTATCCTCTATATTTGTTGATTAGAGTTTCCAATATCTCTCTGGATACAGCCTGGGAAATTGATTCTCCTCGTGCAATATCGCGGGTTTTCTGATTCTTGTCAGGATCAGAAAGCGAGATTATAGCAACTTTATCCTGAATTTCATTCAGGTCTTCCGGCAGAAGATCACTGTCGGCTATGAGAATATCATATTCACCGGATGAAGAGACTTCTTCTATTTTTGACAGATCATCAAGGGTATCAAACTCATAATTCAGATTTTGGATTATTTTTGCAAGAATACGACTCTCAAGGAGACCTCTCTTTGCAATCAGAATTTTATTCTCTTCTGTGTTGTCAGCCAATACAATATCGTCAGTCAATAAAATGGTATCATCCATATGCACGTCAGCTGCTTCAGGGATTGGAGTCTCTACAGGTGTTTCCATTGTTTCTGCCACTTCTTCCATTTGTGTACTTACTGTTTCTATAGCCGGTGTTTCTACGGTTTCACTTTTCAAATACTTATTGAGGACAAAGCGCAGTTCTGCTGTTTCCAGCGGTTTGGATATGTACTCGTCCATTCCTTCTGCCAGGAATTTCTCCCTGTCCCCTTTGAGTGCATTGGCAGTCAGTGCTACGATTGGAATATGCGGAACTTCTTCATCTTCCTCATAGTCGAGGATCTCATGGGTCGCTTCAATGCCATCCATTACCGGCATCTGGATATCCATGAAGATGAGTGAATAGTTGCCGTTTCTCCGTCTTTCAAACGCTTCGAGACCATTGTTGGCAAGATCAACGGTCAGTCCGGACTCCTCAAGGATATGGCGAATCAATTTTTGGTTGATAATGTTGTCTTCGGCAACGAGAACCCTGGCTTTATAATGTGCCTTTTCTCCTGCTATCTCTTCTAACGCTTCAGGAACGGTATCCGCACTCTTAAGGAGTGCATCTTTAATTT
>JAYEND010000072.1:0-19570 GCA_034721895.1 Campylobacterota bacterium | reverse complement strand
ATCTATTTCAATAAAAAACAGAGACGTTCAGGACATCTATGGCAAGGGAGATTTAAATCGTGGTATGTCACAGATGAAGCTTACCTCTATACACTGATGCTCTACATAGAACAAAACCCACTCAAAGCAAAAATGGTGAAAACGCTTGAAGATTATGTCTATAGCTCTTACCATTACTTTTTAGACATACAAAATATACCTGAGTGCCTAAAAGAATCGTGGATAGTACAAAACTACCAAATGGATAGAGAAGCCATTAGAGTATTTTTAAATTCAGTAGTAGATACGGCAATGCTCCAGGAGCTTAAAAAGGCATCAAGTTTGGTAGAGGCACACAATAGAGATAAAAGACCTGATATTGAAAAACTAAAAAAGATGCTATTGGAAGTGAAAGATACAAAAGAGAGAAATACCCAAATACTTAAAGCATACGAACAGGGATATTCTCAGCATAGGATTGCCAAGGTATTGGGATTGGCACAGCCAACAGTCAATGCAATTGTGAAGAGAATGAAAGGAGATGGCGCTATCAACTGACTTCTTGTTCTTAAAAAGAGTGCAGTATGTATTTTGTATTTTGTATTTTTTTACTTTGTGCGATTTTGCGCTATACTGTTCCTAAAAACCCTAGTGAGGATAAATAATGCCATCTGTGAGTATTCATGATCTCAAAAATAATTCTACTAATATGACACAGCAACTTGAAGAGGGGAACGCTGTTTTTGTGACGAAGCATGGTAAACCTATTGGAATAACTCTGCCATTGGACGAAGCAGTTGTCAGCCAAAGCATTAAAGAGCTTTTCTATTTTGACCTTTACAAAAAAGATGAAATATCATTTGGAAAGCTGGCAGAATTTCTGGGTATCAGAAAAGACAAACTTCGAAAAATGTTTGCAGCATCGGATATGCCTGTTATCAACTACAAGCCAGCCGAAGTAGAAGATGAATTAAAGATTTTAGACACTATGCAAACCATCTAAAGAAAATCAAGGAAAACCATGTCATCAATCATACAATATTTTAAAACCCTCACACAAATCCCCCACTGTAGCAAAGAAGCAGACAAACTTTTGGAATTTCTGATCCTTTTCGGCAGGGAGAGAGGATATGAAGTCAGTATAGACAGTGCCAAAAATATCCTGATCAGCAAAGGCAATCCGAAGCTCTGTCTCCAAGCACATTATGATATGGTTTGCATGGGAAGAGCACCGGAGATCAAGACGTATGAAGAGGACGGCTGGCTCAAAGCAGAGGAGTCTTCCCTGGGTGCGGATAACGGGATAGCGATCGCGATGATGATGTCTTTGATGGACGAAGGGGAGGAGTTGGAGTTTCTTCTGACTTCGGATGAAGAGATTGGATTGATCGGTGCCAATGCACTTTCTTTTACTTTGCAATCATACTCTATGCTCAACCTTGACAGTGAGGATGAAGCTGAAGTTTATATCGGTTGTGCGGGAGGAGCTGATGTAACAGCTTCTAAAAATGATCTATTTATTGAGGGAAGGGGCACGTGCTATGAAGTGAGTGTCAGAGAGCTTCCCGGAGGACACTCCGGTGTCGATATCGACAAAGGCATACCCTCTGCGATCAAAGTGCTGGGCAGCTATCTTCATGGGCATCAGGTCACACAGCTTGTAAGTCTTTATGCGGGCGAACGCCGAAACTCCATACCTGCCAATGCCGTAGCGATCGTTTATGCAGAAGAACCATTTCAGGATACGGATCTTGTGAAAACAAGAGAACTCCGTGAGCAGCCAAAGGTGCTAAAAGAGGGGTTCAGGATCATCGAACTCATTGAGGCATTCCGACATGGGGTGCAGGCACAAAATGAGGTATTGGGTATCCCTGATGTAAGTATCAATCTTGCAATTATCGCTACAGATGAAAAAGGCGGAATCACTATAGAGAGCAGTGCCAGAGCAATGAGCAGTGAAGGGTTGGAGTCGTTGATCCGTGAGACGGTAGACTTTTTTGAAAGCTACGGCTTTCAGGTGGAGGTCGAAGACAAGTACCCCTCATGGAAACCTGAGGTCAACAGTTTCACGGAATTGGTAAGTGATTGTGTTGCAGAAGTCTTCGGACAGAGCAAAATGATGGCGATCCATGCCGGTCTGGAGTGCGGTGTGATCAGAGAGAAGTATCCTACTATAAAACTGGCTTCGATCGGGCCGACTATCCGTTATCCTCACTCTACCCGTGAAAAGGTCAAGATCGATTCTGTGGAGAAAACCTTTGGTGTGCTCAAACGTGTCATAACCAGGGCAAACTAATTTATTTTGTAAAATTTTATAATTTTCAAAGTGGATAAGGAATAAAATTTAAACTTATAGATATTTGAAGGAGAAACATGAAAACAGTTTTTAAAGAGTTAAAGTACTTAGAGAAACAGGTAAAGGGTGATGAGAAAGCCGAAAAGATAGTAAATAAGCTCGAAGAAGGATTTGAGTTACTCAGAAGCAAAAGCGGTATTTCCCAGATAGTAGAAGGAAAGAAACTCTCAAAGGTGATACAGAATATAGAGTATGAGAATGATTTGGCTGCACTGCAGGTAGAGCTCATCAAGCTGCAAAACTGGGTTTTTGAAAATGACAAGCGAGTGATGATCATCTTTGAGGGGCGTGATGCAGCAGGAAAAGGCGGAGCGATCAAACGCTTTGCCCAATATCTCAATCCCAGAAAATTCAGAGTCGTAGCTTTGCCAAAACCGACAGATGTGGAAACAGGGCAATTCTACTTCCAGCGCTACTTCCAGCATCTTCCCAATGAGGGAGAGATCGTCTTTTTCGATAGAAGTTGGTACAACCGTGCCATTGTCGAGCCTGTATTTAACTTTTGTACCAAAGATCAGTACCAACGATTTATGAAGCAGGTACCGGAGATCGAACATGCACTTATCGATGACGGGATCATATTAATCAAATTTTGGTTCAGCATCAGCAAAGAAAATCAGGAAAAACGCTTTGAGGATCGTATGACCAATCCGCTCAAACACTGGAAGCTCAGCCCTGTCGATCAGGAAGCCCAGAAGATGTGGAAAGAAGTCACCCATTATAAAGAGGAGATGTTCAGTCGAACACATACGGGCTATGCACCCTGGATTATCGTCGACAGTAATGATAAAAAAAGAGCCAGATTAGAATCTATACGTTATGTACTTTCCCAGTTGCCTTATGAAGGTAAAGAGAATGCCGAGATCAATCTCCACCATGATCCCGATATCATAGAGCGCTATCATAGAAGAACGCATACAGAAGAGAGCAAGGAAAGCAGTAAGAAGTCTTAGTTCTTTGGAGGTGTCCCCAAAGCTATCTCTAGGAGCCTGTCGGACTCATGCTTAATTGGTTGTAAAACCCATTCTTTTGTCCTGTTTTCAGCTCCTTTTCGTTAAATAGCTACGGCTATTCGCCTCAAATGAGCCAAAAATATGCCTAAAAGATTGAATTTTTCGCTTCAATCAGATGAGTCGACAGGCTCCTAGACTTTGAAACCCTCTTTGCTCCTGCAATATTCTGCTAAAAAGCACTCTTCGCACTCAGGTTTGAGTGCTTTGCATCTGTACCTCCCAAAAAGTACCATTGCCTGATGAAGCAAGTGCAGATCTGTTTTGAATTTTTTACTTAAATCTTCTTCAGTTTTGACTGCTGTCATGGCGTTACTGAGTCCGAGTCTATGTGCAACACGGAAGACATGCGTATCGACAGCCATGAGGTTGGCGCCGGTGTATTCGATCATCACGACATTGGCAGTCTTCTGTCCTACACCGGCGAGTTTGACCAACTCTTGCTGATCGAGAGGGATCTCTCCATCATAGTGTTCTACGACAGATTGTGCCATTTTGATGAGATTTTTGGCTTTATTGTTGAAAAAAGAACAGGTTTTGATATGGCTCTTGACTTCATCAAGATCGGCATTGGCCAAATCGACAGGATGAGGATAAGCTTCAAATAGAGCAGGGGTGATGATATTGACGCGCTTGTCCGTACATTGTGCTGAGAGCATGACTGAGATCAACAGTTCATAGAGGTTGCGGTATTCAAGTTCTGTGACAGAGTCGGGATAGTGTTCCAGAAAGTGTGACTTGATCTCTTCGATCTCTTTTTTGCTTGCCTGTTTGACTCTTTTGACAGGTTTTTTACCTAATTTCTTCGCCATAGTTTTCTCCATTGCTTTAGAGTGGAATAGTAGCACAGTTCGGCCGATAGAAACATTGAGTCAGCCATTGTTAACAAATGATTTACTATTCATCGATATAATCTCAGGATTAAATCAAAGACATTAAGGATTACACGAATGAAAAAAATGATTAAAGTTTCTGTAGTTGCAGCAGCAATGATGGTAACAGGCTTGACAGCATCAGATATTCTAGCGACAGTGAACGGGAAGAGTGTCACCAAGCAGGATGCACAGGTTTTTGTCCGCGCAACAGCTCCGGGAACGAATTTTGAGCAATTGACTCCTGAGCAAAAGAAGATGATTACCGATCGTCTTGTCGAAAGAGTGCTGTTCGTTGAAGCAGCGAAAAAAGAAGGCATGGAGAAGAAGGCAGAATATAAAGAGAATTTGGAAAAACTCAAAGAAGAACTTTTAGTCAGCCTCTGGATGAAAGCACAGATGGAAAATGCCATTGTCAGTGACAGTGAAGCCAAAGAGTTCTACGAGAAGAATAAGGACAAGTTCAAGGTTCCTGAAAGTGTACATGCCAGACATATTCTTGTGACAGATGAAAAAACAGCCAAAGAGCTTATTGATCAGTTGAAGACACTGAAAGGGAATGAGCTCAAAGTGAAATTTATCGAGTTGGCAAAAGCGAAGTCTACAGGGCCTACGGGGCCAAAAGGTGGAGATTTGGGAACATTTGCCAAGGGCCAGATGGTTCCGGAATTTGAAGAAGCTGTATTCAAACTCAAAAATGGTGAAATTACTGTAGTCCCTGTCAAGACACAGTTTGGTTACCATGTCATTTTCCTCGAAGAGAAGAAAGTAGAAGCAACTGTTCCATTTGAACAGGTTAAAGAGAAGATCATTCAGACATTGAAACAGCAGCAGTTTCAGACCAAATTGGCTGAAGTGGCAAAAGAGTTGAAATCAAAAGCTAAAATTGAGATCAAAGAAGCCCCTGCTGCAACAACTGCAGAAAAAAAGTAATCTGCTGAGCTTCACAGAGCCTTGAGTGTTCATGGCTCTATTTTTGGGCACTTCTAAAAATACCTGATACTGATAGCTGGTATGTGCATCTTGTCCTTTAACCCAATTGTATATAAATATTGGATATTATCTTCCAAATGAAATAAAAGGAAACGAATGAAAAAATTGCTTATTACTGCAACAGCAATACTTGCTGTTGTCTCTATATCTGCATCTGCCGAAGATGCATTGAAAAATAGCCTTATGCCGACTGAAACCAAAGCCAAACCGGCTGTGGATCTGGACAACCTTAATGTAGGGGCGAAGCCGGTCCAGCCCGCAGTGCAGAAGAAAAGCAGACCGGGCACTGCTGTTATCGCTACAGTAGACGGCCATCCGATCTACAAGAAGAATGCTGATGAATTCCTCAAGTTGGCGTCCAAAGGCAAAGTTTCCGATTATGATATGCTGCCTAAACAGCAGCAGTCAGGATTGCTTGAAAGCCTGGCATCTACTGTGCTGATCGAAGAGCGTTCCAAAAAAGAAGTGACTGCAGAAGAGAAGAATAAACTGGCGGCTCAGTATTGGGTAAGTCAGCAGATGAAAAAGATCAGTGTTACCGATGAAGAGGCAAAAAAATTCTATGAAAAGAATAAGAAAGCCTTTAAAGATAAAGACGGTAAGCAGTTGGAGTATGACAAAGTTGAAAACTATGTCAAAATGACTGTCAAGCAGCAGAAGTTCACCGGTGAACTGATGAAGACCGCCAAAGTTGTTGTTAAATAATTCCAAAAAGGAGTCCAAATGTCCAAGAAAGTTCTCGATGCAGTGAAGGCCGGTGTAGTGACCGGTGATGATGTCCAAAAAATCTTTGCGATAGCAAAGACAGAAGGGTTTGCTATCCCTGCTGTCAATGTTATCGGTACAGATTCGATCAATGCCGTGCTTGAATCAGCGGCAAAAGTTAATTCTCCCGTGATCGTACAGTTTAGTAATGGCGGGGCCTCTTTCTATGGAGGGAAAGGACTTCCTTCTGACAAGGCGGCAGTTCTTGGGGCTATCTCCGGAGCGAAACATGTACATACAGTGGCTCAGGCATATGGTGTTCCTGTTGTTTTGCATACGGATCATGCCGCACGCAAACTGCTACCCTGGATCGATGCGCTGCTCGATGCGAGTGAAGCACATTATGAAAAGTATGGAACACCTCTCTTCTCGTCACATATGATCGACCTCTCAGAGGAGCCGATCGAAGAGAATATTGCTACTTGTCAAAAATATCTTGAGCGTATGAGCAAGATGGGAATGACACTGGAGATCGAACTGGGTGTGACAGGCGGCGAAGAGGATGGCGTAGACAACAGTGAGATTGATAATGCACTGCTTTATACACAGCCTGAAGAGGTGAACTATGCCTATGAAGAATTAAGCAAGATTAGTCCTCGGTTTACGATTGCAGCCTCATTTGGAAATGTTCATGGAGTCTACAAGCCGGGTAATGTTGTGCTGACTCCAACGATTCTTGATAATTCACAAAAATATATTCAGGAAAAACATGGCACCAAAGCCAAACCTGTTGATTTTGTCTTCCATGGCGGTTCGGGATCAGCACCTGAAGAGATCGAAGAAGCGATCAGCTATGGTGCGATCAAAATGAATATCGATACGGACACACAGTGGGCATTCTGGGATGGTGTGAGAACATACGATCAGAAAAACCATGATTACCTCCAGGGGCAGATCGGAAATCCTGAGGGTGATGATAAACCAAACAAAAACTATTATGATCCACGTAAATGGCTTAGGGCGGCTGAAGAGTCTATGATAAAGAGACTTGAGCAAGCCTTCGATGATCTCAACTGCATCGGAAGAAATTAATTCAGAAGAAACTAACTGACTCTCCTCTCCCGAACATGAAGTTCGGGATAAAAAGATATCCCCTTATTTTCGTCTCATAATTATTTGGCTATCTGGGCACTCATCTCTGTAGCGTATTGGTCTGCATTGAGTCCGACGATCAGATGTATAAGGTCCTCTTTGATGCGAACAATTGCGTTTATTCCCTCTTCATTCAGGCTTAATTCATCGATGATGCTGCTGTCTCTGAGCTTGATCCTGAGGCGTGTTTGTGCACATGACTCTACCTGGGAGATATTGCCGGCACTGCCGAGTGCGATGATCCATGCTGCTACTTTTTCGTGTGCGTTCGGATCGCGTGGCTTCGGATTTTTTTCATCTTTATCATAGGCGACTGGAATGGATTGATTCTCTTCATCGGGGAAGTGTGGCATAGATAATTTCATATCCTTCATCAGATTTTCAGAGTGTGTACCGAAAATTGCCTGTACATTGTTGCCCACGACGACGACTCCTGCCGCTCCCAGTGCCTTTAGTCTCTCCCGGTCGGCTTTGTTGAGATCTTTGACTTCTACTCTGAGCCTTGTGATGCATGCCCCCACATTTTCTATATTTTGCTGACCTCCAAAAGCGAGAATGAGCTGTTGTGCCATATGCTTCTCTTCTCTCTCTTTGATGCCAATATCCTTCGCCCCGGAATGTATCATTGCGACCAATTGTTTCCATAACAGTCTCATTTGCTCCTCCTTTTTGCGTCTGCAAGAAGTTCGCGCACCTCTTTGGCGGAGCTGCATGCCAATGCTTCCACTGCGATTTTCCGGCATTCATCGATAGCATACTTTCTTACTTCGGCTTTGATCGCCGGCAGGGTTGGTACAGAGACACTCAATTCGTCAATACCCAGTCCTATCAGGATCGGCACTGCCTGAGGATCAGAAGCAATACCACCGCAGATACCAAGCCATTTTCCTTCCTGGTGTGCTCCATCGGATGTCTGTTTGATGAGTCGGAGCACAGCAGGATTGAGTGCATCGATTTTTGCAGCCAGTTTGGGGTGTCCCCTGTCCATCGCCAATGTGTATTGGGTCAAATCATTGGTGCCGATGGAGAAGAAATCTACCTCTTTGGCAAACTGCTCCGCCATGACGGCCGTGGAGGGAACTTCGACCATAATGCCTATTTCGATCGGATCAACTCCCAGTTTTTTATGCTCCTTTTCCAGCATTATCTTGACTTCACGAATTTCATCAATTGTTGAGATCATAGGAAACATAATACGGATTTTCCCATGGGCACCTGCGCGAAGAATGGCGCGGGCCTGTACCCTGAAGATCTCAGGCCTTTCAAGACCGATGCGGATACCTCTTTGTCCAAGGAAAGGATTCTCCTCAGCGGGGATAGGCAGATATGCCAAAGGTTTGTCGCCGCCCACATCGAGGGTACGGATGATCAGCGGTCTGCCCTCAAGCGCAAGGAGAATATCACGATAGACTTCATACTGCTCCTCCTCTGTCGGTGCCGTCATGCGGTCAAGGAAGAGAAACTCCGAACGCAATAGTCCGACACCTTCTCCGCCAAGTTTGACAGACTTTATCGCCTCTTTGACATCACCGATATTGGCTGCGACTTTAATCTGTTTGCCATCAGTGGTGATTGCCGGATCGAGGGCTGTTTTTAGATTTTTGGCTTTCTCCTCAAGAATGCTGCGCTGCTGCCCAAGGGTTTCATTGACAACTGCTTTGGAGGGGTGCATTCTGAGTGTTCCCTTGCTGCCGTCGAGTATCAGGGGTTCACCATCGGGTATATCAAGTGTTCGTACTTCGATACCGACGATTGCAGGGATATCAAGTGATCGGGCGATGATCGCCACATGGGAGGTTGCGCCCCCGGTGGTGACGCAGAAGCCTCTCACTTTTTGGGTATCGATGTTCGCGGTAAAGGAAGGAGTGAGCTCCTCTGCAAGCAGGATCGCATTATCAGGAAGCTGAAGTGATCGGGACTCTTGTCCTGTCAAGACTCTCAGGAGACGCTTGCCGACATCACGCAGGTCATTGGCTCGTTCGGCCAGGAGGTTGTTTTGCAATCCTTCAAGCTGTTTGGCATACATCGTGTACGCATGTTGCCAGCCATACTCGGCACTCTTGCCTTTGTCGATCATGCTTCGGGTGATGTCGATCAGGTCGGGATCATCCAGTACTTCACGATGGGCGGCAAAGATCGCTGCTTTAGAGGGGTTGGCCTGCTTATGCAGAAATGCACGCAATGCTTCAAGCTGATTTTTAGCCTCTTCGATCGCTTTGTCCAGGCGGACATTCTCTGTGTGGGCATCAGGTGCCTCTTCTTCAAACTCGAAAGACTCTTCTTTGATATGCATAGCGATACCTGCGGCAATACCGGGTGATGCCGGAATGCCTGTGAGAAGGTCAGGGTTATCACTTTTGGGTGTGGGTTCAGGCTCTTGATCAGCTGTGGTCTCGATCGCTGCCGGGGAAATGACAGGCTTGGTGCCTTCATCTCCCAGGCCACTTTGAATATTTGGCAAAAGTTCAGCAATCGCCTCTTTGGCATCACTGCCTGAAGCACTGAGTTTTATTTTATCCTGATACTGTACATTGAGACTCATGATGCCGACGACGCTTTTGGCATTGGCTGACTCTTCTCCTTTGAGCAGTGTCAGTTTGGCGTTGAATTTTTTGGCAAGTCCGGCAAGTACTGCTGCCGGACGGGCATGTAATCCTGTAGTGTTGGGGATAATAATTGCATCGGATACAATCGACTCTCCACTCTCTTCTTTGGCTTTTTCACCACTTTGACATGCCAGCTCATCTTTGAGGGTGACTGTCATGAGAGTGGTTTCGCAGCATTGGGCAAAGCCCTGGGATTTTTCAAGAGATTCGATCAGCTCTCCGTTGGTGAGGATGATCTGTGTCATCAAGCTTTTGGCATGGGTCGCAACATAGTCCATATCAAAAGTGATCAGCGCGTCTCCTGTCTTGACCTGCCGACCCTCTTTGATATGCGCCTCAAAGCCTTTTGACTTCAGGGCAACGGTATCAAGTCCGATATGCATCATCACTTCAAGTCCTGAACTGTGTGTCAGTGTCAGGGCATGCACTGCACCATGAAGCTGCGTCACGACACCGTCTATTGGTGCAGATAAAGTATGATCAGTTGGGTCAATGGAAATACCGTCACCGACCATTTTCTGGGAAAATACCGGATCGGGAACTTTTTCTATCGGGTATATGACACCGCTCAATGGCGCTTTGAGAACAATTTTTTGCATGACGTCTCTGGAGATAATATATTGTTAAAAATCATCCAAATCGATACTTGATTTGGCATAGTTGGATACATTGCTTTCAAAGAAATTACTTTTTACTTCATTCATCTCCAGGTGCTTGGTCACAAGCTTCTGAAGATAGGTTGTTGAACTTTCTGTGAAGATAGGGTCAAGCCCTATTTTTTTGAGCCGGTCGTTGGCATAATTGTGGACAGTTCGCTCCATCAACTCTTCCGTTGTTCCCATGATCGGGTATTGATGTAGCAGATATTTACCATACTCCAGTTCGATATTCACGGCATCCTCGATCATTTTATAGGCACTGTCGATAGTGCTGCTTTGAATTTTATTCTCTTTTTGGATCGTTTTAAAAATATTGGAAAAGAGGGGCAAGTGGGTATTGAGTTCATCCCTTGCAATAAATTTGATCATATCGCGCGCGCCGGGAACTTTGTCGCCAAGCAGATAGATATAGCTGAAACCAAGCAGAAAATAGATCCCCTCAAGATTGACACTGGCCATAGCACTCAAGAGCATTTTGTCAACTGAACCCCCGTCGATATAACTGGCAAACTGCTCTGCAATTTTTTGGTTTTTTCTGTTGAGTGCATCATCATATTTGTAAAGGTTGAAGACCTCTTCGGAGTTGCCGCAGGCATCAAGCAGGACAGCATAGCTTTTGGAGTGGTTAACCTCCTGCATGATCTGAAGACTCAGAACTGATTTTACAAGCCGATTGTTCGCCAATCTCCTGAAGTCACTCAGATATTCTTCCTGTGCACTGTCGTTGAAACTCAATTGCGCAAAAGTCATTTTATAGATAGCCTGCTCATTGTCAGTCAACAGATCAAAATTCTTTTTTTCAGTAGAGGTGTTGACTTCGGAAGGGAACCAGGTATTGGCATTCATCAAATCATAAATATTGCTGTCCCATTGGTATTTGGATCGGTTAAAATCTACAAAACCGGTGGGAGATCCCCCGTAAATCTTCTCATCGAGTATATTTTCTCCATTAGGGTTGTAATAGTGTGTACTGTTCATTATATTTCCTTTAATAGTAAGAGTAACATTCTACAATTCCAAGGGTTAAAGATTGGTAGTTATCAAGTAAAGATGATAAAATAAATGATGTATGCCACATTATTATCTTTGCCCAGTCCAATTGAACAGATTTCTGTTGATGGCCGATCTTTTTATCTGAAAAGGGATGATCTGACCCATCCGGATTTTTCGGGGAATAAAGCACGTAAATTCTACTACTATCTTTCCCATGATTTTCCTCAGGTTAAAAAGATTGTCTCCCATGGTTCCAATCAATCAAATGCGATGTATTCCCTCTCTGTACTGGCGAAGCTGAAAGGGTGGGAATTTGAGTATTTTGTGAATCATATTCCTGATTACTTGAGAGAGAACCCGCAGGGAAATTATCGTAAAGCGCTTGAGAATGGGATGAGGATAAGTGAGCAAAAAAGCCGTCATCCTGAACTTGATCCAGGATCTAAACATGATGATCAATTTTACCAATGGATCCTGAATCAAGTTCAGGATGACAAAAGAATACTATTTATTGAAGAAGGCGGACGACAAAAAGAAGCCGAAGTTGGCATAAGAATATTGGCAGATGAAATTATAAATTGGCAAAAAGAGCAGGGGATTGAAAAACTGAATATATTTCTACCCTCAGGCACAGGAACAACAGCCTTGTTTCTTCAAAAATCATTCTCAACGCTCAACGATCAGCGCTCACTTGAGACGAAAGTCTTCACAACTCCTTGCGTAGGTGATGCATCCTATCTTAAAAAACAATTTTTTATGCTCGAGGGCAATGAAGCCTATCATCCAACTATTCTCGATACGGAGAAAAAATATCATTTCGGAAAACTTTATAAAGATTTCTACAAAATTTGGCTAAAATTACGGCAACAAACAGGGGTAGAATTTGATCTGTTATATGACCCAAAAGGGTGGATGACAGTGATGGCATACCCGGAGATTTTCTCGCAACCGACACTCTATATCCATCAGGGCGGATTGGCAGGAAATGAAAGTATGCTCCCTCGATATGAACGTAAATACAAGGATGTGATGTGAAAATATTTTTTAGCAGTGACGAGAGCTTTGATGCCAATTTTTCCGAACTCTTAGAACGTGGAAAAATGGATATTGACAGTGTGACCAGCATCGTTTCCGGACTTCTGAATGAGATCAGATCAGAGGGAAACAGTGCCGTTAAAAGTCAAATTTCAAAGTTTGACAAATGGGAGCCCAAGAGTGATGCAGAGCTGGCGGTCTCAACTGACTCCATGAAAAAAGCCTATGATTCTATCGATAGTGAACTTCGTGATGCACTGCACCTTGCCTATGATCGCATTGAAAATTACCACCAAAAACTGATGCCAAAGTCCTGGTTTGATTTTGAAAAAAATGGGTCTATGCTGGGGCAGAAAGTGACAGCTGTGGATAGGGCGGGACTCTATATCCCCGGAGGAAAAGCAGCGTATCCAAGTTCACTTTTGATGAATGCTATTCCTGCTATCGTTGCAGGAGTGGAAGAGATAGTGGTTTGCACACCTGCGCCGGATAATGAACTCAATGAGCTGCTGCTGGCAGCCTGCCACCTTTGTAAAGTAACAAAAGTCTTTAAGGTAGGCGGTGCATCTGCGATCGGAGCAATGGCCTATGGTACGGAGACGATCCCCAGGGTGGATGTGATCACCGGACCGGGAAATATCTTTGTGGCGACGGCGAAGAAACTGGTTTATGGTGAAGTCAATATCGATATGATCGCAGGACCGAGTGAGATCGGTATCCTGGCAGATGAGAATGCAAGAGAGGATTTCCTCGCGATCGATCTGCTCTCTCAGGCAGAACACGATGAGATGGCAAGTTCTATCCTGATCACAACGGACAGCGAACTGGCCAATAGGGTCAGTGACAAAGTAGAGGAGTTCCTCTCAAAACTTTCCAGAGTAGAGATCGCACGCAGATCTATCGAAGAGAGAGGAGCTATCATCGTCACCTCTACGATGGATGAAGCGATCGACCTGATGAATGAGATCGCCCCGGAACACCTCGAAGTGGTCACTGCCAATCCAATGGAACTTCTGCCGAAGATCAAACATGCCGGAGCGATCTTCCTGGGCGCATACACACCTGAACCGATCGGTGACTATGTTGCCGGACCGAACCATACGCTCCCGACTGGGGGAACAGCGAAGTTTTACTCACCATTGAGTGTTGAGCACTTCCTGAAAAAATCATCGATCATTGCCATGAGCCGCGAAGGGATCAATGAGATCGGTGAGTGCTGTGCCCTGATCGCCAATACGGAAGGTTTGACTGCGCATGAAGAGTCCGTGAGAATACGGCTTCGTAGCGAGTAATTTAAAAATAAAAAAGGGATGTTGATGAGACACTTTGGTTTCAATATGAAAACAGCACTGAAAGCTCTCTTGGCGGTAACACTTTTCTCTTCCCCTGTTCTCTGTGCAGCCGCAACTGTTAAAGCTCCTGAAAAGAAAGAAGAGGTCAGGGATACGATTGTGGTGCACGGCATGGTCTTAAAAGGCCGTGTGACGAGTCTTAGGCATGATAAACTCTCTTTCAAGCTCATTTACAGTGAAGGACGAAATCATATCGCTTATAAAGATATCGATTCGATCCATACAAAATATAATTACCACATCTCTTATGATCGAAAAGATATTGAAGGACGGGTAATAGGGATCGTTGATAATGAATATCTGCGGGTAAAAACTGACAAGAAGACTATCCTTGTCAAGATCGCCGATATCGACAACTTTGTTATGTCTGTACAGGATGATGATTCGATCGAAAACAGGATACGAAACAATAATCCATACCTGTCCGGGAGTTTCAATGTAGGGCTGGAACTTGAAAGTGCTCCGACAAGAGAAAAAGACCAACTTGATGTCATGATGGATTTAACGCATAAAAAGGCAAAGAATGAAATACGTTTCTATCTTGCGTATGAGTTTGATACAACGCAGACGGACGATACGGAAAAGGTTCAGAACAAAGATGAGTTGACCGCTATATTAGCAGATCGTTATTTCTATAAAGCAAATGATTTTGTTTATGGATCCCTGATGGGAGAGTTTGACCGGCCCAGGCATATACAAAACCGTTTTGCACCATCTGTGGGCTATGGACATCGTTTTAAATGGGGTAAAGACAAATGGATACAGCCTGCGATAGGATTGGCGTATGTTACGACAAACTATACAGAGCAGGATCTCTATCCGCAAAACAATTTTGCAGCAGCAGCACTGAGTTTGGGAGGAAAATATCAATTTAATGATCTTATGCTGATCAATAGCTTGTTGGTGGATGGGAATTTTCTCTATTACCCGAGTTTGGCAGACCCCGGGCAGGATTGGATATCGAGAACAAATATTTTTTTTACGATCCCGCTCCTTGATTTTCTTTCACTGAAGCTGGCCTGGCAATGGATCAACGACAGTAATCCTGACCCAAGTATCGGCAACAACAAAACGACAACCAACATCTACTTTGGATTCGATTTCTAGGAGCTATTTTCCTCTATTATTGAGTTTTCTATGAAGCAGAGACCAGGATGCTGCCAAACTTGATTTAAACCATCTCGCTCTATAATGATAAATATTCTTTCCAAGGTGGTATGAGATGGGAACAAAGCGTGATATGGTCGAAACTGAAATGCAAGAGGGCGGTACGCTTGAAGAAGAGACAGAAAAAGAGCGAAAAGAGGAGTGTATCAAGCGCTTTGAAGAAGAAGAGCGTCGTGCCGAAAACAAGAAAAGACGCGTTCCTGTTTGGATAAAGAAAGAAGTACTTGAATACGAGGAAGAGCTCCAGAAACTCCAGATCGAATTGCTTAAACTCCAAAAGCATGTCAAAGAGCAGGGATTGAAAGTATTGATAATTTTTGAGGGGCGTGATGCTGCAGGAAAAGGCGGAACCATCAAACGCATTACCGAACACCTCAATCCTCGTGGCGCAAGAGTAGTCGCCCTGAACAAACCCTCGGATGTAGAAAAGACACAATGGTATTTTCAGCGTTATGTCCAGCACCTCCCCAGTGGCGGAGAGATCGTGCTTTTTGATCGGAGTTGGTATAACCGTGCGGGTGTAGAGCCGGTCATGGGGTTTTGTACACAGGAGGAGCATCAGGAGTTTTTGCACGAAGTGCCTTTTTTTGAAAGAAGGCTTGTCAACAGTGGAATTATTTTGATCAAATTCTACTTCTCAGTCTCAAAAGATGAGCAGGCAAAACGCTTTAAAGAGCGGGAAACCAATCCGCTCAAACAGTATAAACTCTCTCCTATTGATGAGAAATCACAACAACTATGGGATAAATACACCGTAGCAGAATACTCGATGTTTATGGCTTCGCATACTGAAACCACGCCGTGGACAGTGATCCATTCAGACAATAAGAAAAAGGCACGCATCAACTGTATCAAGCATGTTCTCAACCAGATCGATTATCCGGAAAAGATCAAACAAAAGTATTTAGAGGTTGATGAAGAGATTGTCTGCAGTGCAGATGAGAAGATCGCAGAATTTGACAACAATGTATCTCTCAATTTTTGTGACCCAAAACCCAAAGGCACCCCTAAAGAGTAGAAAAATGGTATAATGAAAGAAATAAAAAAAGGAGAAGCCATGTTGAAAGATTTAATCTATATAGGACTTGGAGGTGCTCTTCTTGCAAAAGAAAGAGTTGAAAAAGAGCTCAATGAACTGGTTGAAAAAGGAAAGCTGAACAAAGAAGAGGCTCAGAAATTTATCGATGATGCCAAGGCCAAAGGTGAAGAGGAGGAACAAGAGTTCAAGTCGCATCTCAAAGAGGTGATCAAAGAGACGTTTGAAGAGATGGGTGTGGCTACCAAAGAGGATATCAAAGAATTGAAAAAAGAGATAAAAAAGTAGCCCGTTGCAATTCTCTAACTATTCACCCGGCCGTATTTGGCGGGTTTTTAATTTTCTTATGACCATTTTTCTGCTGATCAAGCATAAAGAGAGCTTTCTTTTTTTTCGGCCTCTATCGCCTGAAGCACTTAAGGTCAGCATCAATGAACTGGGCGCAAGCTTCATCAAGCTCGCACAGGTCTTGGCAACCAGAGCCGATCTTTTTGATGATGATTATCTCAAGGAACTGCGATCCCTGCATGATGAGATCCCTCCGATGAAGCCAGAGGATTTTCAGAAAGTTTATCAGAGTGCTTTTGAAAACAGAGAGCCCTTTGAGCGCTTTGAAGAGACACCCATCGCCAGTGCTTCGATCGGAGAGGTGCATGAAGCGTGGCTGAAAAGCGGTGAACATGTAGCCGTCAAACTCAGACGCTATCAGATCGTTCCCCAGGTTCATGCAGATATCAATATCCTGACCTTTTTCAACCGTATTTTCAGACCGTTCTTTTCTCACTATACCAAAAACTCCATGGATGCACTGATCGCTGAATTTTCCGATATGATCCTCAAAGAGGTGAGCTTCCAAAATGAGCTCTCGAATCTGAAGAGTTTTTCTGCCACGTATCAAAAGAGCGGTATCGTTTTTCCTAAACCTTATGAGGAGTATTGCAGTGACGATGCGATCGTAATGAGTTTCGAAGAGGGAATGCGTTTTGACGATAGAGAAGCACTGCTGGAAAATCAGATCGATTTTTATGCGACAATGGAAAAACTGATCATTTTTTATACTGATCAAATGCTGATCAACGGTTATTTTCATGCCGATCCGCATCCCGGAAATCTCCTGATCCGAAAGGATGGTACACTGGTGCTGCTTGATTTCGGTATGGTCAAGCGTATCAGCAACCCGGCACGTATCGCGATCATCGAGATGGTCAAGTCAGCTCATGAACAGGATTTTGAGCTTTATATCTCCAGCTGCAAGCGCCTGGGGGTCATCGCCTATGAAGCGCCGCAGGATCAGATGACCGAACTGGCACAGCGAATGTTTGACATCTTCAGTGACGATACGCTCGATGCGATAAGCATGCAGGAGCTTGCCTTTGGTGTGATGGCTTCAATGCGCGATTTTCCCTTCAAGCTCCCTCAGGAGGCTGTCTATATCCTGAGGGCCAGCGCCATCATCGAAGGACTGGGAACCGTTTATATCGACAACTTCAATGGCGTCAAGGATATCCTGCCTATCCTCCAAAAAAATATCCCCAGGGCTTTGGGTGCCGATAACGGCATACTTGAAGCACTGGCAGATGAGATGGGATCGCTTCCGCTGACACTCAGGCAGATACGTACTGCTATACAGAAGATCAGTGAAGATGAGGTACGGGTACATCTCAACGAGAGGCAGATAGAGTGGATGGAAAGCCGCATCGGCAACCGCATCAGCGTATATAAAAGTTCTTTTGTGTTTATCCTGCTCGCTTTTTTTCTGCTGCTTTTGGATCCCTCGCTTAAGCTCTATGCCATAGCTCTTTTTGCAGTGGGTGCAGTCAGGCTGCTTTATAAATAAAGGGCACCTCCAAACCTCTATAAATATCCTTCTATAGGTAAAAACGAGAGGATGTCCGTCCCCAGTGTTCTAAAGTATCCAGAATGAGGCGGTGTATAGTAGACTTTTTCTTTTCCATTCTTTATCGAATGCCAAACCGGCCCATAGGTCGGAACATCATCATCTCCCGGATAGGCAGGGTGTTTTCCCCAAGTGACCCGGTAGAAGTTCTCGTCTCCCAGGATTTCCATCAATATGGTTCGTTCCTCTTTTGCCAGTTTCCTGGAACTGACAACCAATAACAATTCTGTATTCAGCTTATCTGATCTTGGGTCTATATTCGCTGAACCGACGACAAGATGGTCTTGATCGATAATCATCATTTTGGTATGCAGAGAGGTCTGATGACTCTTTATCCACTTCTTTGACTTGATCAACTTTTTGAAACTCTTTGGTTTCAATTCATAGAGATTGACCCCTATTTGGACCAGATCTTTGATATACCACCGGTACTTGCTATAGACAGCGAAAACATCTGTCGATGCCAGTGAGTTTGTGATGACAGTAATCTCTACATCATTCTCTCTCAGTACTCTAAGTCTTTCCATCATCTCCTGACTGGGAATAAAGTAGGGAGAGATAATAATCAGATCATTTGAGACATGCTTGAGATCGGCACTTATCTGTGCCGAGATATGGGTTCGGTTGTCACTTTCATCAGTGTTGACCTTTTCAGGATAATCGTAGTAAAAATCAGTCCGTTTCGCCACTGTCAACTCTACTTTTCCCTGAAAGATATTTTTTGCAAAATCAGAACGGGCCATTGCTTTTCCGATGCTGCTCTGTCTGAATACTTCAGCACTTTTCTCAAGTTTTTTTACTGCCTGGTGGTATTCTGCAGTGTTGAACTGCCCCTCCAATACCTCCTTGGAGAGTACAGACTCTTTGCTGTTCCAGTAGAGATCAAAAGATCGATAGATATCAGGCACTACTTTTCCGGTGGCGAGGATATCATAGTCAAGAAAGAGTGTCTCTTTATCTGCGGCATAATAGTCATCCCCTATATTTCTTCCCCCGATGATCGCTGCAGCACCGTCAGCGATCAGTGTTTTATTGTGCATCCGTTTCCCGAGACGATTGATATTAAACAGAAGTGCCATATTTCTGAACGAACTCCTCAAGAGATTGGGATTGAAAAGACGCAGTTCGATATTGGGATGGGATGCCAGCATAGCCCAGCTTTTGTCCTTGCCTGATGTGATCAGGTCATCAAGCAGGATACGGACCTTTACGCCCCTTTCAGCCGCTTTCAGGAGATGATAGGCAAAAAAATTCCCCGTACGGTCATCTTTATAGATATAATACTGTACATCCAGGCTGGTTTTGGCCTGGTCGACCAAAAAGATCCTTGCGGCAAATGCATCTCTCGGCTCTGAAAGAGAGTGAAAGGCAGAATAGTCACCAAGTTTTTGATCTGTGTTGTTCAAATAACTGAGGAGTGGTGCTTTCCCTTTGGGAAGCTTGGTGAAACTCTTCTGTTTGGCAGAAGTGGATGCAGATGTAGGAGCAGGTGTGGTATGACTGCAAGCAGAAAAGAGGAGGAGGGTGATACCCAATACCAGTGCCCTAACAAAAATAGATAATCTTTTTCTTTGATACATTCTTTCTACTCCTTGTAGTATACTTGATCGAGAGATTCGCTCACTTGAGAGTTGAACTAAAGCTGCGAATCAATAGGCAGCCATTTGAGTATGCCTACGGCTCCTTTCTGCAAAGTCGACGCATAAGGTTCCTTTGTCATGACAACATCAGGCCCCCCTCTTCCACCTACCCATTTGA
>JAYEND010000071.1:0-19591 GCA_034721895.1 Campylobacterota bacterium | reverse complement strand
GCCTCAAGTGTTAAAAAATATTTTCTATCCCCAAATATATCAGATATCCCCCAATACTCGTCCAATACTCACTCTGTAGCCTCCATCTTGTTGCTCTATCATACTGTTATCGTATGCAATCTCTTCACAACTTTAGGGCCAGGTGTCCATCCACTACCTGTCACTCCTAAAAATCTTAGAAATCATAGCTGTAGAGAGACCCAAGTATCGTGCTAATTCACCCTGAGTATAGCCATCGTCCAACGCCTTCATTATGGCAGAGTTTCTTGATGTTATATCTTTGGCGTCTGCAAAATGATCTTCAAGTGTTATTTCTTTTGTCTGCTTAAACTCATGCTCATCTTGTATGTAGACACCTCAAGGTTCTTAGAAAGGTTTGAAGATAAATTTGGTACAATATTTTCCATGCTGAGTCACTTTTCTGTTAGATTTTTAGGCTAAAAAATTATAACTTATTGAAATTTGATCTCAGCTTTTTTCTACTTTAAACTTCAAATAATCACTCTTTTTAGGTAATTTGCAAGTGGCTCATAGTGCACTAGAGCTGATCCTCTACAGGTAAAGCCTGAATCACACCTACCTGGAATTGCTGCCATACTCCCGCTTTGGGGTCAGAAGTATAAGTCACCTGCTTGCCATTTTCCCTGGTTACCCATACAAGATGGCCCTTTTTGTCTGTAACTACCCGATAAGCATTTTCAAGCTTGACGCCTTCATGCATAAAGGCCATGACTCTGCGGGCGAGTTCAGGACTCTTGACATAAAGTCCTCCCTCGGTATTGATTGCATCAGATCTTGGATCGAGGTTCAAGCTGCCGACAAAAACATCTTTCTCGTCAAATACAATCGTTTTGGCGTGCAGGCCGGATTTAGTCGTTCCTTTGAACGGCCTTTTATTGATGACTTTGTGATGCCCGACATCCGGACGCATTTCATACATTTTGATGCCGTTTTGGACAAGTGTTTTTCGGTATCTCTCATAACCTGCATGAGCCGGAAGGACATCGTTGGAACTGAGTGAATTGGTAAGAATGCGAACATTCATGCCTCTCTTTTGCAGTGCCACCAAAATGGCTGTACCACGATTTCTCGGGATAAAGTAAGGCGATTCGATATAGAGGCTTTTCTTAAGGCTTTTTACACGTTTATTCAGTTTTTGGACCATAGTACCTTTCTGCTTTTCTTTGCTCAGCTTCATCTGCTTGGGGTCATCCCAGACGATCTGTCCCTCTGCCCAGACAAAGTGACGCAGCAGTTTTTTCATGCGCGATCTCATCTCTCTGCTGTCTTTCGCCAGAGGATAGGGATAATCAGCCTGAGCTACCCTCTGTGCAAGCACCTGTCTGGCTCTTTGCAGATCCGCTTTGTTGTGGGGTTTTTCAGCGAGTGCCGCGATAGGTACAGCCCATTTGCCATTCCAGAAGTAGTCATAGACATTGGATATTTCACGCACCACCGGTCCTGCCGCCGCCATATCCAGGTCGCGGAAGTTACCATCTTGGGAAACACCGAAGTAGTGATCGCCGATGTTACGTCCACCTACAATGGAGAGAGCATTGTCTATCGTCATCATCTTGTTGTGCATACGGTGATTAACGCGGTCAAAATCACTCAGGAAATCAAAGGCATGCATACCACGGTTGGAGAAGGGATTGAAGATCCGTATTTCGATGTTGGGGTGCACATCCAGGGCAGCGATCATATCATCACGTCCCCCCAGCCCTATATCATCCAGAAGCACACGTACTTTGACATCTCTGTCAGCTGCTTTGAGTACAGAATAGGCCAGGATCTGTCCGGTCGCATCTGGTTCCCAGAGGTAATACTGCAGGTCAAGTGTCTTCTCTGCCATCTCGGTCATCGCAACTCTCGCCGTAAATGCCTGCCGTCCGTATCGGATGATCTCAAAGCCAGATTTTCCCGGATGTTTCGCTGCTTCACGCTCAATCATTTTGCCCATACTTGTTGACTTTTGATTATTGTACGCAGTCGATAATATGCGTGGATAGTCCTTGGGGATGCTGTTGCAGCCTGCCAGAAATAGTGCGGCGATCAGAATCGATAATACATTCACCCTTTTCATTGAATAATTCCTTTGAAGGTGCCCTTCAATACCATTTAGTTAAGCGCCGCACGTCATTTTGAACTCGATTCAGGATCCCATTCAGTTTTACAGTTGACCTGAATATTGAAGGGATTCTGGATGCCCGCAGGAAATGCCCTCGGGGTGCAAGTCCGGAATGACGTAGTGGAATCTTGCTTAGCTTAATGACAATGGAGGTGCCCTTTAGTTGATGGATTAAACCCAGTGCTTATATTATATCCCAATAAAATGGCAGATTATTATCATTTAGCGGATATTTCAAGAATTACTGTTACGAGCAAAAGTATTGTGTTACAGATAGTAAGAATCTATGTTATTAGGGGAAAGAAATTGATAAAAACCCGGCAAAGCACCGGGTCAAAAAAGAGGTCTGCTTACGCTGGTACGACAGAAACTCTCTTTTGTCTGTTTGACTTGTTGCCAAACTCAACAACACCGTCGATGAGTGCAAAAATAGTATGGTCTTTACCCATGCCTACACCTGTACCCGGATGTACTTTTGTACCTCTTTGTCTGATGATAATGTTACCTGGGATAACAGCTTCACCGCCAAATTTTTTCACGCCTAAACGACGTCCGGCTGAATCACGGTTATTCTGGGTAGATCCCTGACCTTTCTTGTGTGCCATTCTAGCTCCTTATGCGATTTTAGTAATTCTTACTCTGGTAAAGTCTCTTCTGAAACCTCTTTTGAGCTTTGAATCTTTTCTTCTTCTTTTCTTATAGATGATCACTTTTTTGTCTCTACCTTCATTGATCACCTCACCTTTGACGACTGCACCCTCTACAAATGGAGCACCTACCGTCAATTCACCGTTATCAAGTGCGAGAACTTCTTTGAACTCTACGGCACTTTTTGGCTCAAGGTTCATGTTGTCAAAACAGATGACATCACCCTCTTGAACTTTGAACTGTTGGCCACTTGCCTTAATGATTGCGTACATAGCAAACCCTTTATTCTATATGTTATCTTAAAAAAGTTTGTGATTATACCCAAACAATGTTTAATAATTTTTTAAACTATCAATAAAGCGTCCAAACAATAACAGTTATTATCCAAAATCAGCATTCGCATTTGCTACAGCGATACAATCTATCTCGATTTTGACACCTTTGGGAAGACTGCGCACTGCCACAGTGCTTCGTGCCGGTCTATGGTCTTTGAAATGATACGAATAGATTTTGTTCATCGCCTCAAAATCCCGCATATCTTCCAGATAGATGGTCGTCTTGATCACATCGGTAAATTGTGAGCCTGCCGCTTCAAGCAAATAGTAAAGATTTTTCATGATCTGGTGCATCTGTTTCTCTACGCCTTCATCTGCCAACTCACCATTGGGCAACAATCCAAGCTGTCCGGAAGTATAGACCAATCCATTGGCTACTACAGCCTGAGAATAGGGTCCGATCGCCTGAGGGGTGTCTTCTGATGTTATAAATTTCATTTTTGCTCCTTAATTATTTTCATAAAAGATATAACTTGTCGAGTAGTCCGAAAATTCAAAATAGGTCTTTTTCTCACCCGGATCTGCCTTCAAATTCTGATTGATATCGTCGATCCCATAGCCATAACGATACGGTCTCATTTTGTTATCATTGGATCCATAGGCAGTGGAAACCTTGTCGATCATGATAAATCGCTTCACCAGCTTTTCACCTGCATAGACATCCAGTACGCCATTTGTTCCCGTCCAGTTCTGCAATGACCGGCTCAGGGTATTTTGTGTCTCCTGGGTACAGCCCCCTAAAAGAAGCAATACCGCAACGCCAACAGTTAATAATTTCATTCTCATCTCATTCACCTCTAATCTTTTTTATATTCTAACATATTATGCTTTTGGCATACCAAATTTCTGTGTGATCAATTCACCTTCATCATTAAAATAGAGATAGTAGAGCTTGTCTTTGACGACCGGCAGTCCTGCCAGATAACGCAATGCCAGATTGGCCTGAAGTGATCCAATATGCATCACGATCGGCGCAGCGATCCCCCCGGGCTTGTGATCAGAGACATTGAAGACCTGAAACCCTGCCTCGTCGAAGAAACAGACTTGTCCGTTGAATTCCTCTACACTGGCATAGATCCATGGGGTATCAGTCTCTTTGGCATGCTGATCGATCTCAGCTCTGACAGGAAGATTGTCTGTTGCATCCAGGATCAGGTCGTAGCTGTTCCCCAATTCTCTAAAGAGTGCAAAATCCATATCAAAAGCCATTACTTTCACAAATGGACTCTTGCGCCTGATCAGTGCAGCCACTGCCTTGGATTTACTTTTGCCTTCATCTTCGAGGGTGAAAGCGATCTGTCTGTGGATATTGTGTCCCGATACCGTATCGAAATCAACCATATGGATCTCTCCGATACCGCTGGTGCCCAGTGCCATGGCAAGTGTACACCCCAGCCCACCGCTTCCGATGATAGCGATCTTCTTCTTCTCAAGACTCTTCTGAGTTTTATCGCCCCACAATTGTATCTGGCGGTTGAAGTACTCTTCCTGTGTCATTTCTGCTCCATTGTCTCTCTCGCCTTCAACTCCCGTCCAAAGCCCCAGCTTCTACGGTGCTCAATAATCGCTTTTTTGCTGATCGTCTCGATGAGCATTGACTCTTTGTCTTCCAGAACCATTTCGACTTCCCCTTCAGGATTGACCAGCATACTGTCGCCATAGAATCGCCACTTGACATCATCGTCACGGTATTCACCCAGACGGTTGGCACGCAAGACATAGCATCCATGTAAAAAGGCTTTGGTCTTGATGATCTCCCGCCAGCGGTTATGGGAACCGAAAGTTGAAGCAGTCGGGAGAAGGACAATATCGACCTTCTTTTTGGCTACGGCTTGCCAGAAAGGGTCAAAATGGAGTTCAAATCCGGCCATCACCATGATCTTAAACCCATCGACAGTGAAAGTCATCGGTGATTTCAATGTCGTGACAGGATTGGCAAAGAATTTCTTCTCATTCCAGTGCGGATAGGGTAGCAGTATCTGCTGCTCATAATAGCTGACACTTTTGGCTGTGACTTTGGCAATCACTTTGTGGTAACCATCTTTCCTGATCTGCACGATCGGAGCAATGAAAACAATGTTATACTTTTCTGCCAGTGACTTCAGAAGGCCGATATGATTGGCACTCTGCTCTTTGACCATACTTTTGGGCATGGTAATCATCTCTTTGAAGAAATGGTTGAGAACAAATTCCCCCAGGAGCATTACCCTGGCACCTCTGGCATGGGCATTCTTGAGATAAAACTCCAGCCGTGTGGCATTCATCCCCAGGGTGGGAAGCTGCAGTGCCGCTACGACAAGCTCTTTGCGACTCATTTGCCTGTACCGATATTCTGTTTCTCGATCACCTCGATCTTCATCTTTGCCTCTTCGATCAGCTTCTGTGCTTCTTTGATATTCTTCAAACCCTCTTCATAGAGTTTGACACTCTCTTCAAGTGTGATCTCCTGATCCATCAGTTTCTCAAGCAACTCTTTCGAATGTGCCAGTTTTTCTTCAAAACTTTGTGTTTTCATTCTAATACCTTTCTGATCAAATAATCAAACTTATCCAACTCCACCAAAAAGGCATCGTGGCCGTAACCACTCTCTACCTCTGTATAGCTGCATGACTGGCCATTGCGCTGCATCATCCTGTAGATATGTTCCATCTCATTCGGGAAAAAGAGATAGTCACTCGTAAAACTGATCAGATGCGTAGTCGCTTTGATCCGTAAAATCGCTTCATAAAGCGAATCATACCCTCTCGCAAGGTTGAAAGTATTGATCGCTTTGACAATATAAAGATAACTCAAAGGATCAAAATTTTGACTGAAGTTTGAAGTGTTGTACTCCATATATCGTTCAACCTCATAGCGTCCGAAAAGTTCGAAAAGACCATCATTGCTGACATAATTTCTGCCAAATTTGCTGTCCATCGAATCAGGGCTCAGATAGGAAATATGGCCTGCGATCCGTCCAATTGCCAAGCCATCCAGACCCTCCTCTTTGAAGGCATCTTTATCATAATTTCCATTTTTAAAACGTGAATCTCTGCGTATCGCCTCTATGGCAACTTTGTTAAAGGCAATTGTCCAGGGCCTGGTCGCATAGGTCGCTGCCAGACAGATAATATCGTCTGCCAGATTGGGATAATCTACTGCAAACTGCAACGCCTGCATTCCCCCCATCGATCCGCCGACAATCGCACGGAGGTGGTAAATACCCAGATCTGAAAGCAGCTGCATCTGTGCCCTGATCATATCCTTGATCGTCACAACCGGGAATTTCAGCCGGTAAGGTGCCTCAGAAGGATAGTTTTCGCTCATCGGTCCCGTAGTCCCAAAGCAGCTTCCGATCACATTGGTCGAAATAACAAAATACTTTCTGGTATCGATCGCTTTTGCGTCACCGATCAAACCATCCCACCAGCCCGGTTTACGGTCACCCTCATAAGTTCCCGCTGCATGGTGTGAACCACTGAGTGCATGGCAGACCAGTATGACGTTACTCTTGTCCTCATTGAGTTCGCCATAGGTTTCATAGGCGATCTCATACGGTTCAAGAATACGGCCGCTTTCCAGATACAATGGTGATGAGAAGTGTTTGATCTTTGTATCTATTTTTATTTTATATCCTTCCCAATTTGAAGCGATGTCCAACTTATTTTATAACAAACACTATACTTCATTCCGTCATTCTGAATCAAGTTCATAATGACGTGCTCTAAGTCTTTTTCGATGAACCATAAGCATACCAAAATTTCTAATTTCTAATTTCCCAGTGCCTGTTTCAGATCGGCGATCAAGTCGCCTGTATCTTCAAGTCCTACACTCAATCTTACCAATCCCGCCGGAACACCTGCATCGATCAACTCCTGAGCACTGAGCTGCTGATGCGTTGTGCTGGCAGGATGGGTAATGATCGATTTGCTGTCACCGATATTGACCACCAGTTTGAAGATCTCCGTACTATCGGCGATCTTCCTGGCTGTTTCCATATCTTCCACTTCAAAGCTGAGCAGTCCACTGTACCCGTCTCTGAGATATCTCTGTGCCAATCCATAATTTTTATCACTTGGCAAGCCTGGATAATTAACCTTTTTGACTTTCGGATGATTCTCCAGAAATTCTGCAATCGCCAATGCCGAAGAAGAGTGCTGTCGCATTCTCAATGCCAGAGTCTCCAGACCCTGAATATAGAGCCAGGAGTTGAAAGGACTCGGTGCTGCGCCCAGATCGCGCAGCAGTGCCAGTCTCGCCCTCAGGGTAAAGAGTGGCAGCGGAAGATCAGAATAAACCAATCCGTGATAACTCTCATCCGGTTCATTAAAGTGATCATAACGAGCATTGCCCTTGATCTTCTCAGTCAGATTCTCACGCTCGATAATGATCCCGCCGATGGCCAACCCCTGACCTGTCGTATATTTGCTCGCAGAGTGCACGACGATATCACAGCCAAGCGAAAATGGCTTACAGAGAACAGGCGTCGCAACCGTATTGTCCACACAGGTAAGCACACCGTGCTTATCAGCAATGGCAACGATCGCTTCAAAATCGGGCACATCGATGCTGGGGTTGGTAATACTCTCAAAAAGGATCAGCTTGCTCTTCTCATCGATCAGCTCCTCCAGTTCGGAAGGGTTATTGACATTAAAATATCGCGTTTCAATACCAAATCGCTTGATCGTATGCCCGGTCAATGTCGTTGTCCCGCCATACACCTGCTTGGCAACGATGATATTGTCTCCTGATTCGGCAACATTGGCAATGGCATAAAAGATCGCAGCCATACCACTGGCTGTACCAAGAGCCGCTGCTCCGCCCTCCAGGGCTGCAAAGCGCTTTTCAAAGACATCTGTGGTTGGGTTCATCAACCTCGTATAAATATTCCCCAGCTCTTTCAGGGCAAAGAGATCGGCCGCATGTTCTGCATCTCTGAATTCATAGGCTGTCGATTGATAGATCGGTACTGCCATTGTCCCCTGGGCATCCTTTTCATATCCGGCATGTATCGCTAAAGTCTGGTCTTTCATCTTCTCTCCCTCTTGATTAAATCACTATTGTCTATCTACACCCATTATACAGGTCTCGTCAAACGTTTCACCCTCTACGTCTTTATACTCTTCGCCCGCGAAAAAGAGGCAGATTTTTAAATTATCATCAGATATACACTCTGTTATTTTAACTTGCTTATGAGTTTCTGTCTCAAATTCACTGGCTGTACAATTACTAAAATCATAATCGTAGCAATCAAGATTTTCCGGGACCGAAAGAACCTGCGCATCTGTCCCATTAATATCACTGGCAAAGCCATTCAATATCACAGTCATACGGTCAGCATAGCAAAACTGCTCGGGGATAGAAGGGAAGATCAACAAGATATCTTTGTCTTCTATCTGTTCAGGTGTGGCGATATCGGCTATTCTATCTTTGCCGCATCCAGCCAATATCAACAATACTAAAACCCACAGAAAATGCTTCATTATTTTCTCCCCCTTCTTTATGAATGGTAGTTTGGTGACTCTTTCGTGATCGTCACATCATGCACATGACTCTCTTTGAGCCCTGCTGAAGTGATCTCGACAAATTCTGCCTTTTCCCAGAATACCGGGACTGACTCCGAACCACAGTACCCCATAGAGCTTCGCAGTCCGCCGATCATCTGATGGATCACATCGGCGATCTTTCCGCGATAGGGAACACGCCCCTCGATCCCTTCAGGAACCAGCTTGTCAGCAGCTGTCCCCTCCTGGAAATAGCGGTCGGTACTTCCCTTGGACATCGCTCCGATACTTCCCATGCCCCGGTAACTCTTGAACTGTCTTCCGTTGAACATGATCATTTCACCTGGTGCCTCATAAGTACCTGCCAAAGCAGAACCAAGCATTACCGAACTTGCGCCCACAGCGATTGCCTTGGCTATATCACCGGAGTATTTGATCCCGCCGTCTGCAACGACCGGTACCCCTGCTTTGTTCGCTACCTCTGCCACTTCATCGATAGCAGAGATCTGAGGCACACCTACACCGGCTACAATACGTGTCGTACAGATCGATCCCGGTCCGATCCCCACTTTGACGGCATCTGCTCCGGCATCGATCAGATCCTGAGCACCAGGCCCCGTTGCAATATTACCTGCGATCACGTCAACATCCAGCTCTTTCTTAATCATCCTGAGTGTATCAATAATCCCCTGGGAATGTCCATGCGCAGAGTCCAGGACGATCACATCGACACCGGCTTCTACCAGTGCCTTTGCTCTGTCGAGCTGCCCTGCACCGATCGCTCCACCGACGCGCAGTCTTCCAAACTCATCTTTGTTAGAATTGGGGAATTGCACTCTTTTCTCAATATCTTTGATCGTTATCAATCCTGAGAGGATTCCTTCATCATCCACAATCGGAAGCTTTTCAATCTTATACTTCTGAAGCACTTTGGCTGCCTCATCCAGTGTCATGCCCGCTTTGGCAGTTACAAGAGGTGCTTTGGTCATTACATCAGAAACCAACTGACTCATATCGGTAATAAAACGCATATCTCTGTTGGTAATGATCCCGATCAGTTTTTTATCCGCTTCAACAACCGGAACACCGGAGATACGGTATTCACTCATCAGTGCGTCTGCCTCCGCGATCGTTGCATTGGGACCGATGAAAATAGGATCGATGATAATGCCGCTTTCTGATTTTTTGACTTTTTTAACCTGCATTGCCTGTGTGGCTGCGTCCATATTTTTATGGATAATACCGATTCCGCCCAGTCTTGCCATCGCAATGGCCGCCTTGTATTCAGTCACTGTATCCATCGCGGCAGAGACGATCGGGATATTGAGTCCTACTCTTTTGGTCAATTGTGTCCTGGTGCTCACCTCCTTGGGCAAAACAATAGAGTGCTGAGGCACCAGCAATACATCTTCAAAGGTCAAAGCTCTTTTTTTAATTCTCACGGGTTTCCTTTATTTACTGTAATTCACTGCTTGCTCAAGGCTGAGAGAGCCATCAAACACTGTCTGTTCATCAAACGCTTTTCCGATCAGCTGTAATCCGATCGGCATACCGTTTTGGTCTTTCCCGACCGGAAGACTCAGCGCAGGCAAACCGGCAAGATTGATCGCGATAGTGTACATATCACTCTTGTACATCTCCAGCGGGTCATGAATACTTCCGATCTCCGGTGCAACACTCGGTGCCACAGGAGAGAGGATCAGGTCAACATCATCAAAGATCTCTGTAAACTCATCCCGGATCAAGTGTCTGACCTTTTGTGCCTTGAGGTAATACGCATCATAGTAGCCTGAAGAGAGGACGAAGTTCCCCAGTAGGATTCTTCGTTTGACTTCATCGCCGAAACCTTCACTGCGTGTGTTGTAATAGAGTTCGGAAAGATTATTGGATTCTGCCCGTCGCCCATAACGTACACCGTCAAAACGTGCAAGGTTGGTTGCCGCTTCGGCAGTCGCCACAATATAGTAGGTCGCAATATCATATTTGGTATTGGACATTTCTCTATGAACGATCGTATGGCCTGCCTCCTCCAGTGCCTTGACTGTTTCCGCATAGGCAGCCTGGATCTCTTCACTGGCTTCAGAGATATAGTTATCGATCACGGCGATAGTCAATTTTCTGGAAGCATCCAGGTTTTCAGCGATACTGACACACTCGTAGTCAGCACTGGTCGAGTCTTTTGGGTCGTGCCCGGCAATCGCATCATAAAGGATAGCGGCATCTTCGACATTCTGGGTAATGGGTCCGATCTGATCGAGAGAGGAAGCATAGGCAGCCAGTCCAAAACGGCTCACGCGTCCATAGGTCGGTTTAAATCCGACACAGCCGCAGTAGGCAGCCGGCTGGCGGATCGATCCGCCCGTATCAGAACCCAGCGCGGCGATCGCAAGGCCGCCGGCTACCGCAGCTGCAGAGCCGCCTGATGACCCGCCGGGTACACAGTCGGTATTGCTTGGATTGAGCGTGGGGCCGTAGAAACTGCTCTCCGTCGTAGAACCCATCGCAAACTCATCCATATTGGATCTTCCGAAAGCCATCATTCCGTTTGCTTTGAGGTTCGTGATCGCAGTGGCATCATAGGGCGCGATATATCCCTGCAGGATCTTTGAACCGCTTGTAACACTCCAGCCATTCACCTGGATATTGTCTTTGATCAGGATCGGCACACCCTCGCCTGAGTTCTCATATCCGATATAGGCATTCAGTTCGCTCTCTCTGGCCTTCTGTTCCAGTTCGGCCCTGAGCTCCGCCAACTCTTCTTTGCTCTTGGTCAATGCCTCTTTTAATGTGATCAAACTCTCTCCTTAACTATTTTGCTTCTTTTTATAATACTGAACTACCAGCAATCCAATACCGACCAGACCGAAGATCACAATGATCGATCCGATGATCACGCTCATTCCTGCCGGTTGGGAAAGATCAAACATTGCTATCCTTCTGAGTAGCTACTAACTTATTGCAGCGCTCACAAAGCTGATCTTCTGCTACAGAGGTAAATCTCCAGCATCTTGGACACTTATGCGCCGTCGCCCTGTGCACGGTAAAGGTTTTGCCATCGGCTTCGAAACTTGCCAGCTGTTCCCCTTCTGATGAAGATTTGACGGCGGAGACAACGAACCAGTCTTCCAGGTCTTTGCTCTCATTGATCTCAAAGTCTATCTCTTCTCCAGCGATCTCAAGCTCCAAAGTAGCTTTGATCACTTTCTCTTTTTTGAGTTTATCCACCTCTTCATAAAAGGCTTCTCTCGCAGCGATCAGGGAAGTATCATCAAACCCTCCTGTCACCTCAGGCAGTTCTTCATAAACCAGATCAAAGATACTCTCCATTTCCCCTTTGAATATCACAGGAGCATGATCCAGGATCTCATCGGCAGTGTAGGTCAGGACAGGCGCTATCAATCCCAGCATGCTTTTGGAGATCAGTGCCATTGCCGACTGTGCCGCCCTTCTGCTCTGACTCTCTTTCGCGTCACAATAGAGTCTGTCTTTGCAGATATCCATATAGATGCCGGAGAGTTCATTGGTCAGGAAGTGATTGAGTGTCGCAAATCCCCGCAGGAAATCATTCTGATCAAAGCTCTCTTTTACGGAGGCAAATACATTTGCCGCTTTCTTCAGGATCCAGCGATCCAGTTCGCCATAGGTGTCAGGTGCAACGATCGCATCCAGATCATCGACATTGGCGAGCAGGAACCTAAAGGTGTTTCTTATCTTTCTGTACTGTTCCGCCGTCTGCTTCAAAATCCCATCAGAGATCTTCAAGTCACTCTGATAATCACTCAATGCGACCCATAGCCTGAGTATCTCAGAGCCATACTGCTTGATGACCTTATCAGGGGCGACGACATTCCCCTTGGATTTGCTCATCTTTTCGCCCTTCTCGTCGACAGTAAAGCCGTGGGTAATGAGTGTTTCATAAGGTGAAATCTGATTGATAGCGGAGCTGAGAAGCAGTGAGGACTGGAACCAGCCTCGATGCTGATCACTCCCTTCGATATAGAGTGATGCCGGATAATTACCCGCGTCATAGTTGCGGCTCTTGATCACAGAGTTCCAGGTAGAACCGCTGTCAAACCATACATCAAGAATATCATCGATCTTCTCCAGCTCTTCGGGTTTATACCCTGAACCGGGGTAGAGAAGCTGCTCTATAGACATATCATACCAGGCATCGGCACCGAACTGGTCAAATATCATCGCCACAAAGTTCAGTACTTTCTCATCAAAGATGACCGCTTTGGTACTTTTGACCCTGAAGAATGCAATGGGGACACCCCAGGAACGCTGACGGGAAATACACCAGTCCGGCCTTCCTTCGATCATCGGTTTAAGTCGGTTTTTGGAACTCTCGGGGTAAAAGTCAACACCTTCTATTGCATCAAGAGCTATTTCTCTCAAACTTTTGTCAGAACCCTCCGGCCTATCATCGATAGAGATAAACCACTGATTGGTTGCTCTATAGATCAAAGGTTTTTTGGTTCTCCAGCAATGCGGATAAGAGTGAACGAACTTGCTGACTTTGAGCAAACTATCGCCCAGAAGCTCCAGGATAGGCTCATTGACTTTAAAGATATGCATTCCTACAAATTCTTCAGGATTTGGCAAAAGGTTGTGCCCTGCCACACTCTCATCAAAACAGCCTCTCTCATCGACCGGCATCAGTACTTCAAGACCATACTGCAGTCCTATACGGTAGTCATCTTCACCATGACCCGGTGCTGTATGAACGGCTCCCGTACCGCCGTCAAGCAAAACATGTTCACCCAATACAAGACGGGAACTTCGGCCATTGAGCGGATTGATCGCGAGCTTGTTTTCCAACTCTGTCGCTGCTATTTTCCGCCCTGAGTGCGCACCGATTATACCCTCTTCAACCAAGGCATCATAGCGACTCTCTGCAACGATATAGCCATCTTCACTCAACACATACATCTCTTCAGGGCTGAGAGAGATGCCCGTGTTTGACGGCAGTGTCCATGGTGTCGTCGTCCAGATCACTACGGCTGCTTTGCCATGAAGGTCAAGTTCTTCTTTGGCTTTGTCTGAGAGTTCAAATGCTACATAGATCGAATAATCCTCTTTATCCTCATACTCTACCTCTGCATCCGCCAGTGCCGTCCTTGCTGCCCAGGACCAAAAGATAGGCTTGTGGCGCTCTACCAAAAGTCCCTTTTTCGCTACTTCGCACAGTGTCCGGTAAATATTGGCTTCAAACTGAAAGTCCATCGTCACATAAGGATTCTCCCAATCTGCGATCACTCCCAGATCTTTAAAACCCTCTTTTTGGATCTCCACAAATTTTGCTGCATGCTGACGGCACAATTCTCTGAACTGCGCTGTCGGCATCGCTTCTTTTTTGCTTTTTCCCAGTTTCTCTTCAACTTTTTGCTCGATCGGCAATCCATGACAGTCCCAACCCGGTGTCATACGTACCGCTTTGCCCTGGAAATAGTTGTACTTTAAAATAATATCTTTGAGGATTTTATTGAGTGCGTGACCGATATGAATATCACCGTTGGCATAGGGAGGGCCATCATGCAGTGTAAAAAGCTCTGCGCCTTTTCTCTTTGTTTTCATCTCATCATAGATACCCTCATCAAACCACTTTTTGTAGCGTTTTGGTTCATTCTGGGGAAGATTTCCTCTCATCGGGAAATCGGTTTTTGGAAGTAGCAACGTCTCTTTGAAATCCATTATGTCAGGCCCTTGTATCATTGTATATTGTATTGAAATAGTGTGGATTATATCCAAAATTCTATTATATTTTCGTTATATTTGCTACAATAGACAATTAGGATGCCTCTAATAATAGGAGATACTTATGGTAAATCAAAAAGTACAAATGATCATCGACAGGCTCAGGGAAAACAGAGAGACGATCTCTTTTGCGGAAAGTTGTACAGGGGGACGTATCGTGTCCGAATTTACAGCCATATCCGGTGCTTCAGATGTCTTCAGCGGATCATGTGTCACCTACTCCAACGAGATCAAGCACCTATGGCTGGGTGTCAGTGACAGTGTACTCGATGAGTTTGGTGCCGTAAGTGAAGAGTGCGTCTCCGAAATGCTTGATGGCATCTGCGAAATGGCAAAAAGTAACTATGCTATAGCCATTTCGGGCATTGCAGGACCTACAGGAGGAACAGAACTCAAACCTGTAGGAACAGTCTATATAGGTATCCTTACCCCTCAGGGCAAAGAGATATTTCATTGCCTTTTCAAAGGTGACAGGGAGAGTGTCCAGAAGCAATCAACTACATTTTCGATCGAAAAATTAGCCCAATCTCTTATAAAAAGAAAGGATTTTTGATTTTTTTTTAAAAACTCTTGACAAAGAAAAATTTCTCCGCTATAATTCTGCCCACTTAAAGCGAATACTGCTTTAAAGTATGTGACCCGTTAGCTCAGTTGGTAGAGCAATTCCCTTTTAAGGAATGGGCCCTAGGTTCGAATCCTAGACGGGTCACCACCATCAAGTAATAATGACTGTTTGGACTAGATGACCCTTTCATCTAGTGGCCAAGGATGCTACGTTTTCAACGTAGACACAGAGGTTCAAATCCTCTAAGGGTCGCCAAATTTTTTACTTGATCGGTCGCTTAGCTCAGTTGGTAGAGCGCTACCCTTACAAGGTAGATGTCACAAGTTCGAGTCTTGTAGCGACCACCATAATATTTCAGCCATTCGGTTGGTTTTCGGTGCGGCGGTAGTTCAGTTGGTTAGAATACCTGCCTGTCACGCAGGGGGTCGCGAGTTCGAGTCTCGTCCGCCGCGCCACTTCATTCCCCTTATTTTCTTACTTTTGTATTTAGTGATATATCTCAATAGTGTATTTCTTCCTAGTGATGACATATGACTTTGGCAATACTTTCTCTTGCTTCATCTTCAATATCAGCCAAATCTTTAACATCATGTGATGGCTCTACCGCATAATCGACATTGTAACTATCTAAAAACTTTTGAGCAACATTGGCTTTAATGGCCAGATTGGCAGTTTGGGTTAATCTACCGGAAATACTTTTCTCAACTCTGGCGTAAACAACACCAACGATATTGCCACTTGTATCAAGCATAGGTCCACCACTATTGCCTGGTTGAACCGGGGCACTCATCTGTAATCTGCTAGTATCATCAGCCAAGCCGGTTAATGAGCTGATACTGCCGGTAGTCAGTTTTATGCCAGTACCTAAAACATCACCGAGAGGGTAGCCTAAAACTACTATTTCATTACCTATTCGGACACCTTTACCGGTTCCGAATTTCAATGAGTTACTATTTGCTGTATCAGCCTCAAGTATAGCCAGATCGTTATTGGCATCTTTAGCGATTACTTTGGCAATAGAAGTATACTCCTTCCTGATGAGTTCAATATCTTTACAGCTGCTGATTACATGATGATTCGTTAGTACCTTAGACTTGGAAACAAAGAAACCAGTACCTGTAGAGTCTTGTACTTTAGATCTCTTTTGACCCTCAAGTGGATTATATTCTTGTGCTATAGCTATTTGATCTTTAGTCATTTTAGGCTCTATTTTTCCAATAGCTTCAGAAGCATCATATCCATTGGATGAAGCAAGGTTATACCAGGCATGCGCGCTTATATAATTCTTTTTTACACCTCGTCCATTTGCATACATTATGCCTACATTATATTGTCCCACCGATAAACCATTTCTAGCTGACTTCATAAACCACTCAAATGCTTTTTTATAATCCTTTTTTACCCCATAATCATTGTCGTACATATAACCTATTATGGGTTGAACATCAACATAATCATTTCTAGCTGACTTCATAAACCACTCAAATGCTTTTTTATAATCCTTTTTTACCCCACGACCATAAAAGTACATCCCTCCGATAGCATGTTGGGCACGAGCATTACCTTGTTGAGCTGACTTCATTGACCACTCAAATGCTTTTTTATAATTTTTAGTCGCCCCTTGACCGAAATAATACATATCACCTATTTCCATTTGAGCATACTTATTGCCTTCTGCAGCTGATTCCATAAACCACTTAAACGCTTGTTCATAATCCTGCTGTATACCTTCGCCATTTTTATACATTAAGCCTAAGCTATAAGTTGCATCGTCATTACCTTGCTTGGCTGACTTCAATAGCCACTCAAATGACTTTTTGCGGTTTTCTTTAACATATTCACCATGTCTATACATTTGAGATATCTCGTATTGTGCAGCATCGTTTCCCAGTTCTGCTGATTTAAACCATTCAAAGGCTTTTTCATAAGTTGAAGGAAAAACACCTTTTCCATTAGTAGGTTTTTGAGTGTCCATAGGACTGGAAGCCAAAATATCACGTTCATTAGGTGTATTGGCTAATAATATAGTATGAATAGCAATTAATAGCACTATTATTTTTTTCATTTATCTCCTTAGCACTACAGTTTCTGATTATAGCATAGTTTATTTGGCTAATAAACCAAAACGAGTTTATCGCTGTTTATCCCAAAGTTCAAACCGTTATTTCAGAAAGGCGTGGTGACAACATCAAGTAAAGCAAAGGAGTTTTTTTCTTTATTTAACTATAATAATCCATCAATCTTGCAAGGAGCAGAAAGGATGCATCAAAGGAGAAGGTCATCTCATTTTTTCAGTGCATTGGTATTAGGTATCATACTTCTTCTCTTTTCTGCCTGTAGCCAAACTACACCTGCACCTGTTCCTCCAAAGCAGAAGAGTTCTGCCCACCTTTCCAAAGGGCGAGCGCCTCTCCCTGAGAACACCAGGACTCGTTCCGTAACCCATGCGATTACTGATGGCCGCAATACCTTCATGGGACGCAAACTCGCCCCTGGCCTGAAGGCAAACCCCGGGAAAACAGGGGTTCACCTTCTTGCTGACGGCCGCAATGCCTTTGTGGGCAGAGTAGTATTGATTAATAAAGCTGAGAAAAGTATCGACTTGCAGTATTATATGTATCATCTCGATACTGTTGGCACCCTCATGACCAATGAATTGCTCAAAGCTGCTGACCGGGGCGTGCGTGTACGCATGCTGATCGATGATATCTATGGTAATAAAAATGAAGATCTCTGGGTGAGTCTGGATGTCCACCCCAATATCGAGGTACGGTTGTGGAATCCATGGAAAAGACATGGTATTCGGCTGGTTCAGTCTGTTTTTCGATTTAAAGAGATCAACTACCGCATGCATGCAAAATCCCTCACAATTGATAATCAGGCTACCATTGTAGGAGGCCGAAATATCGGTGATGAGTATTTTAATGCAGACCCCGAACTGGCATTCAATGATATCGATGTGCTTGCTGCCGGTCCTTCAGTAAATAAAGTATCACGGGAGTTTGACGAATACTGGAACAGTGAACATGCCAACCCGGTCAATATCTTGATACGACAGGGAACAGGCAAAGAACTCAATAACCTCAGGGCAAAAACAAGAGAATTCCATAAGAACAATATCAACTCCCCCTATGTGAAAGCGCTGAAAAATTCGAGTCTCGCTCATGATATTCGTGCCGGCACAGTAAGTTATAGCTGGGCATCGGAAGCAAAAGTCATTTATGACTCACCCGAAAAAATTAAAACGGGCAAAAAAGACAAAGACAAACTCCTGATCACACAACTTGCACCTTATATGCTTGGTGCGAAAAAAACTGTGGATATCAGTTCTCCCTACTTTGTCCCGGGTAAAGAGTTCGCTGATGAACTGTGCCAACTCAGTAAAAACGGTGTCAAGGTGCGCATCCTCACCAATTCACTTGCATCCAATGATGTATCGGCCGTACATGCAGGTTATGCGAAGTACAGGCGGCCATTGTTGCGTTGCGGTGTAGAACTGTATGAACTCGATGAAACCCTCATGGAGAGTCAGGGCAAGCAGTTTACCTGGCTGCCGGGACTCAAAAAGTCCAGCCTGCATGCCAAGTCGATGGTGTTTGATGGTGAGTATATGTTTGTCGGTTCTTTCAATTTTGATATGCGATCTCTCTATATCAATAATGAGATCGGTCTGCTTTTCAAAGATCCGAAAGTAGCAGGTGCTTCAGCGAAAAACTTCGAAGAGAATGTCGACAAAGTGGCATTCAAAGTTGAGTTCGAGCGTCCGGGCGGAAATCAAAACCTCAAATGGGTAGGTGGAAGAGGGGGGCCTGATGTTGTCATGACAAAGGAACCTTATGCGTCGACTTTGCAGAAAGGAGCCGTAGGCATACTCAAATGGCTGCCTATTGATTCGCAGCTTTAGTTCAATATCTGAAAGTGAACGTGTCTCTCTGGTAGGAGAGGCATTTTATAATAAACAAGCTACAATAGAATATTAAATATAAATAAGGAGAAATATTATGTCGCAGGAAATTCAAAACATCAAAACACAATTGCAGGAAAAAATAAAAGAGAAGTCGGGACTGGTGATAGCCACAGGTATTATTGTCCTATTGATGGGCTTGTTGGCGATGGGTACGCCTTTTGTCGCAGGTCTTTCTATAGCGATAGTGATTGGTGTTATACTGATCATCGGTGGTATCGGTCAATTTGTGTTTGCACTCAAAACCGGTTTGTCATTATTCACCACGATTCTTGGTGCCTTGACCGTCATCGTTGGTGTCTACATGGTGATGAATCCCAATGCTGCCCTAGGTTCACTGACGATTCTATTGGCAGCATACCTGATCAGTTCAGGGATTTTCGAAACTGTGATGTCTTTTCAAATCAAGCCGGACAAGGGGTGGGGCTGGGCACTCTTCAGCGGTATTGTTTCGGTCTTGCTTGGTATTATGATCTTCAGTCAGTACCCGCTGTCAGGAGCTTGGGCTATTGGAATTCTCCTCGGGCTTAAATTGTTTTTCAGCGGCTTGACTTTGATGATGCTTGGATTAGGAGCACGAGGGGTCAGCAAAAATCTTCAATCGGAGGGATAGGCAGATAGAGTATCGAAGGGTAGCGTTAGAACACGGAGGTTGAAGATGTAACAATCATGTACTCCTTTAGTGATTAAAAAGATAGCGCAAACCGATAG
>JAYEND010000070.1:0-5733 GCA_034721895.1 Campylobacterota bacterium | reverse complement strand
ATTGCAGTGAACAGTGTCGGACATGGCAACCCGAAATTGACAGAGGCGATCTGTGAGCAGGTTAGGAGAATTATTCATATCTCCAATCTTCAGGTCATAGAACCTCAGGCCAAACTGGCAGAGAAGATCGTTGAGTTGAGCGGTTATGATATGCGGGTATTTTTCGGGAATTCCGGGGCAGAGGCCAATGAAGCTGCTATTAAAATAGCGCGCAAGTATGGAGAGACACAGTTTGAAACAAAACGTTATAAAGTGATCACTCTGGAACACTCTTTTCACGGACGGACGATCACTACGGTTAAGGCAACGGGACAGAAGAGTTTTCATACGCCGCACTTCTCTCCCTATCCGGCAGGATTCAGCTATGAGAAATCGATAGCGGATGTGTATGGTGCGATCGATGATGAAACGGTCGCTGTTCTGATCGAGCTGGTACAGGGTGAAGGTGGAGTAGAACCCTTCCCAAAAGAGGAGATTCAGAAACTGGCAGCACACCTCAAAGAGAAAAATATCCTCCTCATAGTGGATGAGGTGCAAACCGGTGTCTATCGGACGGGGGAGTTCCTCGCTTCCAATCTCTATGAGATCGAACCGGATATCGTCACCCTTGCCAAAGGGTTGGGCGGCGGTGTACCGATTGGTGCGACGATGACACGGCACAAGGATATCTTTGCGCCGGGAGATCACGGCAGTACTTTTGGCGGGAATTATCTAAGCACCGCCGCGGGGAATGCTGTGCTGGATATTTTGAGCCAACTGTATGAGACGGGTCAATTGCATGAGACGATGATCTACTTTGAAGAGAAGCTGCAGGGAGTCGTCGAAAAGCATGCGGATCTCTTTGAAAAAGAGGTGGGTCTGGGATTGATGCGCGGGCTGCGGGCCAAAGATTCTGAGATGGTGTCTGTGATTTTAAAGCGAAGTATGGAAGAGGGTGTGATCATACTCAAAGCAGGAAGAAATACGGTCCGGTTCCTGCCAAGTCTAACCATAAAAAAGGATGAGATCGATGAAGGGTTCAATCGATTTGAAAAAGCTCTTAACTCTCTCTAGTATTTTGGGACTGCTTGCAGGAGTATCCCTCCTTCAGGCTGATGAGCTCGCGGAGATACTTTCCCCGGAAAAGCGTGATATTTTCAAATATCAGGAAGAGCGTAATGAGCTGGAGGGTGACAAACTCAAAAAGAGTTGGGTCAATCCGCTAAGATTGCAATACAGAAAGAACTATACGACTCAATTTAAAAATCAATCGATAGAAACCAGCAACTTCAGTATTTTGATCGATCAGCCTATCTTTAAGTCGGGCGGCATTCTTTATTCGATGAAATATTCCGATGCATTGAGGGGTGCGAGTGCGGCAGAGATCCAACTCAGAAAGAGGGAAATGATCGGCTCTGCGGTTAGAATATTATATAATATTAAAAAGCTGCGCCTCCAGCAGGAGAAGTTGAAGCTCCTGATCAAAAATGATGAGATCGATATCAGGTTCAAGAGTGACAGCTATGAAGCTGGGATACTTGACAGCAGTTTTCTCGATCAGGCGATCATCAAAAGAAACACCAATGAAACAGAGTTTCTTGTCACAGAGATCGAACTGGAGAAACTCAAAAATGATTTTGCACTCCTGAGCAATAAAAATCCGGATCGGCTCAAGCCCCCTCGACTGAAGATGCTGGGCGAAGAGCAATACCGAAACCAGAATCTGGAGCTGATCAGCGAAAAACTGCATGCCGAAGAGAAGCACTATCTATCAAAAATGACCTGGTCACAGTATCTTCCTGAGGTTTCCGTGCAGGGACAGTATATCGACGGAGACCTCAATCCGCTTTTTGTCAACCCCAATCTTAACGATAATTATACCAATTACAGTGTGACAGTCAGTATACCGATCAGTATCAATACTTTCAGCGATGTAGAATCAAGTAAAGTTGCCTATATGGAGGCAGCGACACGTGTCATCGATAGGAAAAAAAGTGTCGATCTTGAGTATCAAATGATCCTCAACACACTGCGTATCATCAATAAAAAGATTGCTTTGGATCATAAAGATGAGAAACTCTATCGACGGCTCTATGTCGTGACGAAAAATCTGGAGCAGGCAGGGGAGAAGACATCGTATGATACCCAGTTGATCCACAACTCTCTGAAGATCAAACAACTCGACCAGAAAATCCACAAGATTGACAAGCAGATTCAGCTTCTTTCGCTCTATGTAAAGGTCAATGATGTACTTTAGCGGGTATATGAATGAATGGCTTTATGGAGAGGAGGGATACTACAAAAACTTCAAAGCTATAGGTAAAGCAGGGGATTTTTATACGGCGGTGAGCGCTTCCCCCTTTTTCGGAGCCAGCATTGCCAATTACCTCTGGCAGCAGATAGAGGAAGGCAATATCCCCAGGAATGCATTCCTGGTGGAAATCGGTGCGCATCAGGGTTATCTGATCGGAGATATGATCCAATGGCTTTATACCTGTGATTCCACACTGATGGAGAGTATGCGTTTTGCGATTATTGAGCGTCAACCACAGGTACAGGAAGCCCAGAAAGCTTATTTGTCAGAACGCTTTGGAGGTGAAGTCACGGTGGCGCATTATGATTCACTCGAAGCAGTTCATGCTGAGTATGCTTTTGTCGTTGCCAATGAGATATTTGATGCTTTTCCTTGTGAACTGGTCAAAGATGGCGAGATCGCCGTATTGGAAGAGGATCAGATAAGCTGGGAGAGAGCCCCCGAGTTGTTATTAAATAATATTAAAAAGTACAGACAGGTCAAAGGGGAAGTTGCCGTCGGTTATGAAGCTTTCGCTGAAGAGATGGCGCGAGGGATCAAAAACTGTGATTTTGTCTCCTTTGATTATGGTGAAAAGTATGTCCGAAACGATTTTTCGATCCGTCTTTATAGAAAGCATGAAACCTTTCCTTTATTTGATGAAGAGGTTACACTCGCCGAAGAATTCAGGAAAAGTGATATCACTTATGATGTCAATTTCGAGCATGTAATAGATGCTTTTGAAGCAGCAGGGTTTGAGACGGTAGGGTATGAGACACAGGCGAGAGCATTGGTGCGTTTCGGACTGATTGACATGCTGGAGAGCTTTGCAAGACAGACGACTCAGGAGAAATATCTCCGTGAGGTTGACAAGGTCAAGACCCTGATCGCACCTACTATGATGGGTGACAAGTTCAAAATGCTGCATCTCAGGAAACGAGACAGATAATAGTGTTAGAATAGACAATATAAAGGAGATGAAAATGACAGAAGTTGAGATAGAAAAAAAATTTCTTTTACAGCCTTGTGCTCCTAAACGTTTTCTCAAATCTCATGAAATAGACTATCATAAATATGTTATTCAGCAATACTATCTTGCTCCGGTGAATGGCCAGTATGTTCGCTATCGCAGAAAAGATTCACTTTTTTTCAAGACGATCAAGAGCGGAGAAGGAATGGTCAGGGAAGAGCATGAGTCTCAAGTTTCGGGGGAGGAATTCCTTGAGCATCTTGATGGGCATATCGGAAGATTGATCGAGAAGGAGCGGTTTGTTTTTGAATATGGATCAATGACCTATGAACTTGATCGGTTCAAGAAATCCCTGAAGGGACTCTGCTATCTTGAGATCGAATTCAGTGATGAAGCTCAGGCACATGAATTTATTCTCCCAAAGATTTTTGAGAGGTTGGTTATTGCCGAAGTAACAGAGGATAAGCGTTTCAATAATGCTTCGCTGAGTCATTTGGAGACAATCCCATCTCTTGATACGGATTTGGATAGGCTGCTCAGAAGTGTAGAGCGAGCCGTTACCTTGAAACCAAAGGGTGACGCTCCTGCAATCGAGCCATTTGAAAGCACGTCATGTGCTTTACGAACAGTGATTCATGGATTTATACATCAGCTAAAAGAGAATAGGGAAGCTTTATGCCGAGGTGATGAGGATCCCGAAATTCTGCACCAGTTTCGTATCGCTATGAGACGGCTTAGAGCTCTGTTGGGAGAGTTTGATAATTATTTTGAGACAAGCTGGCTCGATGGGCATCAGGAGATTCTGTCGAGGCTAATGAAAGAGACCGGTGCAAAGCGGGATGTGGATGTGACACTGGAGACTATGAGTGTTTACCGTGCATTATTGCCCAGGAAGATGAAAAAGGGACTGGATCCGGTAAAAGCCTTTCTGATATACAGAAGAGATAATTTGAGGGAGAAGGTTGCAGTCCTGGCTGATAGTGACAGATTACAGGATGAAATTTCGGCATTTGAAAAGATACAGAGGGATGATAATGTCTTCAGGAGTGAGGCTTCGCAGCCGATCGTTCTCAGTGCAATGCGGGTTTTGAACAAGCGTTTGAAAAGAATTACCAAAGAGGGAAGGAAGATTGGGCCGGATACGGATGATAAAGCTTATCACAAACTTCGTATACAGTTCAAAAAATTACGTTATTTGATTGAAGCCATGGAGCCTCTGATTGACCGTTCAAAATATCAGAAAGTGATCAAAATGATCAAAAAGATGCAGACGATATTGGGTAACTATCACGATTGCCAGATTCAGCGTTTCGATCTGGCACTGCTGGCCAAAGAAACAGAGCTGCAGCAGAAAGAGACCCAAAAAGCACTCAAAAGAGTGCAAAAAGTGATCAAAGGGATGGAAGAGAAGGAACGGAAGGCTTATCGTAAAGGGTTCAAATCTTTTATGGAGCATGAGGAAATACTGGAATACCTCTTTGAGGTCTGCTAGCATTCATTCTTTTGGAAATAACGGATTGACATTCTGGATTAAATAGTGTATATATAGAATCAAAAAAACCAAACTCAGATTTGGAAAAGAGGTATGGAGTGAAAAAAATCATTCTTCTGCTGATGATGACTGTCTTGTTGCAGGCTGATGATACCAATGGTTGGACGGAGTTGCATCAGACAATATATGATGGGAATACCACAAAAGTAAAGATCCTGATCGATACTGGTAAAGATCTTGAGACGGAATCCAGGGCAGGGATCACTCCGCTGCATATGGCTGTCAAGCTGCGTCAATTGGAAATCGTCAAACTGCTGGTTGGGCATAAGGTCGACATAGATGTTGAAGATGGAAATGGATTGACTCCGCTGCACTATGCTATAGCGCAGAACAGAGTAAAGATCGCCCGTTATCTGATCGTGCATGGTGCCGATATGGATCAAAAGAACAACCATGGCATTACACCACTGCACCAGGCAGCTTATACCGGTAATGTTGAAATGGTGCAATTTATGGTGGACAATGGTGCAGAGGTAGATATAAAAAACGAGAATGGCTCAACTGCCTGTCAAATGGCTTTTGCCAAACGAAATCTGGGAGTAGTGAGCCTCCTGTCGGCTTATTCCAGGTTTCCCTGTGGCGAGCAATCAAATCAGACAAAGGATAAAGAGTGAAAGTTATTGTCAACGGTGAAACGGGTGAATATGTTGAAGGTATTACTTTGGCAACATTGATCAATGAACTGGGAATCAAAGTCAAAGTAATGGCTGCGGCAGTCAATATGGAGGTTGTCAAAAAGGATGACTGGACAAGCCATGTAGTTCAAGAGGATGATAAGATAGAATTACTGCATTTTGTGGGAGGCGGTTGATATTATTACCAACCCGACAAATAGTCTGAATTTTTGATGCAGTGATTTCGTTCATAATCAAGGCAGATTTTTGAAGGACTCGCCAAAGCGAATTCAAAAAAATCTAACACAGAGTATGGGCGAAAGCA
>JAYEND010000069.1:0-5771 GCA_034721895.1 Campylobacterota bacterium | reverse complement strand
CTCAGGGTTAACCGAATCACCCTGTCCTCCATCTGCACAGTTTGCACCCCACGAGGATAAACGAGCAGCACTTACACTGCAGAACCGCTTCAGACCTTCTATGCCTGATTTAAAAAACTGGTTTTCCGCTTGCAGTTGATATTTGACAATCATGTCCATAAGCACCACTTCTGGTGTTAAGGAAAGCGCCCAGTTCATATGAATTGACGGATCAATCTGGTTACGTTCAGTAATTTTATAGCTCCCAAGTTTAGCAAGATAGGTGGATTCACTGGCAAACCACATACATAATAAGCGGTTAGGGGCCTCCTCAGCAAATTCGAATAAGCGCTTTACACGGTTCTCTGTTTCCTTTTGGACTCTTTGAAAGTTATCACTGAGGACCATGTTCCGCGCCCACTCGTAATGCCCCTGAAGATCAAGTGAGTTCCGGGCCGCATATCCAAAATCAACGCCATACCTGTTCAACCTTACTGACATCCCGGAATAGAAAAGGGCGATCAGAGAAGCCGCAACTTCTCTATCTATATGCTCCCGGTCCTGGTTTCTTTCTCGGATCCATCCTGGATACCCATCGTACCATCCAGGATACGTGAATTTCTCCCATGAAAATAGATATTCCGCGTACTGAAATAGCTGCTTTTCAGCCTTAACTGCAATACCGACTTCTGCACCTCCAAGTGCCCTATACACCGACAAATGCTTGCCCATTAAATTCGACATGACTAGATATCGCTCATTATAATCACGAACCTCTTTCTTGACAGAACCAATAGTTCCTTTTTTCAGTGGATCAAGAGCCTGACGAATGTGTACGCAGGAATCCAAGCTATTTAGTTCAGGGAAATTTTCAACATCAACAAACTTAGGAAAAGGTGCCAGGCCAACAGATTCGGAAGCATATAGATATTGCATCCCAGCCATAGATTTCTGATCCAGCCGATCAATTTGCCGCATCTGCATTGTTCGTATTCCGGCATTTAGCCCGATTCCTTCCACATGAACCTCACGGAATTCGGGATATTCCTTGCCCTTTAAAGAGCCAGAAATGAGAAGCAGGGGTGCATACATCCATCTCCAAGCTGCAAGGTCTCTTTGATTTTGCGGCAACTGATCAGGCTTGTGTCCCTCCGGCAGTTTAGTCCACTCTTCACTTCCAGAATAGTTTTCGGCATAAATACAGGGGCCTTCCTGGCCGAGTTCCTGGGGACCAGTGGCACGATATTCATGAACATGGTGAGTATGGCCGGAGAAAACAACTACGTTTGCGCAGTATCGATGTATATCGGGATGAGTTCCAGTTATAAGTTGCATCACTTCTTTGAAACTAGCTCCGTCGGCACAAGCAAAATCGATCAGTTGGTCTCGTTTTCCAACGAACCAACCTTGAGGAAAACAATAGAAATACTTTGTTCCACCTTGAGGATAACCCCGCAACTGTAACTCAAACCCAGGAAATAGAGGATTGACATCACCGGGCTCTAGCTTGATCAAGAATTTGGTTATTTCATTAACTGGCGGTGGAGGTTTTGCTGTTTTGTGATTGTCCTCGAAAACTATCTCTAACTTGTCATCTTTATCGGGATGCTTCTCCAAATGAACCAGTGGAGCGTGGGTGAAAACCAACACCAGCCCAGTCTGTCCATCTTGCTTCTTCATAACGTTCTTGAGGATTCGTCTATCCTCACCGCTGAATCCTATACATTGAGATCCGCCCTGCAGATAATCCAGGTGTGTTCCAAATGTCTCTTTCTCAACCATTTTTGCCTTGCTGAGGAGCCCTATATCCTGCCCTGTGTTCAATAGCACCAAGTGATGTTTTCCGATGTTAGCAGTAAAACTCACATCATATGACATTTCCATCAAGTATTGGAAAAACTGTGGATATGTGTTCACCATAAAAGCATAGACAGGGGACGGGGAGAGCTTGTTTTTTTCATATGCTTTAGTATTATAATAGTTACCCATTTTTTTCAGGGTATAAACATGTGATTGGAGACCTGTAGCTACTAGTTCGTCATTTCTCTCGACTGGGTCTTTCCATCCGAGATCATCAAGCAAGTAAGGATCGATTTCAAAATGAAGTGGTATACCAAAAGGATAAAAGTCGTGGTTTCCTGGAACAAAAAAAAGCGGACAGCGTAAACGTTCACTTAAGCTATCTGCGCCAGTAATTATTTGTTGAAACTTCCGAAAATTTGTTTGTTCTCGTGACTTCCACTTAAACCAGCCATCCGAACATAAGTTGATAAGATCACCTGTTATCACTACAAAGTCTATTTCTTTCTTATTGGCGTAGCGGATAATGGCGCGCAGATGATCATTCGGGTTGCGGTAGTCCCGCAGCATATTACCCTTTTCGCACTCATGTATCTCTGGATACTCTCTAATGTGTTTGGCAATGGTGTCATTTATCACCGCAACATGTGTATCGGTCACATGGAGAAACTTGATTTTATCCGTTTCTGGCAAGGTTTCAGACACAAAGATGCAATGACAGGCAACACTTTCTCCCAAACGCAAATTAAACATTCTTGGCCAGCCGTGCACACCCGCCAGTTCACTGATATCCTCAACTGACGGTTTCACCTTCACATCGAAGTCGGTCAGTATGCCGCAGCCTGCCCTAAATGCGGCGTTGCTACGTGGGAATCGATCTGGCTTTTCATTTAGCTCCTCTCTCTTCTGCATATAGCGGGCGCGGTTACTGGTAATCTGTTTTCTTAAATCCCAAAGATTAACGTCTTTCAATTTACAGGGCCATTTTTCCCCAGTTTCTACATCTTCTAAAACAATGTTTCCTTCCAGCAATGCGAAGAAGGCTTTATCAATGTCTCCCACAACGCTTCTGGTCGCAAGCGTTACCTTGAAAGCGTCAAGATCCTCTGGCTTACAAATCATGGGATGTCCTAAACTCGGCCTAACTATCTCAAGTTTTACGGGTGCTTCATTACGCTCAATAGAAAAGAAGAGGGAATAAAGGGACCAAGCAGCACGAGAGACGGCCACATAATCACCTGTTTTAGCTTTTATTGTCTTTTCGCCACTCGGCTCGATATACCAAACTTTATCACCCTTTAGCCTAATTTCTATTTCTTCCCCTTCGGTTACCCAGACTGGCAAGTAGCCAAGGCTGGTTCCCACAAAATGATGAGTATGCCCGTTATTCATTTCAAAGCTACCCCAATGATCCTCGCCATTCACTTTTATACGGACGGTGTCAGAACCGACATCGGCCTTGGTGACGTGGCAGACTAGACTCTTTAGTATTAATGTGAGTTTTGCAGACATCGCTTCTCCTTCCTTTAAACTTTGTTAAAGTTTGCGTGGCCTAAACGCATAACGTTTTGTCCTATCGTGCGAAGCGGAAACGTACAACGTATAGATAAGATGCTCCGACTCGAAGTCTGGGAGCTTGAACAACCAAAAACTTCCCCGAAGCCACAGCACCTGGTTGAACCGGAGGGTAGAGGGGTCAGCTTGATTGTATTGGTTATACGCCATTTTCCTCCGCGACTAAAAGCGCGACACTTTTCCGCTTCTTGCGCTATCAGAACCGCTACCAAGTGTGGTTCGAACCCACTTGGCGTCAGCCAAGACTCTGATCCTTATGCCATCTACCATCCTTCCAGCCACGCCAGTAGTGCTGGATATGGTCACCCTCGTGCACAAATACCTCGTAGTTATATTTGCTCCCGGATGCTTGATTCTGGAAAGCCGCTGGCGCAGACTGTACATTCGTACCGAAACTCTGACCTTTACGCCAATCTTGCACCCAATATGGGGGTCTGTTGCCTGAGGATGTCACGAGCTGCCAGATGCGGTAATAGTGCTGGATATGGTCACCTTCCTGCACAAAAACTTCGTGGCTATTTCGAGACTCTGCCTCAAAGTTCTGGAAAGCACTTGGCGCAGACTTAACATTTGTACCAAAACTCTTACCCTTGACCCATCTGCCATCGTACCAGCCACGCCAGTAGTGCTGGATATGGTCACCCTCGTGCACAAATATCTCGTAGTTATATTCGCTCCACCTACTACCTAACCAATTCTGGAAAGCGGCTGGCGCAGATTTAACATTTGTACCAAAACTCTGACCTTTGCGCCATCTGCCATCCTTCCAGCCACGCCAGTAGTGTTGGATATGGTCACCCTCGTGCACAAATACCTCGTAGTTATATTTGCTCCCGGATGCTTGATTCTGGAAAGCCGCTGGCGCAGACCGAACATTCTCACCAATACTTTGACCCTTGCGCCATTGATTATCCTTCCAGCCACGCCAATAGTGCTGGATATGGTCACCTTCCTGCACGAAGATCTCCAAATTATGCATGCTCCCTGGTGCAAAATTCTGGAAAGCGGCTGGCGCAGATTTAACATTCGCACCAAAGCTCTGACCCTTGTGCCATCTGCCATCCTTCCAGCCACGCCAGTAGTGTTGGATATGGTCACCCTCATGCACGAAAATATCGAAGTTTTGCTTGCTCCTTGGTGCGCGGTTCTGGAACGCAAATCCGCCTGCAGCCGGAATCAATTCAGCATCATCCGGATCAGATACTCGAAAAGCCAGTGCCTCACGCACCCCTGGAGAATAGCCGGTGGAAACTACCGATTCTTTATAATAATAAACGTTCAGGCCGTCCCCTCCACATTTGTCTGAAATACATCTTACACTTGATCGACTAGTTGAACTAGTTATATTCCACAATTGACCTTCATAATTGTCCCTGCAAGGTCGGATGCGAACTCGGCAGCTATCATCCACTGTCAGGCAATCTCCTGACCAGTGGATGATCTGCGCCGTATCATGTCTGAGATACTCCACTCTCCACAGGATATTCTGATGATCTTGTCCAATACGAAATACACCACGCACAGAAGGGTCGCTAGTGGATGCATGCAGACATAAGCTACCATATCCATTTATTATAAACCAAAAGTCTGGATAACCTTCAATTGTGCTCTCCCTGAGACACTCAGTGGCTTGCCACACGACCTCTGTGATACGAAGATATTCGGTAAAGTTATTACTACCCCCCCTCCCTATCCCGAAATGCATGCCCAGCTTTCCATAGTATGCAGCGTAACAGGGAATATTCGGCAATTCCTCAAAGACATACGGACCAAGCAGCTTCTGATTGACCTCGATTGCCCTTGCAAAAGTATTGAAGATCTCCTTATGCGTGGCAGGCCAATCTGGGGCTTGTCCGAGTTCCTCTGAATGAGCTGCAACCTGTAGAAGATTTACGGCACTCAGTGGGATCAGCAGGTTGTACGCCTCTGCGACGCGGTAGGCAGATCTGGCATCCCAATTTTCGATAACGGTTTCAAGCTCTTCTCTGGCGATACTTATCTGCATATCAATTTGGACGGGGTAATCTGGATGATGGGTAATCATATAATGATGATAGGTGTCGAGCAGTCCGTCTACCGCATCTCGCAATTTATCGGTTTCAATATCACGTATCTCTTCCCTTAATTGTGTTATCGCTTGTAAGATCTGATCTACATCGCTTGGTTCAGGGAAGAAAATCTTTTCCCAGATCTCGTAGGCTTCGTCGAGAAAAGAAAACACATTGTACGCGGCCTCTAGTGCCTTTACGCCTGGTGTATTTTTAAACTTTTCTATCCACTCTTCGATTGTTTCATCTATTGTTTCATTTGGCATCATACGCCCCCTTTAATGAAGTGTCCTTCTATTACGATATTTCAGTATTAAGAGTATATCAAAAATGTGAGTTAAAATAAAGTTTTGGGTTGCTAAAAACCTA
>JAYEND010000068.1:0-40714 GCA_034721895.1 Campylobacterota bacterium | reverse complement strand
GTAAGTTTATCATTGTGAGAAGAGTCGCTTCCGCCGGCAATTGCTTCTTCTACCAAGCCATTTACCGTATCATCTATGACACTGCATCCCGTAAAAAGTGCTCCTGTCAATGCCAATGCCAATGTTGTTTTTAATAAGGTTTTCAAATATTTACCTTTTAGTATATCCATCTAGCCAGTACTACTGGTAGTTTGAAAAATAAATCATATCTAAATATTAGTTCATAGTTGTTGTTGACATTTTTTTAACCAGGTCGGATTTGGTGATTAGCAAAAATAAATTCTTTTAAAAATTGATTTGGTTACTTGATGCGGTAATAATAGGGTTGAACCTATACAAAATGTTCGTTTTTCGGATAGATAAGATTATGATTTTATGATAGAATTTATATGTTAATGGGTGAAAGAGTTAAGCGATTGATGCAATGAAAAAGAAAACATACCAACCAAAACCCCTCATACTCAATGAGGGTTACTTTATCAACCGACACTTCAATGGTTATGAGGCGTTGGAAGAGAATGCCAAAAATTGGGAACATCACTGCACCTATCAACTGCGCCAAAACGCTCTTACAGGACAGCATCAGGTTTTATAGCTTCATTCAATGCAACTTTTACATGCCAAGAGGGCAGGAGGGTTTATGCATGATATCTACTCTGCTCAGGATTGTATCTCTGTGGTAGTGGTTGAGGAGTGTGCAGGTAAAGCATGTTTTGATCGCCTAAAATTCAGACAGGAGATATATTCTTCTTTGATGATAGTCGTCCCTTTAATTATATAGTCAATGATACCGGCATGTATACTGTGCTGAGCATACGCAAAAGTGCGATAGGATTACTACTTCCAAAAATCTTTAGATCGCTCTTTGGTTTTACCCCTAAACACTTTTTTAGACAACTCAAGCTCAACCATGCTTATCATGATTTAAAATATGCCGACCCTCTTCATGAGACAGTCTCCAGGATCGCGTTCAAATGGGGATTTATGCACATGGGCCGCTTTACAGACTACTATACAGCACTCTTTGGCGAAAACCCTTCACAAACGCTCAAGAACCACAATCCACGAGAAGAATTTATCGAAGAATCATGTGTTAACAGGCAGGATGAGATAAAATAATTTAAATGTATTGGGCATATATCTGGTATTAAAAATGAGAGCCGAGAAGCTCTCACAGTAAAGAATTAGCGTACGATCTTCGTAAACTTGCTTCCTTCTAGTGTCAAATTATACATGAGGCCTTTGCTTCCATAGATAAAACCGACAACCGGCTTGTTCATGGTCGCAGAACTGATATCTTTGCCTGCACCTACATTGACAAGAGCTACAGAACCATCTACTCCGACTTTCCAACCATCACTCTTTCTGAATTGAGCAAGTGCTTCATCCGTCAGGAAAGCGATCAAAACTGATTTTTGCTGTGCACCAAATTGAAAGCCGACTGATGCAGATGCTGTGCTGTAGTACTGTACACTTTTGCCATTTACTCTGAGGACACCTTCGCCATACTCTCCGCCGATACCGATACCTGCTTTAATCACTTTTGGAAAGACAAGTATACCTTTGGCAGAGCTGAGAAAACCGGCAGAGCCTTTGACTTCTTTGTTGAATTGTCCAATAGCTGCATTGGTCTCTTGATCGATCTCTACAGCTGATTTGGCAGAAAGAGAAGTGTTAAGTGCAAGCACAAAGAGGAAAGCCAGGAAGACTTTTAACGATTTCATTTTTATCCTTTAGGTTGGTTTACTTCAGAATTATAGCCAATCAATAGTTTAATCAATCACATTTTATAAAAAATATCAGCTATGGCGTTATAATTGTATAAATAAATATCTCCCAAAATTCTACTAACTATAGTTATATTCAAAATAAGTTGGAATTAGTGTAATTATTGTGGCTTTGTAATATAAAAAAGTTATAATTTGGATATTAAATAAATTCAAATAATAAGGTGAGTTCAGATGTCCGGTTCTTTGCTTTTGGCTTCAGGCATGATCGTTGCGTTGATCATTGCCCTGCCTCTCGTTTTCCATCTGACACGCTATCTCGGTGCAAAAAGTGACAATGTGCGCAAGAATGAGCCTTATGAGGGCGGAGTTCGCCTAACCCATAAAGACGCTGCCGATGCATTCAATGTAAAATTCTTTTTGACAGGTATTATTTTTCTGATCTTTGATGTTGAAGTACTTTTTATGTTCCCATGGGCACTTAATCTTCGGGAACTTGGATTCTTTGGGATCATGGAGATGTTTGTCTTTGTAGGACTGCTTGTTGGCGGTTTGATCTATGTTTATAAATCAGGAATCTTGCGATGGATCTAAGTAGCAGTAATCTATTGGGTGATGCGGTGGTCACGACCAAAATGGATGCGGTGATCAACTGGGGCAGGCAATCTTCGCTCTGGCCGTTTGTTTTCGGTACAGCGTGTTGTGCTATTGAGTTTATGGCTACCGCAGCAAGCCGTTATGATATCTCCCGTTTTGGGGCGGAGGTGCTTCGTTTTTCGCCACGTCATGCCGATCTGCTTGTGGTTGCAGGAACCGTCAGCTACAAACAGGCACCTATTCTCAAGCAGATCTACGATCAGATGCCTGAACCCAAATGGGTGATCGCAGTAGGCGCCTGTGCGTCGAGTGGCGGTTTCTATGACAATTATACGACGCTGCAGGGGATCGATGAAATTGTTCCGGTAGATGTTTATGTCGCCGGCTGTCCGCCTCGCCCGGAGGGAATACTGGATGCGATCATTCAGATACAGGAACAACTCTGGAGAGAGCCGACACTTGAAGTGCGAAAAACAGAGTTTAAAGGCAGGCTTGATGAGTAGTCAGATTAGCTTTCAGCCACTGCTGGAGCAGTTTGAAAATGCTTCCCTGCTCAAAATGATGGGTACTACGCCAATGATCCTGGTTGACCATGATAGATTGGTTGAGATGGTGCAGTATCTCAAAGAGGAGATGGGTTATACCATACTGCTGGATATCACTGCGGTCGATAATCTCGCAATGCCGCATCCTGCTTCAACACGCTTTGAACTGATCTATATTTTCCGGCACTCAGATTTCAAAAAGATCCTGGCGCTGAAAGTACCCGTAGCTGATTCGGAAGAGGGTGTTGCTACTCTTACAGATATCTATCAGGGGGCAGATTGGCTTGAGCGCGAAGTGTGGGATCAATATGGTATTCCATTTCAGGGGCACCCGACGCTTAAGCGTATACTCAACCATAATGAATTCACAGGGCATCCGCTTCGCAAAGATTATGAGATCACCAAAGGGCAATATTGTACCGAGACCCAGGATATGATGGATGAGATGAAGCCATTGTTGGATGCGCGGGGGCTGGATCAGGAAAAGGATAATCTGATGATCCTCAACCTTGGGCCTTCACACCCGGCCAGTCACGGAACGATCCGTACACTTGTGGCACTTGACGGTGAAAAGATCGTAGCAGGAGCCAGTGAGATCGGGTATTTGCATCGCGGTTTTGAGAAGAGTTGTGAAAACCATACTTATAATCAGATCATTCCCTATACTGATAGGCTGAATTACTGTTCGGCACTGATGAACAATATCGCTTTTTCCAAAACGGTCGAAGAGATGATCGGGGTGATTTTGCCCGACAGAGGGATTTTTATCCGTGTTATTTTGGCAGAGCTCTCACGGGTGATCGATCACCTGGTTTGTCTCGCTGCAGGGCTTTTGGATATGGGAGGACAGACGAACTACTGGTATCTGTTCAACCCGCGTAATGATGCTTATGATTTCCTCAGCAAACTCACGGGGGCACGACTGACAAACAGTTATATGCGTATTGGCGGCATGACCCACGATCTCTACGAAGGGTGGCAAACGGACCTCGATGATATACTCAAGAAGGTCGATAAAGGGATTGCCGAATCATTGCAAATGATCGAGCACAACCGAATCTTCCAAGATCGCCTATTGAATATTTCTCCGGTTTCTGCCGAAGAGGCGATCGACTATGGATTTACCGGTCCCAATCTGCGCGCAAGCGGCGTGGCGTATGATCTGCGTTTTGCTTCGCCGCATTACTACTATGATACGTTTGATTTTAATATGGTAGTTGGTTCAGTAGGGGATACCTATGACCGATTGATGGTGCGTTTTGAGGAGATGCTGCAGAGTATGCGCATTATCCGTCAAGCCGCAGAGACGATCCCGGATGGTCCGATCAATGTGCCCGATCATCGTATCACAATGCCTCCAAAGCAGGCTGTCTATACAACGATAGAAGGAATGATGAACCAGTTCAAGCTGGTTTATGAAGGTGTCAAAGTTCCCAAAGGGGAGTACTACGGCTCTTTTGAAGCAGCCAATGGCGAGTTGGGTTTTTATATTGTCAGTGACGGCAGCGGCACACCATACAAGGTCAAAGTCAGAGCACCGAGCTTTCTCCATATGGCAGCCTATCCGAAGATCATTGAAAATTATCAGGTGGGGGATGCCATTTTGACCCTGGGAAGTTTAAATATTATTGCAGGGGAGATGGATCGATGAGTTTTAACTTTTCTGTTGAAAATCTTGAAAAAATTGAGCAGCTTAAACTGCGTTATCCCAGCCCCAAAGCACTGTCTCTTCCCTGCTTGTGGATGGTACAATATCAAGAGGGAGCCATTTCCCTTGATGCGATCGAAGTGATCAGTGAATTGATCGATACGCCGCCCATGGAGATCTATCGTGTAGCGACTTTTTATACGATGTTCAATCTTGAACCCGTGGGGAAATATCATATACAACTCTGCAAAACACTCTCCTGCGCACTCTGCGGAAAGACAGAGATGCTGGAACATCTGAAGAAGCGGTTGGGAATAGAACCGGGAGAGACCAGCAAAGATGGGAGTTATACCCTGAGTCAGGTCGAGTGTCTGGGCTCCTGCGGTACGGCACCTGTGATGCAGATCAACGACCGTTATTATGAAAATCTTACTCCGGAGAAGATCGATGTGATCATTGATAATCTTGGCGAGGAGCATTCATGAAAGAGTGCAGAATCGTAAGCAGAAAGTTTGATATCGACAAAAGCCATACTTTGACAGTGGCTAAAGAACATGGTGCATACAACACTGTATCGCCAGCCTTTGCGCTCTCGCCGGAGGCGATCATTGACATCATCAAAGAGAGTGGTCTGCGCGGCAAAGGCGGCGGCGGTGCACCGGCAGGCAATAAATGGGCACTGATGCCGCAGGATGATGAGCGACCTTCTTATCTGGCCGTTAACTGTGATGAGAGTGAACCGGGCACCTTTAAAGACCGTGAGATCATTTCGAAAGATCCGCATCTGCTGATCGAGGGGATCATTATCACCTGTTATGCTATCAAAGCACATGATGCTTATATTTATATTCGAGGTGAATATTATCAGTTTCAAAAAATTCTGCAGCAGGCGATCGATGAAGCCTATGCGGAGGGTATTCTCGGAGATAAAGTGATGGGGCAGGATTATCGCCTGGATGTTACGATTCATCGAGGGGCGGGTGCTTATATCTGTGGTGAAAAGTCAGCACTTTTGGAATCGATGGAAGGCAAACGGGGACACCCCAGACTGAAACCGAAGCAGAAGGAACCGGAGTGGTACTTTGGCAATCCTACATTGGTCAATAATGTTGAAACGATCGCCTCTGTTCCCTATATTCTAAAATACGGTGCCAAAGGCTATCGTGTATTTGGCACTGGGCACAGTCCGGGGACACTGCTCTTTGCAATGAGCGGACATGTGGAAAAACCGGGAGTTTATGAAGCAGAATTCGGCACGCCTATGATGGAGTATATAAACTACTATGGCGGCGGCATTCGTGGCGGGAAGAAGCTAAAGGCCATTATTCCAGGTGGTGCCTCGACCGCAGTATTGACAGCTGAAGAAGCTGCCTGCACCAACCTTGATTATGAGACACTCCGCTCCATGCATTCGGCACTGGGAACCGGTGGGATGATCGTGATGGATGAAGATACGAATATGGTTGAAGCGCTGAAGAACCTGTTGGAATTTTACCATCATGAATCCTGTGGGCAGTGTACGCCCTGCCGTGAAGGAACAGGCTGGAGTGACACGATCCTGGGCAAAGTGCTGGAGGGCAAAGGCACTTCTGAAGATATCGATAAGCTTTTGGAATTGGCTGATACGATGGATGGCAAGACGATCTGCGTCTTCGCTCCGGCAGTGGCGATCGTCATCCGTTCTTTCATCGGCAAGTTTCGCAACGAATTTGAAGCAAAGGTGACACGATGAGTCAGGTAGATATTTCCATAGATGGTATGACCTTTACGGCAGAAAAGGGATCTTTGTTGATCGATCTCCTGATCAAACATGATCTTAAAGTCCCTTACTTCTGTTACCATAAAGCTTTGGGTGCAGATGGAAACTGCCGAATGTGCATGGTAGAGATCGAAGGGCAGAAGCGACCGCAGATCGCCTGTGATACACTGGTAAAAGAGGAAATGACCGTTCGCACCAAAGGTAAAAATATCGAGAGTGTACGCCAAAATATTCTCGAACTCGAACTGATCAATCATCCGGTTGACTGTCCTGTCTGTGATCAGGCAGGGGAGTGTAAACTTCAGGATTTCTATATGGATTACGGTCTCTATGATTCGCATATCGATCAATCGGACAAAGTTCACCATCGCAAACATGTTGATCTGGGCAGTAATGTCATGCTTGATCAGGAGCGTTGTGTTCTCTGTGCCCGATGTACACGTTTTACCAGTGATATTACCAAGACCAATGAACTCGGCATTATCGGTAGAGGCGATCATGCCCGTGTCTCCACAATGCCGGGAAAAAAACTGGACAATCCCTATGCGATGAATGTGGTGGATCTCTGCCCGGTCGGGGCATTGACAAGCAAAGATTTCCGTTTTGCACAGCGGGTGTGGTTTTTGACATCGGCACCGTCAATCTGTCACGGTTGTGCAAAAGGATGTAATATCTTCATCGACCACAATCGTGAAAAATATAAAGATGACAAAATCTATCGTTTCCGGCCGCGTGAAAATCAGGAAGTAAATGGCTATTTTATTTGTGATGCAGGCCGTTTGAGCTATAAAGAGCTTCAGGAGAACCGACAGCTTGAATCGTTATTGAAAGATGAAGTATGCCGGGAGACGGAAGCTTTGGAGGCTTATAGGCAGTTGCTGAACAAGCATTATGAAAAGATTCTTGTTTTGGTAGATGCCAATCTCTACACGGAAGAACTTGAGGTGATTCAATCTTATGCGGAGAGTCTCGGTGCCAAACTTTGCTGCCCCATGGGATCTTATGAAGATAAAGCTTTTGCAGATGAATGGCTTAAGTCTTCACAGAGAGCAGCCAATGCCAAAATCATTGAAAAGTTGGGAATTGCTACAGAGCTTCCCAATGAGAAAGTATCACTTTTGATCAATTTCAACCATCCTGATGCAGAGAAAGTTATTGCTGACAAAGTGATCAGCCTACAGACCCATATCATAGAGAAAAATAAGAGTGATTTGGTTTTGCCGCTGGCTGTTTTTTCGGAGAGTACAGGCTCTCTGACCAATGAAGAGGGTATCGTCCAGTATTGCCCCAAAGCGATAATCCGTAATAAACCGATACCGACCGTCACTGAATGGATCACACTGTTTCATGGAGGTGAAAGATGAGTCTTGCAGCAGTCATCGTCGCAGTTGCCGCATTTGCCCTGGGGGCGATTTTGGCACTGATGATGATTCCGATCCTTGTTTGGCTGGAACGGCGGGGCGCAGGGCTGGTACAAGACCGTTTGGGCCCCAATCGTACGAATGTCGGCGGATTCCGTCTCGGCGGTGTCGTGCAATCCTTTGCTGATGTGGTCAAGCTGGTACTCAAAGAGGAGTATTACCCTTCGCATATCAAGAACAGCCGATGGCTGATGATGCTTGCGCCGGTTATTACTTTTGTAGCGGCTCTGTTGGCTTTTATGGTGATTCCTTTTGCAGACAATATCGTCATCAACGGTGAATCTCTTCGTATGCAGCCTCTGCCGGTTGACTACGGTGTACTCTGGTTCATGGCGATCGGTGCGGTCGGTGTGATCGGAATCTTCCTCGGCGGTTGGCTGAGCCACAACAAATATTCGCTTCTGGGCTCCTCCCGTGCAGGCTCTATGATGCTGAGCTATGAGTTGCCGTTGGGTCTGAGTATCATTGCTTTTGTTTTGACCTACAATACGATTGATTTCAATGCTATGGTGCAGTGGCAAAGCGGTACGGTACTCGGCTTTCTGCCTGCCTGGGGTATCATCGTACAGCCGCTGGGCGCTATCATTCTGATTATCGCTATGTTTGCAGAGACCAACCGTAACCCCTTTAGTGTTTCTGAAGGCGAGAGTGAGATCGTTGCCGGATATATGACCGAATTTACAGCGATGAAGTTCGCAATGTATTTCATGGGAGAGTATGTGGCAATGAATACAGCCAGTGCTGTGATCATTACGATGATTTTTGGCGGCTATCAGCTTCCCTGGGTGTCCACATCTGATCTGCTTGTGTACTTCAACTACTTTGCCTGGGCACTGATGATCGTCATGCCGGTCGTTGTCTATGCTGTGATCAAGTGGATGAAGAAAAACAATGCCGTCCGGTCGACCGTCATCAGCGATGGCAGTCGGGAGTTTGAAGCCAAAGTCCTGTCGATTGTGATGATCAGCATGACCGTACTGGTTGAAGTTATTTTACTTTACCTCAGTCTGTCGCCTGATGCAGTTCTGGGGACGGCGATCGCTGTGACGCTGCTGCAGATCGTTGTGTTTGTTGTAAAACTGATGCTCTTTAATCTCTTTTTTATTCTGGTGCGCTGGACCCTTCCGCGTTTTCGATATGACCAGGTTCAGCATTTAGGATGGTACTACCTCTTGCCACTCTCTTTGGCCAACATTTTTATTACGGCGATCGTTGTCGTGGGAGTAAATTGATGGATCAGAAAATCAAAGTCGTTCCACGGTATGGCGCAAGCCTGAAAGACAAACTCTACCTGCCGGCTATTTACCAGGGGATGAAGATCACTTTTAGGCATCTTATGGAGAATGTTGCCGACAGCAATGCAGTCGATACACTGGAGTATCCCGAAGAGCAGCCTAGAGACATCACTGAACGTTATCGCGGTCTACACCGACTGACGCATCGTGAAGATGATACGATCGCCTGTGTGGCATGTTTCATGTGTGCAACGGCCTGTCCGGCGAACTGTATCTTCATCGAAGCGACTGGGCGTGAAGACGGTGAGGATGAGAAGATGCCCAAACGCTTCGCCATTGATACACTCGAATGTGTTTTTTGCGGCTACTGTGTAGAAGCCTGTCCCTGTGATGCAATTCGTATGGATACCGGCATCTTTTCTCTGACAGGCAGAAAAAGGGAAGATTTTCTACTGGAAAAAGATCAATTACTTGCACATCAAGGTGCATTTGGAGAGGAGAAAAGCCGTGCTCGAAAATAGTCTATTTGCCATATTGGCACTTTTTCTTGTGGGTGGCAGCGTAGGGATGCTGTGGAGCAAACAGACCATTCTGAGTGCCTTTGGTTTTTTGATCGCAATGCTGGCATTGGCAGGGGTCTTTGCACTTTTGGAGAACAGCTTTCTCTTTTTGGCACAGATCATGGTATCAGTCGGAGCCGTGGTAGTGCTTTCATTGATGGTGATTACTTCTCTGAATATGCAAGAAGAGAATCTTCCCAATGAACCCCGTAAGCTACGATGGATTCTCCTCTCTGCCTTGCTGATAACACCTTTTTCACTCTTGATGTATAAATCTTTGGTATATGTTCACCGAAGCTTTGAATCAACCAAAGAAGGGTATGGCACTCTGAAGATGATGGGTGGAGAACTATTCGATCATTGGGTTCTGCCATTTGAAATCGTTTCAGTTCTGCTGCTTGCAGCAATGGTTGCAGCGATCGTTATCGCAAGAAAGGAGCCTGATCATGATGCCTGAACAGTTTTTTATGCTTGCGACGTTACTTTTCAGCATGGGACTCATTGGCATCGTTAGCCGCCGGAATCTTTTCGTCGTTTACATGTCCATAGAATTGATGCTGAGTTCGGTCAATCTTGTGCTGGCAACATTCTCGCGGCTACATGGCGAAATGAGTGGTTCAGTAATAGTTTTGTTGCTTATTGCCGTGATCGCTGCAGAGGCAGCTGTCTTTCTGGCAGTGATCATCCAGCTTGTGCGCAGCAGACGGAGTATTGACAGTGACAGTTTTTCTCAGTTGCGCCAGATGGAGGAGAATGTATGAGTGCTCTGAGTTTGATTGTTTTGATCCCGTTTTTCTCAGCACTTCTGCTTGGCATAGTCTATCTTGCCAATCCATCCAAAGACCGTTATTATTTCTATTCAGCAGTTGGGATTATGGCGCCGGCGCTAAGTACCGGACTTGCACTGACGGTTGGATGGGAGATGCTTCAACTGGAAAGAGAGGTGGAATTTCATTCAACACTTTTTGAATGGATCTCACTGGGTGATTTCAATATTGATGTCGCTTTTATGGCAGACCGGTTGAGTGTCGTGATGATCTCTTTTATTACGTTTATCGGTACACTGATCCATATTTATGCCGTCGGCTATATGAAGGGTGATCCGGCATTCGGGAAGTTTTTCACTTACTTTAATTTCTTTATGGGAAGCATGTTGCTGCTGGTGCTTGCCGATAATCCGATCATCATGTTTGTCGGGTGGGAGTTGGTAGGACTCTCCTCCTATTTGCTGATAGGTTTTTACTATACCGATCCGGCCAATGTCAAAGCAGCCAATAAAGCGTTTATTCTCAATAGGGTAGGGGATTTTGGTTTTATTATGGCGCTCTCGCTTCTTTTCGTTGCTTTGGAGGGAAGCGGTTATACTTTTGGATCGATCGAAGCAAATCTTGCGATGGTTGATACGGCACTGCTGCCGCTTATCGGTATCCTGCTCTTTGTCGGAGCGATGGGAAAATCAGCACAGATCCCACTCTATGTCTGGCTTCCCGATGCGATGGCAGGACCGACACCGGTTTCGGCATTGATCCATGCGGCGACGATGGTGACCGCCGGTGTCTACATGGTGGCACGTTTTTCATTTTTGTATAATGAGATTCCGCAGGTCGGTGAGTTCATTGCCGCGGTCGGTGCCGCATCCGCACTCTTTGCCGCTTTGATCGCTATCTATCAGGATGATATCAAAAAGATCCTGGCCTATTCGACGATGTCGCAACTGGGCTATATGTTTATGGCAGTAGGACTTGGTGCCTACAGCAGCGGTGTATTTCACGTATTCACCCATGCTTTTTTCAAAGCACTGCTTTTTATGGGGGCAGGGGCTGTGATCATCGCTCTGCACCATGAACAGAATATCTTTAAGATGGGTGGATTGAGGAAACATTTGAAGCTTGTCTATATCACGATGTTCATCGCGACACTGGCAATCAGCGGTATTCCGCCATTTGCCGGCTTTTTCAGCAAGGATGCCATTTTGGCTGCAGCATTCGCTTCAGAGCATTATGTAATCTGGGGTATCGGTACTGTCACGGCACTGTTGACTGCTTTTTATATGTTCCGTATGCTCTTTATCGTCTTTCATGCCAAAGGTGAAAAACATGAACCGCTGCAGTTGCTGCCAAAAACGATGATCTGGCCTCTTGTTGTACTGGCTTTTGGCAGTGCCACGGCAGGTTTTCTGGGTGTAAATGAAGCCTATGGCGGCAGTAACTGGATCGACTCATTTCTTGCCTTGCCTGATGCCGATCTGCATCTCTCTCATCGCAGTGAATATCTTCTTGGTGCACTTAATGTGGCGATGGGGCTCATCGGTATGGGGTTGGCTTACAGGCTTTTTGCCACAGAGGCAGTACCTCCGGAAGGGAAATCACTTTGGCAACGCTTGGTTATGCATAAGTTTTATATTGATGAGCTTTATGAAACAGTAATAGTCAAACCACTTCTTTGGATAAGTACGCTGCTTGACCAGGCCATTGATCCACGGATATTTGATGGGGTGATCAACTCCTCAATCTATGGTTATCGTTATGCCGGAATGCTCTTTGCACGACTGCAAAATGGTAAAGTACGCTATTATGCACTCTATATCCTGGTTGGTGTAGCGGTGATGTCCGCTACTATGCTCACTGTCCTGGAGGGAATATAATGGAACAAATTCTCTCCAATATTATCTTTTTGCCACTTTTTGCCGCTTTGGTTTTGGGGCTTTTGCGTGTGCCGATGCGTTGGCTTCGTCTGGGTGCAACTGCGGCTTCATTGATCGTTTTACTGCTGGTCCTTGTGGTGATCGCCTATTTTGATCCATCAGGCAAGATGCAATTCATCCGTATCCTGCCGTGGATTCAAAACTATGGCATCACCTACTATATAGGAGTGGATGCACTTTCGATTGTCATACTGGCACTCATTTCCCTGTTGATGCCGATTCTTTACCTCTATATGTGGAAAGAGGAGCGCAAAGGGTATTGGTATATGATGCTAATGCTTCAAACCGGTGTCACAGGTGCAGTACTTTCGCTTGATTTGGTACTTTTTTATCTCTTTTGGGAGACGATGCTGCTGCCGATATTTGTCATGATCGGCCGATATGGGAACGGGATGTATCAATACAATGCAATGAAGATCATCTTGATGACGATTCTGGGCTCGATGTCGATGCTCTTCTCAATTCTCTATCTCGGGTACACCTATTATGATACTACGGGAAGTTGGAGTTTCGCTCTTAATGATCTGAGCACACTGCAATTCAATGCCCAAACTGCGATTTGGCTTGCGGCAGGTTTCCTTCTTGCTTTTGCTATCAAGATACCGCTGGTCGGCTTTCATACCTGGATGGCACCGGCTTACAGTTCGGCACCGACACCAGCCGTTGTTATTTTGTCGGCCATCATGGCAAAACTCGGGGTTTATGGTCTCTGGCGTTTTGGATATGGTCTTTTTGAAACGACACTGGTCTATTATGCCCCTTTCATTGTGACACTGGCGATTATCGGACTGCTTTATTATGCGATCCATGCCATTATGGAGCAAAACCTTCGACGAATGTTTGCTTATTCGTCGGGGTCACACCTTTCATTGATCGCACTGGGGATCATTGTGACCAATATCTATGGCTGGGGAGGAAGTCTCTATTTTATCGCCACACATGCCTTGGCTTCAGCAGGTATCTTTCTGATGATAGGCTTGCTGTACAAACGGTCAGGATCTGTCAGGATTTCTGACTTGGGCGGTATCGCAACGACTGCACCGCGTTTTGCCTTTTTCTTTGCCTTTTTTGCTTTGAGTATTGCAGGGCTTCCCGGAACAGGCGGTTTTGTGGCTGAATTGCTGATCATTATCGGGGCATTCAAAGCCAATATGTGGATAGGTGTACTGACGGCTACGACGATGCTCTCGGCTATGCTCTATATCTTTTGGATGCTGCAGCGTACCATTTTCGGTCAACAGGGCAGTCACACGGGAACCTTTAAGGATTTGGATATGCGTGAAATGGTGATGTTGGTGCCGCTTCTGCTTCTGCTGCTTGTCACCGGTATAGCCCCGTCACTCTTCATGCCTTTCTTTGAGCCACAGATCAGCAATACTCTGGCTGATGTAATGAGAGCCATAGGAGGTGCACAATGATCCATGAATTGATACAGATACTCCCGATGGCGATTGTTGTGATCGGTGCTTTCGTACTGATGCTGCTAAGTCGAAGCCAAGTGGTGGACCTCAACAAATTGAACCTTGTTGCCGTATTTTTTCTTGGTATTTCTTTTCTCCTTGAGTTGCCGCAATTTGGGAGGGAGCAGGCAGTCTATAGCTTCCCGGATATTTTTGGATCTATGTATGTGATCGATGATTTTGCCACCCTGTTCGACCTGATGTTCACAGCAGGTGCCATGCTGACACTGCTGATCAATACTGACTATTTTAAAAGCCGAAAGTATTACAACGGTGAATATTTTGCACTGATTCTTTTTAGTGTTTTCGGGATGATGACACTGGTGCATTCCAATGAATTGATCACAGCATTTATTTCTCTGGAGATCGCTTCTTTAAGTATCTATGCACTGGTAGGGTATCATAAAAACAACAAGATCAGCTCCGAGGCAATGATGAAATACCTGGTCCTCGGGTCAATGACCGGAGCATTTTTTATTCTGGGTACGGCACTGATCTATGGTGCAACAGGCTCAACCAATCTGAACGATATCGCTGCATTTATTAATACGCATTCTCAGCAGGAATTGACCCTTGTCATTGTGGGCGGAACGTTTATTATGGTGACGATCATGTTCAAGATCGGTGCAGTACCTTTTCACTCATGGGTTATTGATGTGTATCACGGTGCCCCCTATCCGGTGACAATGTTTATGGCATCCACCTTCAAGATCGCGATCTTTGCTATTATTCTGCGGATTTACCTGATCGACTTTATATCCATTAGCGGTATCTGGACACAGATGCTTCAGGTGTTGACGATATTGACGCTGATTGGCGGTTCATGGCTGGCTATTTCTCAGTCAACGGTCAAGCGGATGCTTGCCGGATCCAGCATTGTGCATAGCGGGTATATGCTGATCGCCATTACCTCTATCGGGCTGGGGTCAGAGGTGGCAGCACCGGCTATTATGTTTTATCTGATCGCCTATTTTCTAAGTGCGGCGGGTGCCTTTGGTATTTTGAGTTTTATCGCTTCCCAAAGTCGAAAACAGATGACTTATGATGATTTCAAAGGGTTCTCGGAGCGTCGTCCCTATATGGCACTCATGATGGCGATCTTCATGCTTTCGCTCTCTGGCTTTCCTTCCACCATTGGTTTTCTTGGGAAATTTTATATCTTTACTGCTGCCATTGAATCGGGCCAGATCCTGCTTGCCGGACTCGGGATTTTGACAGCTTTTATCTCAGTTTACTACTATTTTAGATTGATTGCGATGATGTACTTTTACTCTTCTGAGCAACCAAAAAAGAAATTTCCCATCAATGTAAGTAGCGGCCTCATTGGGTTGATGGCACTGCTCATTATCTGGGGCGGTATCGGTACAGGACTCATCCCGTTCATCCCCGGTGTTGATGGGTTTATCGATATAGCCAAACAGGCGATCGCATCTCTTTATCAGGGATAAGAGCACAAAGAAACATTTCATTTTGCAATACTTTACCATACTACTTTGATTTCACTATAGAATAGCATCATGAAAACGATCAAAGAGCTCCATTGCAGTGAGAAACCCCGTGAAAAGCTCAAAGCCAAAGGTGCGCAGGCACTCAAAAATGATGAGTTGCTGGCAGTATTGCTTGGCTCAGGTATTGCTGGTAAAGATGTGCGAAAATTATCCAGGGAAATTGTTCAGCTTCTGGATAATGAATTTGACCAGCTTTCGCTGAAACAGTTATGTACGATCCATGGGCTTGGAGAGGCGAAAGCATCGCAGATACTTGCTTCTGTAGAGTTGAGCCGTCGCTATTTGATCCAAAACAACCGTCGTATCAGTTCTGCTGAGGAAGTTCATGAGGAACTTCGCCCTTATGCAGAAAAAAAGCAGGAGTATTTTCTGACCGTGACACTGGATGGGGCTTCTCATATCATCAATGTTCGTACCGTTTTCATAGGTACACTCAACCAAAGCATGGTTCATCCCCGTGAAGTTTTTGCTGATGCCATTGCAGACAGAGCGGCAGGAATCATTATTGCGCACAATCATCCCTCCGGTACACTGGAAGCAAGCAGAGCAGATATACAGATCACACAGAGGCTGAAAGAGGTTTCGAAACTGGTTGGGATAGAGCTGCTTGATCATGTAATTCTGAGCCGAAATGGATTTTTCAGTTTTGCGGATGAGGGATTGTTGTAGTCTTAAGGGAAATATAATTTGCTTAGGATAAACTCTTGCAAAATGATGGAGTTGGAATATGAATATTACCTTAGAGACCAAAATAGCAGATCTGCTCAATAGCCGTCCGGATATGAAAGATATTCTTATAGCGATCAATCCTAAATTCAAAAAGCTCAACAATCCTGTTCTGCGCCGTACACTGGCTCGTTTGGCATCTGTGAAACAGGCTGCGGTCGTCGGTGGTATGGATGCGATCGATCTTCTCAACCAGATACGGATAGCCATCGGGGAAGAACCAATAGATGCAGTTGATATTGAAGTTAATCAGAGGGAAGAGGGCAAAGCTCCCAAATGGATAAAAAAGAAGCCCAAGGCAGAGCTCGATGCAAATGCTCTTCTCGATCGCGATGAAAATCCTCTTGCCGAGATCACCAAAGAAATGCATCACCTTGAGAAAGGTGATGTTATCAAAGTTACAGTCGATTTCAAACCTGAACCGTTGATAGATGAGCTATTGAAAAGAGGGCATAAGGTTTACACAGAAGAGGGCGATAAGGGATTTATCACCTATATCAAGAAAAAATAACTCTATTCATCGATATCCAACTACAAAATTGCAGTTTTTCTATACCCTTAAACTATTATTTTATGCTATACTTTTGCCATTAATTAAAAATATCCAATAAGGAAAAATATGATGAAAACTAACTTTGGTTCCATACTTCTTGCTGCCTCAATAACTGTTATGGGGTTGAGTTTTACCGCCTGTTCGACAACGACTCCCACTGTACCTGTGAAGAAAGTAGGAGAAAAGAAAATTCCTGAAGAGCCATCAATGACAGAAGAGGAAAAGCATTTAGCGTACAAAAATGCTATGCGCAATGTCGGAGGGCAGATCCAGGCAGATCCAACCTATCAAAAATTTGGCCTCAATACAGATGAAGATAAGAACTGGTTTACTGATTTGACTTACAAGGTCTGGGATAGACAGATCAGCAGAGGGCAGTTTATCGCTATGGGTCTCGAAAAGTTTCCGGGCCACTCCTATGAGTTTGAGTTGATCGCAGATGGACTATTAGCTCAGTAGCTGTCTCAGGCTTTTATAGAACTTTCTGTCGTAGTTACCTGATGCGGCAATAAGACAGAGAGTCTACTTTCCTTTGTAAATATTTCTTTATTCAATTATTTTGGATGCTTTATGCCTTCGCATCTTTTCCTGAACCGAGGAGAGTAGAGATCCATTTGGTATTGGGTTGAGAATCGAGAGCGATTTTGATCATGATCGTAAGCGGTATAGAGAGGAGCATCCCGACTGGTCCGAGCAACCATCCCCAAAAGATCAGAGAGAGAAAGACAACCAGAGGAGAGATTCCCAATCCTCTTCCAAGAACTCTTGGTTCGATGATAGAACCGATAAGAATATTGACAACCAAATACCCGGCTGCAACCATCAGTGCTGTTCCAAAACTAAATTGTACCAGAGACATCAGAACAGCCGGTATAGCTGCTATGATCGAGCCGATATTGGGGATGAAGTTGAGAAGAAATGCAACCAGTCCCCACAGTACTGCATAGTGCACGCCAATAATTTTTAGAAAAATCGCAATGATGATACCCGTAATTATTGAAATGAGTGCCTTGATCAGCATATAGTGCTTGATGTCATCACTGACCTCTGTAAGCTGCCTAAGGCCATTTTTGTTGGCTTGCTGAAGTTTGAATGTGAACTGGGATATCTCCATCAGCATGAAAGTAATGGTTAAAATAATCAAGAAAGAGTTAGTGAGCAATGAACCCAAACTCTTGAGTGTCGTGGCAATATAACGCATGATACTGTCCGTATGAAATGCACCCATAATGTCTTCTTTGGGCACATGGAGACCCCACTTATCCAGTGCCTCAAGCAGTTCTCGGAGATCAGATCGGAGTTTCTCTTCATAGAATGGAATATTCTGGTTGAAATCCTGCACGGAGTTGCCAACCAGGGCGACCAGAAATCCAATGATCCCGAAAAGGAGAAGAACAATAATAATAAGCGACAATATATCTCCGAGACCAAGCTTCTTGAGCCATAAAAACATGGGAGCAAGGATAATCGAAAGAAAGAGGGCGAGAAGAAAAGGTACAACAATGACGGCAGCCATCTTGATGCCGGCAAGTACTACAACGACAGAAGCTGCAACGATGAAGAGTTGTCCTACATTGGGTTTGTTTTGTTCCATTTTATCCCCTATTTGGTATTCTTGACAGGATCTTTGGCTACACAGTGGTTGCCTCTGGATTGCCAACGGACGATTCGCTGATTTTTATTGACTTCGATGAAGAGCTTGCAGGTTTCTGTCCGGATGTCATTGCCGCCGTAAAAGCCGAAAGCACCCCCGTAATAGGGATAATAGTAAGGGTAGTAATAGGGTCCCATCATCATAGAGGCAGATGGTGTACTATAGACTCTCGTTTTACTGTAGACATAAACTTTGTTACCGTTTGGAGCCTTATACATGGTATCCGCATAACCTATATGACGCATAAGCTGACGATAATCTTTTCCAAGCCACCCATCATATTTTTGAACAAAGTTGGCATGTGTAGCACAACCGACCATCATTATTGCTACAGAGACAAGAATTATCCATTTAAGTAGTTTATTCATATGCTCCTCTCTTTCACACTTTTTTGTGAGTTATTCATAAGCAAACAAGTGTGTCAAGTAGTGTATTATAGCGCAATATAAAATTATGAGTATCTTTAGAGGTGCCTTTATGAAAGATGGAATTATGAAAAGAAACTTTTGGAAACTTTGCCTGACCTCTTTGTTGATCGTAGGATTTTTAACAGGATGCAGTACTTATATCATTCCTATACCGATCCCAATTTAGAAACATGAATACACTTGAAGAACTCCTGTCGGGTCAACTTGCCGGCGCAACCAGGCTTAAATTGTCATGTGGGCTTGAAGTATTCCCGTCAGAAATAATCGACCTTGCCGAGTCACTTGAGATCCTCGACCTCTCCGGTAATAAGCTCAGCCATCTTCCGGATGATTTTGGATGCTTGAAAAAACTGAGGATACTCTTTTTGTCTGATAATTTATTCAGAGAAATTCCCAAGGTATTATCAGAGTGTCCAAACCTGTCAATGATCGGGTTTAAATCCAATCAGATTGTAGTGTTTCCCGAAGAGGCACTGCCTCCAAAAGTCCGTTGGCTGATCCTGACAGATAATCAGATAGAAAAACTGCCTGATTCGATCGGTAATTTGCAGCATCTTCAAAAACTGATGCTTGCAGGCAATAAGATCACTACTCTACCTGACACGATGAGCAACTGTAAAAATCTTGAACTCATTCGTCTCTCTGCCAATTGTCTGGAAAGGCTTCCTGAATGGATTTTTACCCTTCCCAGGCTCTCTTGGCTGGCGTGTTCCGGTAATCCCTGCGTGATTGCTATACATGAGGATCATCAGAGACTTGCCGAGACAGCCTGGGAAGATATCATGCTCCATGAAAAACTGGGAGAAGGTGCCTCGGGAGTGATTTCGAGAAGTACAGTAGGTGGATCGGAGGCAAGCGCGATCAAAGTTTTCAAAGGAAAGGTGACAAGTGACGGTTACCCTGCTGATGAGATGTCGGCCAGTATTGCGGCAGGTACACATGTCAATCTCAACACCCCTCATGGAAAAGTGACCGAGCATCCCGAAGCGAAGGAAGCACTGCTTTTTCCTCTCATCCCTCCGATCTATTGCAACCTGGGCAATCCTCCCGACCTGGACAGCTGCACCAGAGATATCTATGATGAAGGAGCACTCTTTTCACTCCCCCGTCTTTTACGTATCGTTTCTGATATCGCTTCTGCTGCATTGCATCTGCATGAAAAGGGTGTAAACCATGGCGATCTTTATGCGCACAACATTCTGGTAGAAAAAAACGGCCACAGTATGCTGGGTGATTTCGGAGCGGCTACACTCTACGATCATGCTGCTACCGGAACATCTTTTGAGCGGCTGGAAGTCAGAGCTTTCGGCTGTCTGCTCGAAGAGTTGCTCGAGCGATGTGTTGTTAAGGATGAGGTCGAGCAGAAGAGCATAGAGAAATTGAATCAACTCATGTCAGAGTGTATGCAGGAATCTGTAGCGAAGCGTCCACTATTTGATGAAATTTGTCATCAGTTGAGTAACCTGCTATAATCTCTGCCATAATCTTTTTGGCTAATGAAGTTTAAGGCAACAGCAGTTAAAATGACTTATGGGTATCTAGGGTTTTTTAGAGGTGCCTTTCATTGCCATTAAGTTAAGCTTTTTTTCTTCGGAAGTGAAGAGTTTACTCCCACCAAAAATGTCCCATTTCATGGGACTGCGGGACTGAAGTCTCCGCTTACGAGTACAGTGATAAATAGGGTACCGATTTAACAGTTTTTATTTTGCCATCAAAGACAAAAACTATGATCTGGCCCATTATCAATGGGATAAAATCAAAAAAGCCATTCAAAACGGTACAGGAAGAAGACCTGCACGGCGTAGTAACAGCGAGGTTATGTTTTTGAATACCCAATACAAAAATATGAAAGAAGCGTTAAACAAAAAGGATGAACAAAACATCTGGAAAGAGTATGAACGAACCAGACAGGCTTGCAATGCCTGCCATAGAGCAGAAAGGGTACCGTTTATACAAGTTATAGATCCAGAACAAAGATGGCAACCGGTAAAATAATCTCTTATTACAAGCTGCTACCACCTATAGAGCCTATTTCCCGTATTCACTATACATATAATCAGCTAATTGCGTTGATTCATCGTCAGTCATAGCACCTTTTAGAGATGGCATAAGACCAAAGTCTTTAATGGCTTTTTTCCCATAAAGAGATTTTCTCTTATCCGGTTCATTGATATAATCTTTAATAAAAGCAACAAATTCTTCTTTGCTTTTAGTTTCAGCTTTGAGTTTGTTGACAACATCTTTAGCATAAGGTGCTTCATATACATTTGTAAGTACACCGCCAGACTCATTAACACCCACTACTGTTGTATGACAACTTGAACAATTATTGGCAAAAAGTGTTTCTCCCGGTTGAGCCAATTTTGTTGATTCTTTAGATGCTTTTGGAGGCTCAACTTTTTCTACTTTCTCTTTGCCATAGTCACTGTACAGATAATCAGCTAATTGCGTTGATTCATCGTCAGTCATAGCACCTTTTAGAGATGGCATAAGGCCAAAGTCTTTAATGGCTTTTTTCCCATAAAGAGATTTTCTCTTATCCGGTTCATTGATATAATCTTTAATAAAAGCAACAAATTCTTCTTTGCTTTTAGTTTCAGCTTTGAGTTTGTTGACAACATCTTTAGCATAAGGTGCTTCATATATATTTGTAAGTACACCGCCAGACTCATTAACACCCACTACTGTTGTATGACAACTTGAACAATTATTGGCAAAAAGTGTTTCTCCCGGTTGAGCCAATAGTGCTGATGCAGAAAGTGCTGTAAAAAGCAGAATATTTTTTATCTTCATCTTATAAAACCTCCTATTTAAATTTACAATTATTATATCATAAAATAATAATAATAATAAATTTAACAAATAAACATTTAGAAAAAATTGTCTTGTTGTGTACTTTTAATTTTGTATTAGCCATCTATTTTCTATTCCAGGCCCGCACATATTTTTAGATATTCTGATGCTGCAGATCTGCTACAAAGTGGTATTGAACTACGTTCTATAACAAGAAATTTTGGGTCATGAATCGGTCGAAACTACAATGGTCTATACCCATGTTGTGTCCGAGATGAATAGGGGGAGGGTAGTCAGTCCTTTTGATATATAAGAAATTAAGAAACGCTTGATGATCAAAGGCGAAAAAACTTGCCTTTGGTGTTAGATCTTGCTCTGAACGAAAGCATCCATTTCGTCGACGATCGCTTCAAGGGTTCTCTCTCCGTTGATAACCTGTAGAAGAGTTTTGTCTGTGTAGAATCTCTGAATATCACCCAATGGATCGTTATAGATCTTCATACGATCGTAAAATACTTCTACGCTGTCATCACTTCTGACGACTTCTGCTTCAGCGGCACGTCCGAGGATACGCTCTTTGGCCACAGCTTCGCTGACGCGTACTTCGATAACAGAAACAAGGTCGATCTCCTCCTCGGTTTGGAGGATCTCATCCAGTGCTGTCATCTGCTCTACACTTCTTGGGTAGCCATCGATAAGAACCACATCAGTTGGAGCACCTTTGATCGCTGAGATGATAGTATCGATAATGATATCAAGAGGCACAAGGGCGCCTTTGGAGATATAGCTTTCAATAGTTTGTCCAAGCTCACTGCCGCTACCCACTTCCTCTCTAAGCATATCACCTGTAGAGTAGTGTACGATCTCGTCACTGTGTTTTTCTGCAATGAGACTTGCATCTGTTGTTTTTCCTGAGCCGGGTGCTCCGATGATGAGAAAGAGTTTTTTCATTTTTTGATCCTTTATGTGTAGATTGTTTATAAGGGGGTGCGACTTCAGTCGTACTGAAACAACTTTGTGCGACTGAAGTCGCACCCCCTCTAGCTTAAGTGATTGGAATTTGCCTGATTCTGAGACTAAGCTCTTTGAGCTGTTCGCTATCGATCTGGCCTGGAGCCTGTGTCAGAAGACACTGCGCTCTTTGGGTTTTTGGGAAAGCAATCACGTCACGGATGCTGTCTGTGCCGGCCAGAAGCATGATCATCCTGTCGAGTCCCATTGCAAATCCGCCATGTGGTGGTGCACCGAATTTGAGAGCTTCAAGGAGGAATCCGAATTTTTCCTGAGCCTCTTCTTCGTTGATTCCCAGCAGTGAAAATATTTCTGACTGGATATCCTCTTTGTGGATACGGATCGAACCGCCGCCGAGTTCTGTACCGTTGAGTACAATATCATAGGCGATAGATTCAATATCTTCGATCTCTTCATAATCCAGCGTACCCTCTTCGGAGATCTTTGGCATCGTAAAGGGATGGTGAAGAGCCTTGACTTTGCCATCTTCGACTTCAAACATCGGGAAGTCCACGACCCAGAGGAATTCGTAAGTATCTTCAGGGATGATATCCATCAACTCGGCAAGGTATATACGGAAACGGCCCATATAATCAAAAACCGTCTTCTTGTCGCCTGCTCCGAAGAATACTACGTCACCCAGCTCCAGTTCGCATCGATCGACGATCGCCTGCAGGTCATCCTCTGTAAAGAACTTGGTCAGCGGGCCTTTGAGTCCGTCCTCTTTCATCTGGAAATATCCAAGACCCTGTGCGCCAAATTTGCGTACATAATCCTCAAAGCCCTTCATCTGGCGTTTGGAGAAGATATTGTCACCATTGGGTACTTTAAGGGCCTTAATACGGTTTTTCTTTGGTGTCTTTGCAATTTTTGAAAAGATCTCATTGTCACATTTTTCAAAGATATCGATCACATCGACCATCGCCATATCATAGCGCATATCCGGTTTGTCGCTACCGTACTTTTCCATCGCCTCACTATGGGTCATACGGTTGAATTTGGCAGGGACATCTTTGCCGCAGGCATGGAAGATATCATTGATGAGCTTCTCTGCCACAGCGATGACATCTTCCTGGTCGCAGAAGCTCATTTCGACATCGATCTGGGTAAATTCCGGTTGTCTATCTGCTCTGAGGTCTTCGTCGCGGAAACACTTAGCGATCTGAAAATAGCGGTCAAATCCGCCAACCATCAAGAGCTGTTTGAAGAGCTGAGGAGACTGGGGAAGGGCATAGAATTCACCGCCGTGGACCCGGCTCGGCACCAAGTAGTCCCGCGCTCCTTCAGGAGTTGATTTGGTGATGATGGGCGTTTCTACTTCGAGGAAGCCCTGTTCATCGAGAGAGTTTCTTGCCGCGATCGAGGCTTTGGAGCGCAATTTGAAAATATCATAACTCTTTTGCGTACGCATTTCAAGATAGCGGTACTTCAGGCGGATCTCTTCGTTCACCTTCTCATCTCCGAGCTCAAAAGGCATCGGGAGTGAGCGGTTTTCGATGATCAGTTCGTCTGCGACGATCTCCACCTTACCGGTTTTCAGGTTGGGGTTTTCCAGCCCTTCGCCTCTGGCTCTGACCTTTCCTGTTGCGATGAGGACAAATTGATCTCTGACCTCCTCGGCATGTTTGTGGGCTTCGGCATTGTCTGCCGGATCGCACACGATCTGTACCACTTCATCTTTATCGCGAAGGTCGATAAAGATAACGCCTCCATGGTCTCTTCTGCTGGAAACCCAGCCGCTGACAGTCACTTCCTGTTCGATATGTTCTTCATTGATTTCTGCACAATAATGTGTTCTCACGCAATTTCCTAAAACGATAGATTTTAACCTGTGTATTGGTTAGTATAAATGAAACGCGATTATATCCAATTGTAGTTTAAGAGTTTTATTTTTGGTATCCAAACAGGTTTGTCAGCTTTTATATTGTTGGCGTGTATTTGACCCTTTTTCGAATCCGATAACCAATTCTCAATAGTTGGTGCAGTGACAAAAATAATCAATTTGAAATATTTTTAATATATAATCATACCTAAGCTTATAGTTATCAAGGATGACATTATTGTGCAAAGGTTATCTCTTTGCCTATCATTCAGGAGGAAAAAAAATAAAAAAAACACTCATCATACTTTCGTTGGCGGCAGCATTTTTAGGTATCGGTAATCCATTATATGCAAAGGTAGATCTTTTGACTGCCGGCATCCCTGGAGCTTATGCTAATCTGAAATATGAGAGAGGTAAGCTGGTAGCCGAGATCAATGCGACGACAAGCTATCATCTCAAAGATGAAACACCAAAATATACACTTGATATGGTAAGAGGAAATCCTGTGGGAAATGAAACAGGATTTACTTTTACATTCAAAGATGAGAGTGGACAACCAAAGTTTTCAGGCGGAAAGGTCTTTTATGCTTTGGCAGATCTCAATGAGAAGTACCCCAGAGCGAAATGGAAAAGAGAAGCAGGCATCGGCAAAGATGGTGTCGCAAATGTGAAATTGATTGGCAAGCTTCAGGGTAAATATGACTTTATCGACTGGGAGAAGTGCGGCAAAGGCGCACTCTATTACAGGGTTGCTGATGCAAGCGGTTATATAGTGTATGAAGGAAAATTCTTTTTCATAGGCAAGGGACCTTTTAGCGTGGATAGGGGCAGCATCATTGAGGGGCCTTTTGTAAACAAAATGACACACAATAGTGCAACAATATCGTTCGAAACCATGTACAAACGGCAGGGTAGAGTTAAAATAGATGGAGCAGGGGAGTTTGCTTCCGGTGTTGGAACGCATCATGAGATTGAGATTGGCGGATTGTCCCCCGATACTGAATACAAATACAGTGTCGAAGCGGGGGGAGTACACAGGGAGAGTTATGCTTTCAAAACTGCACCCGAACCCGGAAGCAGAAAACCGTTTGTATTTGCCTATGCAAGTGATTCGAGAAGCGGGATAGCGAGCGGAGAGCGTGAGATAGCCGGTGTCAATGCCTATATGATGCGTCGTATCGGTGCACTGATGGCAGCTAAAAACGCGGTATTTTTGCAATTTACAGGAGATGAGATAGATGGCTACAGAAATGCGCCTCCAAGACAAGAGCTTGAATATGTCAACTGGAAAAGGGCGATGCTTCCATTTGCGTCAAGAATACCCGTAAATGCATCCATGGGCAACCATGAGGCACTTCTATATACTTTTGAAGATGGCAGCAAATATGGTCTGCAGGCTGATAGATTTCCTTATGCAACTGAGTCGGCAGAAGCACTTTTTGCCAAAGCTTTTGTCAATCCTCTCAATGGGCCGGAGAGCGAAGATGGTGCTTTTTATGATCCAGACCCCCACAAAATAGATTTTCCGAGCTATAAAGAAAATGTTTTCTACTATACATATGACAATATTGCTATGGTCTCTCTGAACTCCAATTACTGGTATTCTCCTTCTGTACAGAGAGGAAAAAACTTCATAGGCGGAAACCCCCATGGATACTTGATGGACAATCAGATAGCATGGCTGAAAGAGACACTCAAAAAGCTGGATGCAGATAAGAATATCGACTTTATCTTTGTGACACATCATACGCCGGTCTTTCCAAACGGCGGGCATGTCAAAGATGATATGTTCTATCACGGCAAAAATCACATCAGGCCCTATATCGCAGATGCGAACGGCCTGGTAAAGCCTCATCCCAAGGGAATCATAGAGAGAAGAGATGCGTACTGGAAGATACTGATGGAGAGCAAAAAGGTGGTTGCGGTCTTGACAGGCGATGAGCATAACTATGCAAGACTTGAAGTCAAACCCGGTATGCCTATCTATGGCGAATATAAGCCCAGGAACAAGCTTGAGATCACAAGAACGATCTATCAGATACATAATGGAGCAGCTGGAGCACCGTACTATGGAAAAGAGGAGACACCGTGGAATAATGATGTCGAAAAAGGCAAATCGGCAAATGGCAAATACCTAAAAAATTTCACAACTGAAAATGCAGTTGTCTTTTTCCATGTTCACGGCAAAAAGCTTGAGATTGAAGTGATCAATCCTGATACGCTGAACCGTATCGAATAAGGGAGGGTAATGATGACGAAATATCGATTGATACTCTCTTCGATCCTGTTATTGGGGTTCTGTGGGTGTGGAGAGAGTACGAAGAATACTCAAGAGGCTTCACTCTCTTTGCAACTTTTGCCCTATTCCTATCAAAAACACTGTACTGGAAGCACTCCGCCCTCTTTAAAGCTTTTCCCGCATCCCGATAAAGCCCACTATATTGGAACCGCTTCACTCTCCAGGGTATTGGAGGATAAAAAACCTTTAGTGTCTCTTGAATTGCATTGATTTGCATCATAGTACGCAGATAGGGTTTCTTTCATAATATTTGACTCTACGGGTACAACTATTTCTCTCCGGGGTTTTGTTAGGCATTTAGTAAACTTCTTTTCTATGGGCAATTCCTCTTTTCTGTTTACGGATTTGGGTTATAAGCCGACAAAGCAAAACTATGCTACCCTAACACTAACTAAAACTATGGAGAACTCCACATTGGAAAGATTAGCACAGATCAAAACAGCCGGTTTTGTCCTCAGGCCCAATGATCCCGGGATCAAAGAGCTCTTCGATACGATCCGATCACAGTTTGAAGCCAAGGGTATCAAAGTGCTGCTTTCAGGAAAATCAGCCGAAATGATCGGCGAGATAGGGATAGAGTTCGATCAATTGTGCAGCGAGTCTGACTTTCTGGTTTCATTGGGCGGTGACGGCACACTGCTCTCTCTTGTCAGGCGCAGTTATGGGTATGACAAACCGGTATTGGGTATCAATGCAGGACACCTCGGATTTCTGGCGGATGTCAAGATCGATGAAGTGGAAGAGTTCCTCGAGTGTCTGCTGCTGGGCAAGTATCGGATCGATGACCGTATGATGATCGAAGGGTATATCAAGACTGGAGAAGTGTGCAAGAATTTTTATGCCTTCAATGATGTAGTAATCACACGTCCGACTATTTCAAAAATGGCAAAGATCGATGCCTCGATCGATGGTGAATGGTTCAATACCTATAGCGGAGACGGATTGATCATCTCTACACCGACAGGATCAACAGCTTACTCCCTGGCAGCGGGCGGACCGGTTATGTACCCTCTGACCAAAGCTTTCATTATGACACCGATCTGTGCACATTCGCTGACACAGCGGCCTCTTATAGTGCCGGCTGATTTTACGATCGAACTCAATTCTTCGGATGATCGGGTGATCGCAATGATCGATGGCCAGGATGATTATGAAATGTATACCGGTGACCTGCTGGTCATCAAGGGCGCACAGATCGGTGCCAGGCTTTTACACAGACAGGAGAGAAATTACTTTTCGGTCCTTCGTGAAAAGCTTTCCTGGGGTGATAAGAGTTGAGCATTCATCGTCTTTATCTGAAGGAACTTCTGACGTTTGATGAAGTGGAGCTTGAGTTTGATCCCGGTTTGATCGTTTTGACGGGTCCGAGCGGGGCGGGCAAGTCGGTTCTGATGCAGAGTGTTTTGTCAAGTTTCGGATATGGCGGCAGTGATGCCAGGGTCTGTGAAGTGAATTTCGAAAAACCGGAGAGACTGCATTCACAAGAGTATGAACTCAATGAAGAGCTGGTGATCAGGAGTCTCAAAAAAGACCGCGTTCGTTTCTATCTCAATGGTCAAAATATTCCGAGAAAAGCACTGCAGGGACTCTTTTCATCTTATGTGAACTATCTCAGCGTCAGAGATAAAAGCGGATTTGAGAGTACGATACTCCTGGAATTGCTGGATCGTTCTTTGCAATCCAAAGATAAATCCTATAAGAAGCTTCTCAAAGAGTATGCAAAACGTTATGCCAACTATCGTTTAAAGCTCAGTGAACTGGAAAAGATTCGTGGAGATGAGCAGAAACTCGCTGAACTGATCGAATTTACAACTTTTGAAATTGATAAGATCAAGACGATTGACCCTCAGGAGGGTGAGGATGAAGCATTGCTAAAAATCAAGCAGCAGCTCTCAAGAATCGATAAGATCAATGATGCATTGTCTAAAGCGGGAGAAGTTTTTCATCTGGAAGAGTCGGTTTATGAAGTTTTTCGTCTGCTTGAACGGGACGAGAGCTATTTTTCTGATGCGATGAACCAGTTGCGTGCAGATTTTGAAGAGACGGAATCACTTGCAGAAGAGCTGGCTGATACCGACGTCGGAGAAGTTTTGGACAGACTTGAGAAAATTGCCGAATTGAAAAACCGTTATGGTTCCATATCTGAAGCGATAGCCTACCGGGAGCTCAAAGAGAAGGAACTTTCCGGTTATCAGACGATAGAGCAGGACAAAAGTATGCTGGAGTCTTTTCTTTCCCTGGAATACTCCGAGCTGATGATCCTCTCGCAGCGTATCTCTCAGGCAAGACATAGTGAGGCAGTAACAGTTGAAAGGGAGTTGGAAAACTACCTGGCTAAGCTGAAATTGTCAGCTGTTCATTTTGTTTTTAAAGAGACTGAACTGAGTGAGTCCGGTATCGACAGTGCCGATCTGCTGATGGGAAGCTCTACCACTTCGACACTGAGCGGCGGAGAGTTTAATCGTCTCAGGCTTGCACTGCTGGTGGTTGCAATGAAAGGCGAGAAAGAGGGGAGAGGAGTGATTGTTCTCGATGAGATAGATGCCAATGTCAGCGGTGATGAGTCGATCGCGATTGCAGCAATGATCTCCAGGCTCTCTTCCGCCTATCAGATATTTGCCATTTCACACCAGGCGCATCTCTCTGCCAAAGCAGATCAACATATTCTGGTCACGAAAGAGAATGGGGTCAGCTTGGCGAAGCTTCTTGACGAGGAAGAACGTATTGCAGAGATATCACGTATCATCGCCGGGGAGAACTCTGACAAAGAAGCAGTGGCATTTGCAAAAACACTGAGAAAAGGAAAGAATTGATAATGTAGGGCCTATCCTCTATTGAAACTCTTCTTTCAATTCAGAAAGATACTTTTTCATATTATTCATATGGGCAGAGATAATCTCTTTATCTTTGCCCGTTTTGATATAAGTATTAAAATCAGTCACGACGTCTGCAACTCCACCTGTACCCAGATTGCTGCTTGAGCCCTTGATGGAGTGAGTCAAGTGTTCAATATTTTCATAATCCCCTTCATTTATTGCAGTTTCTATTTGGGGCATTTGATCATCGAACTGTTTAATGAGTTCAATGGTAAAAGTATTGGCATCTTCCTGAGATAATCCCATATCAAGCAGACGGCTATTATCAAAGTTTGTGTATTTGGTCGGAGGAAAATCTTTGGCAACTACCGGTTCAGTGAACGGTTCGGGAATAATATCATGTATTGGTTCCTCTGGTACAAGTTCTTCAGGTTTTTTGGTAACTTCAGGTTTTTTGGAAACCTCAGGTATTATTTCCTGAACTTCCGGTTCGACAATAGGCATTGGTTTCTTTGGGGCTTCCGCCTTAACCTCTACCTTTGCTTTAGTATATTCGTCTGTACGGGGAGGTGCACTATCCTTTTTGTCAAGCCTCTTTTCGGTTTCTGGCTTCTTTTCCAGAATAGCCGTTTCAGTTTTTTTTGTTGGAGGTGGAGGATAAGTATCTTTTTCTTCCTCCTTCTCTTTTCTCTTTTGGCTGGGTTTGTCGGACAGAAGAGAGAGAAATTTATCCTTGAAAAGAAAAAACAGAATAATAATTAAAATAACAACCAATACATTCCCAAACGTCATTAGAATCCTTACATTATTTTATTAGAGATGTCTTTATCAAATGATATATAGTTTTTTCTTAAAGGTAGCCCTAATCCCAAATCTCGAAATAGAAAAAAGCATTAGTGACAACCATTGCATTCTTTGGCAATCATTTCTTTCGATATAATTTTGAAAAAGGTTTGACTTTATGATAATCGATACCCATTGCCATCTTGATGACCCCCGATATAATGATGATATTGATGCTGTTTTGGAACGTGCCAGGTCCAATGGAGTAGAAAAATTCATTATTCCGGGTGCTGATGTTGAGACATTGCCCAGGGCTGTTGAGTTGGCAGAGAGGTATGAAGAGGTTTATTTTGCTGTGGGAGTTCATCCTTATCATGCAGAGCAGTATGAACGAAGTGCTTTAGAGCCATTTGTATCTCATGGCAAGTGTGTTGCAATAGGAGAATGTGGACTTGACTATTACCGTCTGCCTGAGGATGAAGAGAATATTGCTGCAGAAAAAGTACTGCAAAAAGAGGTTTTTATCGATCAGATCCTCTGGGCAAAGGAGCTGGAGAAACCGTTGATCGTACATATCCGTGAAGCAAGTCTGGATTGTATGGAACTGCTGGAGAAATATGCGGGAGAGAAGGGTGGCGTACTGCACTGCTATAATGCTGATGAGCAGCTTTTGAAACTGGCAAAACGGAACTTCTATTACGGAATAGGCGGGGTTCTGACCTTCAAAAATGCCAGAAAGCTGATTAATGTCTATTCTAAAATCCCGGTAGAGAAACTGTTGATCGAAACAGATGCTCCCTATCTGACACCCCATCCTCACAGAGGTGAACGAAACGAACCTCTCTACACGACATTTGTGGCAGATAAAATGAGTGAACTCAGTCATCTTAAAAGAGAAAAAATCGAATTGATCACCAGTGAAAATGCCTATAATCTCTTTGGTATCTAATCCACTTTAAGTTTTATATATTTATTGATATGATATACTGATTCTTGACAAGGGAGTTTGACAAGGAGTGAAGAATGAGAGGTATTTTCCTTTTATGTATCATGACTGTAATGATATGGGCAGTTCCTATGACTGAAAAATACCCCAGCTACAGTTATGTCTTCAATGAGTTTGATGTTGATGACAACTATATTTATGATGATACTTTTGCAGCATTTCTCTATAAACATGAGAAGCGCTACCAGCGTTTCTATGAAAATTCACTCAAGCGCGGCGGCCACCTGATCCCTACATTTAAAAGTATGCTGATGCAGGATGGACTCTCTGACCTTTTTGTCTATATGTCGATGATCGAATCAGGATTTGCAACAGATAGTGTCTCCTCAAAAAGTGCTGTAGGTATCTGGCAGTTTATGAAAGCAACAGCCAAACAGTATAATCTGGATGTCAATTCTGATTTTGATGAGCGGCTTGATCCGGTATTGGCTACCAGTGCGGCAATGCGCTATATGCACAAGCTCTATGGGGATTTTGGCAAATGGTATCTGGTGGCCATGGCCTACAACTGTGGTGAGGGTAGACTGAAAAAGGGTATTGCCAGGGCTGGGACGGATGATATAAGCGTTCTCATGCGGGATGATATGAATTATATTCCCAAAGAGACACGTTTTTACCTCAAAAAAATACTTTTGGTAGCTATGATCGGAGAAAATGTTTCTCTCGGTTTCGAAGAAAATATGGAAGGGGCAATCGTAGAACTATACGGAGAGGGTGTTGTCCAGGTTGAAGTCCAGCCGGGTGAACGGCTTGAAAATATTGCCAAAATGATCAACATAGAGCCCAAAGATCTTTTGAAGATAAACCACCATTTTAAAAACGGTATCGTACCGGTTAAACTCCCCTCCTACAAGATGAATATTCCCAACATAAAAGTAGTCGATTTTTATGCCATTTATACCCTAAAAAGAGAACTTGAAAAGTATTCAAAGACCCATTATCTGTCGCATAAGGTCAAATCTGAAGAGAAGCTTGATCAAATTGCTGCAAAATATCAAACCACCGTCCGTGAAATTTTAGTATTTAACCCTCTCGACAAAAGAAAGATAAATTCTGGCCAGGTTTTGGTCATTCCTGTGAACAAAAAGGTATTTATGAGATTTTCAGACTAGGAGTCCGACAGGCTCCTGGTTGCTGCGGAAGTAGAAAAACCTTAGCCTTTTCAAAGAGAAATATAGAGATAATACCTCTCTTTCAAATGAGCTCAACAGTTTCCCAGTAAAAAAAAGGATAAAATAATCATGCGCTTTACCATGAAAATATTGACACTCTTTGCACTCTCCCTGACCATGCTTATGGTGCTTGGCGGATGTGCATCGAAAAAAAAATCGTATAAAAAAGGCAGTCCGGCTACAATGCGTACCTATAAGGTACATGGCAAAAGGTACCATCCTACTTATGTTAAGCTAGGCCAGAAAATGAAGGGTATTTCAAGCTGGTACGGTCCAAACTTTCATGGGAAGTCGACAAGTAACGGAGAACGATACAATATGCATGCGAAAACAGCAGCCCATAAAACATGGCCGATGAACACTATGGTGAAAGTGACCAATCTTCAGAATGGGAAAAGTACCGTTGTCCGGATCAACGACAGAGGTCCATTTGTCAGGGGACGGATCATTGACTGCAGCTACAGGGCAGGAAAAGAGATCGGTCTCGATCGCATGGGAATAGCCAAGGTTCAGATCCAGGTACTCGGTTTTGCAGGGAAAGTGCAGAGCCCGGAAGCGGTCAAAAAAATGCCAGCATCTCAAAAACGTATAATACTTAGTAATTTTGGTATTCAGGTGGGAGCCTTCAGAAGATTGGAAGGGGCACAGACGTACCAGAGACAATATGCTCAAATGCATCCAGAGTATAAGGTGATCATCAAGAAAATGCATGATGAAGAGGGATATCCGATCAATCGTGTATGGCTGATGGGATTTGGATCTGAAGACGAGGCTAGAGATTATAAAGCAACGCATCATCTGCCGGGTGCATTTATTGTGAGAGAATAGAGGGGAATTAACAATTAATAATACTGGTAGGCTTTTCTTTGAAAAGCTTTCATATCATCTATAAGAGAGGATTAACGAATGATTGAAGTGACTAGAGAGACGAAAGAGACAAAGATCAGTGTGAAACTGAATCTTTACGGGAAAGGTGAATCGATGATTGATACGGGTGTCGGATTTTTTGACCATATGCTCGAATCTTTTACCAAGCATGCGCACATTGACCTGGAAGTGACCTGTACGGGAGACACCCATATCGATGATCATCATAGTGTGGAAGATGTGGGGATCGTGATCGGCCAGGCACTTCAAAAAGCAATCTATCCGGTCCAGCAGATTGAGCGTTTCGGAAACGCAACAGTCGTAATGGATGAAGCAAGTGTAACCTGTGATATTGATCTTTCAAACAGAGGCTATCTGGTCTTTGAGCTGCCGATTGGCGGTAAGGTAGGAGAATTTGATGTTGAGCTGGTCGAAGAATTTTTCAGGGCCTTAGCCTTCAATATACCGTTGACACTGCATCTGATCTATAACAGGGGAAAAAACAAGCACCATATTATCGAGGCTGCATTCAAAGCGCTTGCGGTATCACTTCGCCGTGCAGTGACTCCCAATGAAAATGCTGGTGTACCCAGCACCAAGGGTGTACTATGAGTATTGAACTGATCGTCCTTGATGTTGACGGAACGATGACAAACAGCCATATCACTTACAGTGAGAATGGAGATGAGATCAAGGCATTCAATGTTAAAGACGGATTGGCCATTGTCTCATGGATGAAACTGGGAAAAAAAGTAGCGATCATCACTGGGCGAAGCTCGCAAATCGTAGAAAGACGTGCCCGGGAACTGCATATTGAACACTTTTATCAGGGTGTTGAGGACAAACTTGCCAAATTGGCAGAATTGACTGAAAAACTGGATATCTCAATGGAAAATGTGGCAGCCATCGGAGATGATCTCAACGACTACTCTATGTTGAAAGCAGCAAAAATATCTTTTGTGCCGAGTGATGCCAGCTCTTATGTGGACAGGATCGCTTCGGTAATATTGACCAAAAGGGGTGGAGACGGGGCAGTTCGTGAAATGATCGAGTATCTTGTCAGAGCAGAGGGGCTTGAAGAGAAGTTTCTGGAGCTATGGGTATAAGTTTCTTGAGAATTGAGTGGATCGCCATCACTATGATCCTCATAATGCTGGGAGTTTCCTATCTGATCAAGGCAGATCAGAATAAGGCAAAGAAAATTACTTTTTCCAAAGAGATGGAAGTTTATCATTCTACGACGATTGAAGTAAGCACGAATGGTGTAGAAAGTAGGCTTTACACTGATTTTGGAGTGAGAGAGCAGGGCAAGTTCAAGCTGACAAGGATCATCTATAGAGGAAAATCGGTAGAAGAACTGAAAGCAGAAAAGGGGCGAATTATTGGCGACAAGATCTATCTGGATCATAATGTTACACTTCTGCAGAAGAATGGTTATATCTACAAAGGGGATCATGCGATTTATGATAAGAATAAAGAGTTTTTGCAGGTCACAAGCCCTTTTGTGGCTTATATGGACCATAATGTCATTCATGGAGTCAATCTTCAGTATGATGTCAAAAAGAAAGTCGCAACTGCAGAAAATGTGAATGCTGTGATTTATACCAATAATGAATAGAGATTGAATAGAGGTTCACTAGGAGCCTGTCGGACTCATGCTTAATTGGCTGCAAAATCCACCCTTTTGTCCTATTTTCAGCTCCTTTTCGTTAAATAGCTATAGCTATTCGCCTTAAACGAGCCAAAAATATGCCTAAAAAATTGAATTTTTCGCTTCAATCAGATGAGTCCGACAGACTCCTAGTGTGTTTTATAGTCGAAATGCTATAATATCCCAAAAAATAGGCAGGCTATGAAAAAATTTCTTCTTCTTTTGATCCTCCCCTTTTTACTCTATGCTGAAAAGGTGGAAATTACTTCTGACTCTTTTTATGCCAGGGATATGGAAAAACAGGTACATTTTGTAGATGACGTATTGGTCAAACAGGGGAAAAGCTGGATTCATAGTGATGAAGTGATCGTTTATTTTGATGACAATAATGAAACGATCCAGTATGATGCTATTGGAAAAGCTACTTTTGAGATTATGCGGGACGAAAATCATTATAAAGGTAGAGCCGAAAAGATAACCTACTATCCCAAAACATCGAAGTATCTTTTTGCAGGCAATGCTGTCATTGACGATCTTATCAATAAACGGCATATAGCCGGAAATACTGTCGTGATCAATACACTGACAGGTGAGGCTGACGTCAAGGGTAATAACAAAAAGCCTGTCAAGTTTATTTTTGATGCCGGGAAGAAAAAATGAATAGATTGCGTGCTATAGATGCACAGTTTATAAAATCAGCACAGAGTATTGCTGATTCACTCGATGATACAATGAGTGAAGTAGTTTTTCTCGGGCGTTCCAATGTTGGAAAGAGTTCAAGTATCAATACGCTGACCAGCCGGAAAAATCTGGCCAAAAGTTCCTCGACACCGGGGAAGACACAGCTGATCAACTTTTTTGAGGTGAAATACAAATTCGATGAAGAGAGATACGATATCAGATTTGTTGATCTTCCGGGATTCGGGTATGCCAAGGTCTCCAAGTCACTGAAAGAGGTTTGGCAGAAAAACCTTGTGGAATTTATCCAGAATCGTGTTTCGATCAGGCTCTTTATCCATTTAAGAGATGCCAGACATCCGCATGCACAGATCGATGAAGATGTGCAAACCTATATTTCAGAATTTATCAGGCCCGATCAGAAATATGTAACTGTCTTTACCAAGATCGATAAACTCAACCAGAAGGAGAGGTCTAAGTTGAAAAGGGATTTCCCCGGGTCCATCACCCTCTCTAATTTTAAAAAGAGTGGGCAGGAGAGGGTACATCAGATCATATTTGAAACGATATTCGGAGAGCAGGAATGGTAGAGCTGGTCAAGGCAAAACTGAGCGATATCCCTGCTATGCAGCAGCTTGTTGAGCAGGAAGTGAAAGATGGTGTCATTCTTCAGCGAAGCGAAGATGAAGTCGCAACCAATATTCGATCCTATGTCCTTGCCAAAAAGGGAGAGGCTCTGCTTGGGTATGCGGCATTGCACATTCATTCGCCTCGACTGGCGGAGATTAGAAGTCTGATCGTCTCCGAGTCTTATCGGGGAAAGATGATTGGCCATCGGATTGTGGAGTTTACTCTGAATGAAGCGAAAGAATTGGGCGTTGAGGAGGAGGTACTTGTACTGACCTATCTTCCGGAATTCTTTAAAAAAATGAATTTCACTGAGATTAATAAAGAGAGTATTCCTGAGCATAAAATTTGGACAGATTGTATCAAGTGTATCCACTTTCCTGTTTGCAATGAAATCTCTCTCGTTTATAAACTACGAGAGAACAGTTAATGCATACCTCTGTGAATCCTGTTTGGAAACTGCTCCTGTGGACTTTTGTGATCTGTTTTATTGTCTTCTATCCGATGTTGATCTCAATTTATGTTTTTCTTCCTTTAATGATTGGTTTTATGGGATATGTTTTTATCCTGGGGATGGAGAGGCCAAGGTTGATCTATGTTCTCATAACACTGGTGTATCTGATTAATCTGGATATAAATCTCTCCCTGCCGCTCTTTTTGTCTATACTGACGATCATACTCTTCTATATTACGATCTACCCGAATCTCCATGTTCTAAAAAAGTGCAAAATCTGCATACCGCTCATCTCGGTTATTTTAATCGATCTGCTCTATTTTATCATACTCATAGGCTATGATTTTGTCTTTGATGAGTCCAGTATCGTTGTGGATCAACTTCTTTTTTATTCATTGGTTGTAGATATGCTGTTGGTGTTCCTGCTGTGAGATATAAAATTATTTTTGCACTCTTCTTTATTGTCTGGGGAGTCATGGTGGTGAGACTCTACCATATCAGTGTCAAGTCAAATTATTACTATGAAAAACTGGCCAAAGAAAATATCGAACGCAAGTTCTATATAAAACCGATCAGAGGTGAGATCATCGATATCAGCGGTAAACTGCTGGCAATGAACCGTATCGGATTTTCGATCTCAATCAAGCCGCATCTGAAAAGAGATGGCGAGAATCTCAACAGGGTTGTCGATAATCTGGTGAAAACCTTTCCTGACCTGAATAAAACCATTATGCTCAAAGTCTATAAAAAATACAGCTCAGCATATAACCACAAATTTATCAAGGTTGTTGATTTTGTGCGTTATCGTGATATGATGCGGGCTTATCCGGCATTAAGTTTGGATGAAGATATTAAGATCGAGGCTGAGACCAAACGCTATTACCCCTATGGAAAATATGCCGCACATATTGTAGGCTATACCGGACGATCCAACGACAAAGAGAATGCCAAAGATTTTATTGTGGACCAGGTCGGTGTGATAGGAAAAGCAGGCCTTGAACGCTATTACAATGATACCCTGCAGGGAGAACTGGGACAGACCATAAGCAAAGTAACTGCCACAAACAAAGAGGTTGAAGTACTCGAATATATGAAACCTGTCGACAACCGGAATCTTGTCCTGAATCTGGATATGGATATGCAGATGATGATCTACAAGCGGATGGAGGGGATGAGTGGAGTGGTTATTGTCATGCGTACCAATGGGGAGATATTGGCAGCCGTAAGCACACCAAGCTATGATCCCAATATGTTCGTCGGCGGGATCAGCAAAAAGAACTGGGTTGCTCTTCAGGAAGATCCGGCACATCCTTTTAGTAATAAATTTATCCATGGAACCTATCCTCCCGGATCAACGATCAAGATGGGTGTGGCAATCGCTGATTCACAATCCCCGAAAGGGACGATCGATCAGGCAGAATATTGCAATGGACACATTACGATAGGAAAAAGCAGTCACAAATTCAGATGCTGGAAGAAATACGGTCATGGTACCGCTGACCTGCGAAAAGCTATTCGGGAGAGTTGCGATGTCTTTTTCTACAATAAAAGCCTGGATATCGGTATCGATTCTCTTGCCAAATCACTCAAATCAATAGGCCTGGGTGTAAAAACAGGTGTCGATCTGCCACGTGAATACAGTGGCATCATTCCGGATAAAGCATGGAAGATGAGACGCTTTAAGAAGTCTTGGTATATGGGAGAAACAGTGATTGCTGCGATCGGACAGGGGTATGACAATGTTACCCCTATGCAGATTGCACGCTATACTGCACTGCTTGCTACTTCCACCCTGGTGACACCTCGTTTTGCTAAAGTTGTGGACGGAAAACCGGTTAAAAGTGAGATAAAACCGGTAAAACTGGATAAAAAGGTGATGGAGCAGATTCACCTTGGGATGTATGATGTCTGTAATGCACGCAAAGGGACAGGCTACAAACATTTACATAAACTGCCTATTGTGGTAGCGGGAAAGACGGGAACTTCACAAGTCGTCTCAATTCCCCAGAGTGTCGTTAATCGTGCAAAAGAGGAGGAACTGGAATACTGGAAACGGTCTCATGCACTTTTGACGACCTATGCGCCTTACAAAAACCCAAAATATATTGTGACAACATTGGTGGAACACGGTGGGCATGGGGGCGGTACCAATGGTCCGATCGTGGCAGATATTTATAAGTGGATGTATTCTCACGGCTATTTTTCAAAGGAAAATAATGAAACAACAGTCATGGTTCCAAAAGATCAAAATGGTGCAACTGTCATTGTGACGGAAAAGAAGAAGGAAGATCTGATACAGTTATCAGATCCCCAATAAAGAGTATCGCTTATCGCGGAATATGATCACTGTGATTGCATTGCTGTAATAGTATGATCGAGAAATAGTCCAAGTACAATAAACAGACTTATCCCTGCAGGTTTGGTATAGAGTTTGTTGGCTGTCAGGAAAACAAGCATCAGAGTGGCCACAAGCATCGTCGCAATATCAAAAAGATAGCTTGAGGGATCGATGCTCATCGGTCTGGTGAGTGCTGCTGCACCCAGTACAATCGTTGTGTTTGCCATATTTGATCCGATAATATTTCCAATAGCCATATCGACCTTGCCCTTGACTGATGCGGAGATGCTGACGACAAGCTCAGGCAGAGAGGTCCCGAGACTGATCATGATGATACCGATCACCCACTCTGAGATACCAAAGTCCCTGGCAATATCAGAGGCACTCTCGATCGTGAAGTAGGCTCCAACTATGACGAGGATCAGCCCCAACAAAAGGAACGGTGCAGTTTTGGTCCATGAGAAACCTGCATTTTCCTCTTCAAGTTCCTCCTCAATCTCTTCAAGCTGTTCAGAAATGATACCCTTGGCCTCCCGAAGGAGAAACATAATATAGGCAGCCATCAGGAGAAGCAGCAGTGCCGCATCAAATCGGGAGACAGCTCCATCAATGATCATCAAAATAAAAACAAGAACCGGTACCATCGCCCAAGTGCTGTCTTTGGCAAAGAAGTCTCTGTCCGGATTGATCTTTCTGGAGATCAGAAAGATCGTACCCAGCACCATCGTAATATTCAGTATATTGCTACCTATGACGTTTGCGATAGCAATCTGGGATTTACCTTCAGCGCTGGCGGCCATACTGGCCGCCATCTCGGGCAGACTGGTTCCCAGAGCGATGAGAGTGGCACCGATCACAAATTCAGAGATATTAAATCTCAAAGCAATACGCTCACTCTCTCTGATGAGAAGATCTGCTCCCCAGATCAGGGCAGCCATGGCGATAACAAAGATAACGAAACTCATTCTGTATTCCTTGGGGGCATTTTCGGTAATCCCGGATACCTGTTACTTTTCTATGCGGACAATCAGACTTTCAGGCAGAGCAAGTTCTCTGATCAGCCTCTCTTCTTCTGCTCTCATCTCTCCCTTGTCAACTTCATGATCGTAGCCAAGAAGATGCAGAAGCCCATGAATAAAGAGGAGTATGCTCTCCTCTTCAGGCGTGTGTCCAAGAAGTTGGGCTTTTTCCCTGGCAAAATCCGAAGAGATCATGATCGACCCCAGAGGAAGCGCATCGAAATCCCCCTCAAGCGGAAAACTAAGGACATCTGTAGGATGATCTTTGGACCTGTATTCGGCATTGGCTTGCTGAATTGTGGCATTGTCACAGATGATAAGTTCGATCTCTCTATCCGTTAACTGTTTGGCGATTGATTCCAATTGTTCGAGTGGTAGTGGGAAACTGGTCTGATTCTCTACATTGATTAACATGCGGAATTATATCTAATATTGGTAAAATTAGGATAGTTTTAGGTATTAAGTTAAGAGAAAGGTGGATCATGACAAAAAAGGCGGTCTGTATTATTTCAGGAGGAATGGACAGTGCAGTCAGTGCCGCCATTGCAAAGCGGGATGGATATGAAATTGTAGGCGTACATTTCAATTACGGACAGCGGACGGAAGCGAAAGAGCTGGAGTGCTTCAGAAAGATCACAAAAGATCTCAATACGATCAAAAATTATGAGATCAATTTGGATTTTTTTGAACAGATCGGAGCTTCGGCACTGACGGACAAGTCGATCGATGTACCGACCGGAGGAATAGAGGAGGGGGTTCCTGCCACCTATGTTCCTTTCAGAAATGGTATTTTCCTCTCTATCGCTGCGGCTATTGGAGAGAAACATCAGGCAGAGGCACTCTATATCGGTGT
>JAYEND010000067.1:0-20193 GCA_034721895.1 Campylobacterota bacterium | reverse complement strand
TTAACAACTTCATTTTGAAAAGCTTCTCTGATAAAACTTAGTTTGTATGTAACAGTTTCTTTTTTATCTTTTAAAATTTTTTGACATACTTCTTCAACGCTATTTAAAATAGAATTATCATCTGTTCCTTCTTCTATTAATTTCTTCATGGTTACAGTAGCAATTTCTCTACAAGTAGTTGAATTACAAAACTGACAAGCAGTTACAGTATTCAATTCATCAATTTTTTTTGAGAGGGCGAGAACATCTTCTTTTGAGTATTCAGGAAATTTTTCTTTGATGTACTTTTTGATTTGTTTTAAATAGCCACCTTGGGATTTTCCAATAAGATGTTCTACAGTCATTTGACGCCACAAATCAAAATCAGGCGGATTTTCTCCTCCACAACCACAGAGTTGACATTGTGCTTTAAACCTAATGTGAACTTTTGCAGAATATCCAAATAAGGATGAACAATTTTTATAATTATATGGTTTCTTATTATCCAATATGTTTCCTTTTCAACTAACTATTTATTCAACGAACATTATAGCACATACAGCATCCGTATTAAAAATAAATGAACACAAAATATGTATGTTTAAAAATGATAAATATGACAATATGAAATATATCATTCTATTTTGTATCTATTGGCACTAAAATTATGAAAATGAAATGTTGTGGAACGAGAAAGTGATTAATATGTCAGATTGTAATGTTTTTAGTCGTATCATATTGAGAATAACGTTATGACTACCTATGCATTCCACCTGCGGAGAGGTGGAACGAGAAGGACTTGAGAAGTATCCAAGAGCTTTTGGGGCATAAATCTGTAGAAACTACGATGGTCTATACGCATGTAGTGGCTGAAATGAATAAGTGTAGGGTAGCGAGTCCTCTGGATATGTAATGTACTGCCTCTTTTTGCTATAATCCCTTTATGAATGAAGAGATAGAGATCGCGATTATCGGTGCGGGTGCGAGTGGTTTGATGGTGGCATCATTGTTGCAACAGGACAATGCCATACTCATCGAGGGAAACAGTAAAGTGGGTGCCAAGATATTGGTTTCCGGCGGGGGAAAGTGTAATATTACCAATGCAGAGGTAGAAGCAGAGCACTATTTGGGCAATGTCCATGTTGTCAACGAGGTTCTGAAACAGTTCGATCAACATGATCTTTTGCAATGGCTGGAAAGCAGAAATATGCACCCTGTTTTACGAAAAAATCAACAGTATTTTTGCCCAAAAAGTTCCAGTGAACTCCTCGGCATCCTCAAAAGAGAGAGCAAGCATCAGACACTATTGCTCAATGAGAAGGTGATGGAAGTGCGTAAAATGGGGGACTTTTTTATGGTTTTGACAGCCAAAAAAAATATCAGAGTCAAGCGTCTTGTGGTGGCATCGGGCGGATTGAGTTTTTCTCTATTGGGTGCAGATGATATCGGGTATAAGATAGCAGAGTCATTTGGTCATACCATCAACAAGGTAGCCCCGGCACTGGTGGGACTGACGGTACAAAAAGAGCAGTTTTTTTTCAAAGAACTTAGCGGGATCGCAACAGAAGTGCTCATAACTGTGGGAGATAAGAAATGCAAAGGTTCTCTTCTCTTTGCGCATAAAGGGATCAGCGGACCGGCAGTTCTGGATGCATCGCTCTATTGGGAGAAAGGAAAGATCGTGATCGACTTCCTTCCGGGCTGGTCAGTGGAAGATCACTTACAATCCAAAAAGCAGATCTCTTCGCTATTGCCGCTTCCCAAGCGTGTCAGTAAAGCATTTCTGGAGCATTTGGAAGTCAAAGACCGAACACTTGCCCAGTTGAGTAAAGCAGAGATCGAAAAGTTGCTTACGCTGAAGCACTACAGTTTTGCACCGGCAGGGACATTTGGGTACAGTAAAGCCGAAGTGACCAAGGGTGGCGTTGCAACCGATGAGATCGATACCAAAACGATGATGAGCAGGAAGGTAGAGGGACTCTATTTTGTCGGGGAAGTGCTCGATATGACAGGCAGGCTTGGCGGTTACAATTTCCAGTGGGCCTTCAGCTCAGCCTATGTTTGTGCCAAAGCATTATCGCCGGTGCGGTGATAAAAGATGATGAAGTATTTCAAAATTGTTTTTGTTCTTGTACTGATCGGTATTGTAGCTGATCAAATCATGCAGTGGGGAGGTGAATATTTGAAAAAAGATAAAATAGGTACCGATGTGAGGATAGCCATCCCTCATACTGCAGAAGAGGCAAACGGTTCTGGAGAAACAGACGAGAAGGTCACTATGGTCGATAAATCGACAGAGTTTCCCGAAACCGTTTTGGAGGTTCCTGGAGAGAACCTCACGGTTTCTCCTCCTCAGCTTACGGCGACCGAACGCCTTTCTGAGCTCGGTGCCAAAATAGGCGACCCTGTCTTTATCAGAATCTTCAAGTATATGGCAGAATTGGAGATATGGATAAAGGTTGGAGAGAACTATGAACTGTTGCAAACCTATACCATTTGCAGACAATCCGGATATCTGGGCCCCAAGCTCAAAGAGGGCGATAGGCAGGGGCCTGAGGGGTTCTATTTTGTGACCAAAAGCAGGCTCAATCCCAACAGCAAATTTCATCTTTCTTTCAATCTTGGCTATCCCAACGAATATGATAGAGCGTATCATCGAACCGGCAGTGCATTGATGGTGCACGGTGACTGCGTTTCTATCGGCTGTTTTGCTATGACCGATGAGAAGATCGAGGAAATATATGAATTGGTAGAACAGGCATTGGAAAATGGGCAGAAGCTGGTGCGGGTACATATCTTTCCTTTCAGGATGAATAGTGAGAAGATGCTGCAGTACAGTGATAATCAATGGTTTGACTTTTGGACAAATCTCAAAGAGGGTTATGACTATTTTGAAGAGAAGCAGCTTCCTCCAAATGTAGAAGTTGAGCAGAAGAGGTATGTTTTTGAATAACAAAAGTCCCTTTGTGGTAAAATATCCCAATTTATAATTAGGTGAATCATGGCATCCAAAGAGATACACTACAAAGACAGTTCATTTCAACTTGCATATGAGCTGGTTAACCCTTCTCGCAAAGAGACGATCCTCATTTTGCATGGATGGGGAAGCAACAAAGAGATCATGAAGCAAGGCTTTGGAAAGACACTGCCGGAATACAAACATATCTATCTCGATATGCCGGGGTTTGGCAAGAGCAACAACGATCTTGTTTTGACTACTGAGGACTATGCCCGGATCGTGAAACTCTTTTTGGCTGAGTTGGGAGCGGAAGTGAAGATCGCCATGGGGCATTCATTTGGCGGGAAAGTCGCGACTCTTTTGAATACTCCCTGTCTGGTTCTGCTCTCCTCATCCGGTATATTGGTCCCCAAACCTGCAAGCATCAAGATGAAGATCGCTTTGACAAAGATGCTGAAGCCCTTGGGACTGCAGAGCGTCCGAAAAATGTTTGTGAGTGACGATGCCAAAGGGATGAGTCACGAAATGTATGAAACCTTTAAAAATGTGGTCGACGAAGATTTTGAAGCAAACTTTGCTGCATCCAAAAGTCAGGGATTACTGTTTTGGGGTACCGAAGATACAGCGACACCACTCTGGACGGCAGAGAAGATCGAAACATTGATTGCCAACAGCAAACTCTATCCACTTGAAGGTGATCACTACTTCTTTTTGAAGCATAGCCCTTTTATCGCCCAAACTATCTCTAATACATGTAAGGAACTCTAACCCATGATCTACCTGAATATCATTGCCTATCTGGTCTTTATCGGAGCGATCGGCTACTACTTCATTACAAACCTCCAGTGGTACAGCTATAAGCTTGAACGGGCAATCTTTCACCATACCAAGGTTTGGTGGCATTTTGCCTATTTCCTGATCCCTTTTGTCTTGTATGAACTGGTTTGTGCTCTGACGAATGGACGATATGGCTTTATTGTCGTATTGCTCTATTTGCCGCTCTTTTGCTTTTGGTACAGAGGATTGGATAAAAAGTTGGTCTTTACGGGAAGGGTTAAACGCTTCTTTGCAGCACTCTACCTCTTTGGCATTTTTATTATGTTTGCTTTTAATTTTTTCTCTGTCATTATCCCTGTCATTTTGGCTTATCTGGTTTCAATGTTTATTGAAATGATGCTTTTTAACGGTTTCAAGATGAAAGCCAAAAAGAAGATCGAATCTATGAACAATATGACCGTGATTGGAATAACAGCCAGTTATGGTAAAACCAGTATCAAAAACTTTATCGCACATTTGTTGGCAAAAAAGTATAAAGTCTATGCAACGCCAAGATCAGTCAATACCTTCGGTGGCGTTCTCAAGGATATCAACGAAGATTTACCGGAGGATACTGAAGTCTATGTTGTCGAAATGGGTGCCAGAGGGGAGGGGGATATCGCTGAGATCGCTACCTTTGTCAATCCGCAGTATGTCGTGGTAGGAAAGATCGGTCCTGCCCATATCGAATACTTCAAGACGTTGGAGAATATCCGTAATACCAAGATGGAAATTATCCAAAGTGACCGCCTCAAAGAAGCTTGGGTGCATGAAAGTGCGATGGTCAAACCAACGGAGAGTATCCATCAGTTTGGAGAAGATATCAAGGAAGTGGAGGCGACTCTTGACGCTACCAGTTTTACACTCGATGGGGTACGATACAAAGCCAACGTTCTTGGGGGGTTCAATGCAATGAACCTGGCTGCAGCAGTCAAGATTGCCAAGGTACTTGGGCTGAATGATAAAGAGATACAGGAAGGCTTGCAGACACTCGAACCGGTGGCTCATCGCCTCCAGCGTATCGATGCCGGCGGGAAAGTGATACTCGACGACAGTTTCAATGGAAATATCGACGGCATGATGGCTTCTTTTGAATTGGCAAGTAGTTATCCTGGCCGTAAGGTAGTGATCACACCGGGTCTGGTGGAAGTTGATGATGATCTCAACATCCAGGTTGCCAAAAAAGCTAATGAGATTTTCGATCTGGTTGTGGTGACCGGAGATTTGAATTATGCGATTTTCAAAGAGCATGTTGATCCTGACAAACTGAAGAAACTCTCCAGCAAGGATAAGATGGAAGAGATGCTTGTAACGGAAACGATGGCTGGAGATTTGATCCTCTTTGCCAATGATGCACCGAGCTTTATATAGGGCTGAGTGCTAAATGTTAAGAGCTAAGGTTTTTTTGATTCTATGGGTGGTATTGATCGCAACTGCTTCACTGCTGCATGCCGAGAAATATATTGTCGTTGATATGGATGCTCAAATGGCCTATGCCCACCAAAATGATAAAATAGTCATGAGTGGACGGGTTTCCACAGGGAAAAGGGATCATCCTACGCCATCAGGCTATTATAAAATACTTCAGAAAAAACGATATCACAAATCAAACCTCTGGCCCAAACCCAATGGAGGGGCAAAGATGGATTATATGCTCCGCTTGACCAATAGCGGTATCGCTATGCATTTGGGAAATGTTCCCAAATGGGCAGCATCCCATGGCTGCATCAGGGTGCAAAGTGGCTTCGCGCAACGGCTGTGGAACTGGGCAAATGTCGGGACCGAGGTCTATATCAGTGGTGATTATCCACCCGGTCACTGATTATAAGCTCACTTATTACCGCACCAACTAAATATACCAACCTTTGAAAGAACGAGAAGAGGTAAGATGTGAATGAAAAAATATGAAGGACTGGTCAAAGTCAATTCGGGTAATAACTTCATTTTATCGCTGTTTTACCGATTTTTGTTGCCGTAAGAAAGAGGTAATCTTTTCCAGTGATCGTCACTCGGAATTTATGTTGCTGGAGATACTTTTTGCAAAAGTAAATATCTTTGATGAGTAGAGACATTTCCGAGAAGTTATAGTTAGGGGCTTTGGCTCCATAGACCATTTCGCCATCTATCCAGCGGCAGTTTGGAAAGCCAAGTATGATAGCCCCGTTGGGTGTCAGATAGTTTTGGATCAATGACATAAAGAGGGGTTTGAAGTCGATACCAGGACTTTGCAGTGTACCAATGGAAATGATGAGGTCCGATCGGGGCAGATCGAGTTCTTCGAGCCGGTTGATATCGTGGCAGTGGAGGGTTACATTTTTCTCAGGAAGGTTATCTCTGGCTTTTGTGATGGCTGATAAGCTGTGATCGATACCGATAAACTCTGTTTTGCTAAAGAGATTTTCACTGCTTAGTCTTCGAATCAGATCAAATTCATCTCCACTATTGATCCCCAGATTGAGAATAGTTCGCCGGTTTTGGATTTTAATATTTTGCAATGCCAGCCTATAGGCAAAGAGGAAAGCCGGCTCTTCATTTTTTCTGATAGCGGAGAAGGTAGAATCTGTTCCATATTTTTCCTCTGATTGCGGGGTCTTCTTGCTGTGGAAAGAGTCTGTTTTGTCAAGTTTTTGGAAACGAAGAATCACAGAATCGTCCGCAGAAATCTGCGGTGTCAGCATTCGACAGAAGAGGAGTTCCGCAAGGTTGCTCCAAGCCTTCCAGCTATGATGCAGGTAGTTATGATCATTCATATTTATGACTGTACCGGAATAATGGGGAATACCTGAATCCGGATTAGGGATATGGAAAGTCAGGATACCGGATGCTTCAATATTGGAGAGCTCTTTCTCGACCCAGATTAAAATCTCCAGCATGGATTCAACTGTAAAATATTTCATTTGCTCCACTTATTTCATTAAATTGCTATTTTGGTTTTCTTTTTGTTATAATACTACCATGAAAAATTTAGTAAAGCTTATTTGGTTAGTGAGTGTACCATTCCTGACTCTATCACAACTGCATGCCAATAAGTCTATAGTAGTAGACCTTAATGAGCAGATCGCCTATGCCTATGAGAATGACAGGGTAGTGTTTAGCGGACGGGTCTCTACCGGAACACAGGGTCGCCGAACACCGACGGGTACATTCTATATACTTGAGAGAAAAGAGAAACATGAATCCACCCTATGGCCCAAACCCGACGGAGGCGCGAAGATGGATTATATGCTTCGCTTGACCTGGGATGGTATAGCGATGCACTTGGGCCATATACCTGACCATCCTGCATCACACGGGTGTATCCGGATGCAAAATGGTTTTGCGCAAAAGATGTGGCATTGGGCAAGAGCAGGTACCGAGGTCACAGTAAGCGGAACCCCTCCCCTGAAGGTGAGCGAAGGAAGAATGTTTCCCTGGAGATATTATCCTGGTTGGCTTGAGGATTGGTAGCAAAGTGAATTTGTTATCATTTTATCTATCATGAAAATTTTTAATCGTTTTTTGAGTGTAATGGCATTATTGATACTGACCGTTATCATAGTGAATGCAGAGAAATTTATTCTTATAGATCTGGATACACAGATGGCTTATGCTTATGAGAATGGTTATATCGTTTTGGAAGGGCGGGTTTCCACGGGAAAAGAAGAGCATCGTACTCCTACAGGATATTACACGATACTTCAGAAAAAACGCTATCACAAATCTAATCTTTGGCCCAAGCCTAATGGCGGCGCCAAGATGAATTATATGTTACGACTGACCAATACAGGTATTGCCATGCATCTGGGGCCGGTACCGCGATGGCCGGCATCCCATGGCTGTATCAGGATGAAAAACGGCTTTGCACAACAGCTCTGGCGCTGGGCAGATATCGGGACAGAGGTGGAAGTGAGCGGCTATCCGCCGGAGAGAGTGGCCAGCAGAGGCTATAATAGTTTTTTTGATGAAAATTATAGGGTAGACGACTGAGTAATTAGAAATTAGCAAGTAAAAATTAACAATTTTGGTAGGTTTTTCTTTGAAAAACTTTTATTGATGAAATGAAAAATGGATGAATGATACTAAGTTGAGTTATTGGCTGGACAGGGTAGCGAAATATGCCGGTCTTCTCTCTGCTCTATTGGTCGTAATGCTGGCACTGCTTGTAACATATGATGCGGTGATGCGCTACCTTTTCTCGGCCGGTTCGATTGCACTTCAGGAAGCGGAGTGGCATCTCTATGACATTATCTTTTTGCTGGGGATCACTTATGCCCTGAAGCATGACAAACATGTACGGGTGGATATCTTCTATGAACGCTATTCCAGGGATACCCGTGCATTGATCCAAATCTTTTCAATGCTTGTTTTGGTGATTCCGTTTTCTCTCCTGATCGTGAATAATGCCTGGGATATGATGATGCAGAGTTATATGCAGCATGAGATTTCGAGTGATCCGGGTGGCTTGACACATCGCTATTTGATCAAGGGGATGATCGTAGCCGGTTTTATTTTACTGATTATTCAGGCTGTGAGTGAGATACTCAAAGCTTATCATACATTGGAGAGAAAAAAAAGACTGATACCTCTTTTTTCTTTTTTGCTCCTTTTTACTCTTTTTGCCGTGCTGGGTGTGGTTTATGATTGGGTATTCTGGATCGATCCGGTTTATCTGATGTTTGCCCTTTCTCTGCTTCTGCTGCTTTCGGGCTTTCAGGTGGCTTTCGTCTTTGCCGGGGTTGCACTATTGTTTGCTTTGCTCTCCGATGAGGTGGGTATGGGGGTGTTTGAAATGCTCCCATACCGCATCTATGGCATCATGGGCAATGTAACATTGATGGCTGTTCCGCTCTTTATTCTGATGGGCTTGATCCTGGAAAAGTCGAAGATGGCCGAGGGGCTGTTGATCTCCATGGGCAAGCTCTTTGGTTCGGTTCGCGGCGGTTTGGCTATCTCGGTTGTTTTGGTGGGTGCGATATTGGCAGCGAGCACAGGTATTGTCGGGGCATCGGTCGTAATGATGAGTTTGATCGCTCTTCCGCTGATGCTGAAGCACGGCTACTCCTCTTCTCTGGCCAGTGGTTCGATCGCAGCAAGCGGTACACTGGGACAGATCATTCCTCCCTCTATTGTTTTGATCGTGCTGGGAGATCAAATGCATCTGAGTGTCGGTGATCTGTTTAAGGCAGCCGTCATTCCCGGTTTATTGTTGATCATTCTCTATATTGTCTATATCTTCCTGTTCGCACTGCTCAACAAAGAGGCAGCACCGGCTATCGAAAGTGACGAGTTATATGCTCATACGGTCAAAGAGGCGGTGAAAGCGATCATTCCTCCGTTACTCTTGATCGTGGCAGTGCTTGGATCGATCTTTAGTGGTATTGCTTCCCCGACAGAGTCGGCGGCGATCGGTGTGATCGGTGCAGCTATACTGGCCTGGGGCAATGGAAGTTTCTCTTTTAATATGATACGTTATGCAGCTGTTGAGACGGTCAAATTGACAGCGATGATCTTTATGATCCTGATAGGTGCGACAGCTTTTTCTCTCGTCTTCAATGAGCTGGGGGGAGGAGATATGGCACTGGAGTTTTTTTCCGGGGATATGCAGAGCAAATGGGTTTTTATATTGATTACGATGCTGGTTATCTTCCTGCTCGGATTTTTCATCGATTTTATAGAGATCGCTTTTGTTGTGGTGCCGATTCTGGTTCCTATTGTTCATGTTTTGGGGATCGATCCGGTCTGGTTCGCAATTCTGATCGCACTCAATCTCCAGGCATCTTTTTTGACCCCACCCTTTGGTTTTGCACTCTTTTATCTCAAAGGAACAGCAGGGGATAAAGTTACGACCGGAGCGATCTACAAAGGGGTTATCCCTTTTATTATTCTGCAGGTCGTGGCGTTGATCACTGTCATACTCTGGCCAGACATGATCTACCTGTTTGGTAAGTAATATTGATTAATATTATAAAGCAGGATGTCTCTTCTATTTTGCAGAATGATGTTCAAGAGATCACTTACCATGCATCGGGACAGATCGGTGCTGTCTATAAAGTCAGAACAGCTGAGGGAACCTGTCTGGTCAAGAGCTCAGAGGAGAACACAAAGCTTCAGATAGAGGCGAAAATGCTGACTGATCTTCAGGAGGCTGGATTGCGCACCCCGAATGTCATTGCCGTATCGAGGAATTATCTGGCATTGGAGTGGATCGAAAGTGTCAATCTTTCACGGAATAGGCAGGAAATTGATGCCGCACAGCAACTGGCTGCCCTGCATCGTGTGAGCAATGCAGAGAGAATGTACGGGTATTACTACGATACAACAATCGGTCCTTTCCCCCAGCACAATGAACAGACCCAATACAATTGGACACTCTTTCTGGGCGAGATGCGTATCCAACCGATGGCGCAGTATTGCTTTGATACAGGCAGGCTCTCCAAAGCCTTACTGAAAAAGATAGAAACACTCTGCAGCAGGCTTCATAACTTTATGGATATGGCAGGGATTACATCTTCGCTGCTCCATGGTGATGTATGGAGCGGCAATGTACTGTTTGATCAGAAGGGTGCCTGCTTTATCGATCCGGCGATCTATTTTGGTGATCGGGAGATGGAGTTGGCATTTATCCTTCTTTTTAATACTTTTGGAGAAATATTTTTCAACCGTTACCAGGAAGAGCACACGCTGTCACCGGAATTTTATGAGACAAAGGTACCACTCTATCAAATTTATCCACTGTTAGTGCATGTGGCACTCTATGGCGATGCTTATCTGGGGTCATTGGAGAGGATCGTAAAGCGGTTTGAATGAGTGTCTGGTATTATTAGAGGTGCCCTCAAGAAAGAATGTCAGGATGAAAGCATGAAGAATATAAGAGTAAAGAAAATAGTCAAAGAAGTTTTGATCGGGGCGGTGATCCTCTTTGTGATCAGTAATGTTGTGAGCTATCTACGAAAACCGGTTTTGCAGGATGATAGGCTTCCTGCAATATCAGTGCAAACAATAGAGGGGAAGAACATTGATCTCAATAGCTATCGGGGAAAGCCGCTGCTTATTCACTTTTGGGCGACATGGTGTCCTGTCTGCAAGATGGAAACAGCTAATATTGAACGTGTTTCAGAAAAATATCAGGTGATTACCATCGCGGTTAATTCAGGCGATAATGAAAAGATCAAAGCCTTTTTGAGGGAACAGGGTGCCGGCTTTCAGGTGATCAATGATGATGAAGGGAATTTTGCCGGCCAATTTTCAGTTGAAGTATTCCCAACCACTTTTATCTATGATAGTTCAGGGAAACTGTTTTTTTCTGAGGTGGGCTATACTTCCACTGCCGGACTTCTGGGTAGAATGGCATTGGCTGAATAGGCTGTCCTTGGAGTAAGGGATTACATTTCAAAAACCTTACCGCAGCACAATGGTCATAATCCCCTCATCACAATCTCATAAAGATAATCCACTTCATTGTCATCAAGATAGAGGGTTTTACCGCTTTCGAAGAGATCGTAAATCTTCTCTCTGTTCAGGGGAGGAGTATAGATACAGTGGGGGTGTGCCGGGATGAAGGCTTGCATCAGTGAAATCTCCCCTTCGATAGACTTTTCGCAAATATAGCAGCGGTTTTCGTTGTGCAGGCGTCCTTCATGGGTGAGCAGCGAGATATAGCTTTCGCAGATAATACGTTTGGGATTTTGTTTTTCCCATCTTTGTGCGGCATGCAGCAGCAGATCATAATAGAAGGTGCTGATCTCTTCTGTATCGCGCAGGTGCGGTTCAAAAAGTTTAATGAAATTGTGCCAGAGTAACAGTCTGTTGTTATCATAGAGCCAAGGGAATCCGATATGGCTGAGACTTCTCAGCCTTGGCATGAAACTGCTCTGTTCGCCCTCAACTTCAAAGTCGATCAGGTGCCCGAACTGCAGTATCGAATGTCTGGCACCGAAAAAGCGGTAGTAGGCACGGACATCATGAGGAGAGAGTACGGTGGCGATAGAGTCTTCATTTTTGGCTTTTCGCAGCCCTATCACAAATCCTTTGATGATATGACCCCTATGACTCTAATCAAGTTTTAACCCACTTTTCAGTATAATCGACCTCATTTCTAGGCACTTTTTGAGTAGCCTAGCAAACTTAAACTAAAGGTTGGCTTATGAGAGATCTCTTTACCTCATTTAAAGATAACTGCGGATTTGGACTATTGGCATCAATAGACAATGTTCCGTCACACAAAAACTTGGAAGATGCGATCAAGTCGCTCTCGCGCATGATGCACAGAGGGGCAATCGCAGCTGATGGGAAAACAGGAGACGGGAGTGGTCTTCTGCTCTCAATTCCGAAGAAATTTTTTGTCAAAGTGGCGAAAAAGAATGGCATTGTCCTTCCGGATATGTATGCTGTGGCAATGATCTTCAATCAAAACAGTAATGATTTTGATGTGATCAAGGAAGTGTGTGAAAATAATGACCTGAGAGTACTCTATACTCGTGAAGTTCCGGTAGATACTGAAGCACTGGGCGAGCAGGCTATTGCATCTCTTCCTGTAATAACACAGGTTTTTGTAACACCGAATACTCTCATGGGAACCAGACGGTTTGATGCACTGGTTTACCTCTCCCGCAAAGAGATCGAATATAGACTCAAAGAGGACAATGATTTCTATATTGCATCATTCTCCACTTCTGTCGTCTCTTACAAGGGACTGGTGATGCCGACACATATTAAAGAGTTTTATAAAGATTTGGCAAAAGAAGATTTTGAAATTTCTTTCTGCCTGTTTCATCAGAGATTCTCTACCAATACCCTTCCGGAATGGAAGCTGGCTCAACCATTCAGAATGATCGCGCATAACGGTGAGATCAACTCAATTGAAGCTAACCGATTCAATGTGGCAGCAAAAATCAAAGATATCAAAAGTGATATCTTTTCAAAAGAAGAGATGAAAAGGCTGGTGCCAATTATTCAGGATGGAATGAGTGACTCGGCAAGCCTGGACAACTTTTTTGAATTTCTGCGGGTCAATGGCATGGATTTTTTCAAGGCAGCGAGATCGATGCTTCCGGCACCCTGGCAGAATGCTCCTCATATGGATGCCAAACTCAGAGCTTTCTATGAGTATGTCAGTACCTGCTTTGAGCCGTGGGACGGTCCGGCAGCGGTCAGCATGACGGATGGTAGATATATCGGATGTGTGCTTGACAGAAATGGATTGAGACCAGCCAAATATATTATTACAAGAGACAACAGACTTCTTATCACTTCTGAATATGGAGTGCTTCAGACCCCGGAAGAAGAGATCGTAGAGAGAGGAAGACTCCAGTCCGGTGAAATGATGGGGATCGATCTCAAGTATGGCACTGTACTCAAAAGTGATGATATCGATGAATTCCTAAAAAACAGAGAGCCATATGCCAAATGGATGAATAAAAATATGATTTACCTCCAGGAGCATATGAGCGATCCGTTCTCCAGTATTGATATTCCGGATAAAGAGGTGATGTATGCCAAACAACGTTACTTTAATATCACACTGGAGGTGGCTGAGCAGGTGTTGGAACCAATGATAAAGGATGGGAAAGAAGCAACCGCATCGATGGGTGATGATACGCCATTGGCAGCCTTTTCCAAAAAACAGCGAAACTTCTCTGATTTTTTCAAGCAAAAATTTGCGCAGGTCACCAACCCGCCGATCGACCCGATTCGTGAAAAAGTCGTGATGAGTCTGAATACCGGGTTTGGTGAAATGAAGGATATTCTTACCGATGATGCCGAGCATGCCAAAAGACTCAAAACAGTTTCACCGATCCTTTCACTTGAAAAAGTACAAATACTTCGGGAATTTGGAGACGAGAAAGATCCAAAGTATGACCCCAGCTATAAGGAAAAATGCTACGATACGACCTTCAGCTATGATCTCCAAATGAGTTTGAATACGTTGGTCGATCAGATCTTGGCAGATGTCAAAAATGAAGGTATCAGAACAATCATCCTCGATGACAGGGCGCTTGACGAGAAGAGTAAAGTAATGCCGATGCTCATGGTTGTCGGGCGTCTCAATAAAGCTTTGCTTGATAACGGTGTACGCAATCTGGTGAGTATCATCGCGGTGACCGGTGAAATGCATGACTCGCATATGGCAGCCTCTCTGATCGCATTCGGAGCAGCGGCTATTTATCCTTATATGTTCTACCAAACCGTAGCCATGATAGTAAGAAGAAAAGACCCGGATATAGATCTGGCACCGGTGTTGAAAAAAGTGCGAAAAGCGATCAATTTCGGACTGCTCAAGATTATGTCAAAGATGGGTATCTCTACGATCTCAAGCTATAGAAACTCAAGCCTTTTTGATGTGATCGGTTTGGGTGATGAGATCGTCACTGAGTGTTTCCCCGATGCCTATGCATTGCTTAAGGGACTTGATTACAGCGATATCGAAGCACGCATCACAAAAGCACACGATGAGGCTTACAGGAAAGAGACAGTCAACAGAATCTTCCCGCTTAATATCGGAGGCTTCTACAAATACCTTGACGGCGGTGAATTCCATGACTTCTCTCCCGCGACAGTCCATGCGATCCATAAGCTCTCCCTCAGTGGAAAAAAAGAGGACTATAAGCAACTTAAATCTCTTGTTGATGAGAGAGATAAAAAATTTATTCGTGATTTCTTTGAACTCAAAAGTGACAGAGATCCTATTGATATCGATGAAGTAGAACCGCTTTCTGAGGTATTTAAACGTTTCTCAACAGCGGCGATGAGTTTAGGTTCGATCTCCCCTGAAGCACACGAGTGTCTGGCTGAAGCGATGAATACCATCGGCGGTAAGAGTAACTCCGGTGAAGGCGGAGAGGATGCTGTACGATTTGACACTATCAAAAACTCCAGGATCAAGCAGGTTGCTTCAGGGCGTTTCGGTGTGACACCGGCTTACCTCAGATCTGCAGATGAGCTGCAGATCAAAGTGGCACAGGGTGCAAAGCCGGGTGAGGGAGGTCAGCTGCCAGGATCAAAAGTCAGTCCGCTGATCGCAAGACTCAGATATACGATGCCAGGTGTGACACTGATCTCACCTCCGCCGCATCACGATATCTATTCGATCGAGGATTTGGCACAATTGATCTTTGACCTTAAGCAGATCAATCCGGAAGCAAGAATCGCTGTCAAACTTGTATCAACAGCCGGTGTGGGTACGATCGCGGCGGGAGTAGCAAAAGCTTATGCAGACAAGATCATTATCTCCGGTGCAGACGGCGGTACCGGCGCAGCACCGATCGGTTCGATCAAATTTACAGGCAACCCCTGGGAACTTGGTCTTATCGAAGCACATAACGCGCTGAAAGCCAATAATCTCAGAGGCCAGGTAGAACTCGAAACAGACGGTGGACTGAAGACGGGATTGGATGTCGTCAAGGCTGCGATTCTTGGAGCTGAGAGTTATGCATTTGGTACCGGCGCGCTGACAGTGATAGGATGTAAGATCCTCCGTATCTGCCATATGAACCGTTGTAGCGTTGGTATCGCAACACAGGAAGAGAAACTCCGAGAGCACTACGAAGGGTCAGTTGAGCGTGTGATCAACTACTTTACACTGCTTGGAGAGGATGTCAGAGAAATCCTTGCCTCGCTTGGATACAAGTCGCTCGAAGAGGTCATTGGTCAAAATGATCTTTTGGAAATGATCGATGACGATTTTGCAAAGAAATTCTCTTTTGACAAGCTTCTTTATAGACTGGATGGGCCAAATACCCGACAGGTAGCGTTCAATGAGCCCTACGATAGAAATGAGTACGAGCAGGAGATCCTCGAAGAGTTGATGCCTGCGATCAAAAATCCGAATGATCCAATCGTTCTGGAGAAGAAGATCTCCAACCTGAACAGAAGTTTCGGGACACGTATCTCGGGTGAAATCGCCAAATATTACGGTGATAAAGGGCTTCCGGATGGTACGATCGATATCCGCTTGGATGGTACAAGCGGCCAATCACTCGGTGCGTTTCTCATCAATGGTATCAGCCTGCATATCAATGGTGCAGGGAATGATTATATCGGTAAAGGAATGCATGGTGGACGTATCGTCATCACAGCAGATAAAAATGGTCCCGGATTTTCACTCGGGGGGAATACCTGCCTCTATGGTGCCACAGGAGGAAAACTCTATATCAACGGCCAAGTCGGCGAACGCTTCGGCGTGCGTAACTCCGGTGCAATCGCGATCGTAGAGGGAACAGGGGATCACCCCTGTGAATATATGACCGACGGTGTGGTTGTGATCCTTGGCAAGACAGGTGTGAACTTTGGTGCCGGTATGACCGGCGGTATCGCTTTTGTGTATGATCTCGGGCATGAACTCGTTGAGAATATCAACCAGGAGCTCGTTGAAGCGAGAAGAATAGACACGGAAGATACGGATATCGAGCGATACTATCTGAAGAAACTGCTCAAAGATTATTATCATGAGACAAAGAGTGCACAAGCCAAAAAGATAGTGGATAACTTTAGAGTTGAGATCCGTAACTTTTGGATGGTAAGACCAAAAGACATGAAAGGACCTCTTAAGATAATAGAGGAGGGAGAATAAGATGCTTAGATTTTTTGATTTAGAGAGAATTGATGCGAAAAAGAGAGATGTGGTTGAAAGAACCAAAGATTTTGATGAGACCTATGAAGTTTTTAAGCCCAAAAAAGCAGGAGAGCAGTCTGAGAGATGCATACAGTGCGGTGACCCCTATTGTCACAATGGCTGCCCATTGCACAACTTTATCCCCCAATGGCTCAAGGCAACAGCCAGTAATGATCTGGAGTTTGCCTTTGCACTCTCCAACGAGTCATCTCCTTTCCCTGAGGTGATGGGCCGGGTCTGTCCGCATGACAGACTCTGTGAAGGTGCATGCACGCTCAACGACGGCTATGGTGCGATCACGATCGGTTCAGTAGAGACTTTCATCAATGAAGAGGGATTTAAAAAAGGGTTGAAACCGAAATTTTCTCAGGAGAAAATAGGGAAAAAAGTAGCGATTATCGGTGCCGGACCTGCAGGACTCTCTGCTGCGACATTCCTGCTCAGAGAGGGAATTGATGTTGAGATTTTTGACAAGCAGGCAAAACCGGGCGGACTTCTTACCTACGGTATTCCGGGATTTAAACTTGACAAACACATCGTAATCCGAAGGGCCAAGCTCCTCAAAGAGGCGGGTGCGATTTTCCACCAGGATACGGAAGTGGGCAGGGATATTACTTTTGATGAACTGACAAATAATTTTGATGCAGTCTTTATAGGTGTCGGTGCAACAAAGGGTAGGCGATCCGGACTCAATGGTGAAGAATCTAAAAATGTCTATCTGGCAATGGATTTTTTGACCTCTGTTCAGAAGAAGCTTTTCGATGAGCCTTGTGAGCTAGCTATTGATGTCAAAGATAAAAATGTTTTAGTCATTGGTGGTGGTGATACTGCAATGGACTGTGTGCGCACATCAAAGCGTGAAAAAGCAAAGAGTGTCAAGTGTCTCTATCGCCGTGATGCTCACAATATGCCGGGAAGCCGAAAAGAGTATATCAATGCCAAAGAGGAGGGGGTGGAGTTTGAATTCCATGTTTCTCCCAAGGCATTGATCTCTAACGACAGAGGTGATGTGATTGGGATCAAAATGGTCAAAACAAAACTTGGAGAGCCTGATGCAAGCGGGCGGCAAAGAGTAGAAGAGATTGCCGGAAGTGATTATGCAGTGGATGCCGATATCGTAATCTTTGCACTGGGTTTTGATCCGGTAGAGTATCCTTTCTTTGCTTCCAATGGCATCGAAACGGATAAATGGGGTGGTATTATCGTTAATGAAAACTTTGAAACGACAGAACCGGGTATCTATGCCGGAGGAGATTGTCATCGCGGTGCAGATCTCGTTGTCACTGCTGTGCATGACGGACGGGAAGCAGCCAAAGCGATAGTCAAGAAGATGCTTGCCTAAGGTGAACAGTTTCCTTACCGCCTCTATCCGGGCCAATGAAGAGATAGCCCGGATAGTGGAAGAGAGCTATGCAGACACTTATTTTGAAAAAGGGAGTGTCGGTGCCGGCGGAGATGTCAGCAGCGGACTGGACCTGTTAGCTGAGGCACTCTTTGTCAAGCATTTGGGAAAATTCGGACGTATAGAATCCGAAGAGTCGGGAACGATCGGGGAGGGTGATGAGACGATCATCATCGATCCTATAGATGGCAGCTCCAATGCCCTTTCTCATTTTCCCTATTTTGGGACTTCGGTGGCCAGGATCAATAGGGAAGGAGTACTGGATGCAGCCATCGTCTGCAATCTGAGCAGCAGAGAAATTTTTCTCAAAGAAGAGGGAAAAGCGATGATGCAGGGTAGACTCTTTGAATCCAGTTTTCATCTTCCCCGCACGTCGCCCAATGCGGAGATCGGTCTTTTTGAAAAGGCGTATGCTCATCCGGAAATCGTTTCTGCATTGGATGAGTTAGGTTTGAAATTTCGGGCACCCGGGGCAGTAGCACTCTCTCTGGCCTATGCCGGAACAGTCAGTTATCTTCTCTATGTTGGAGAATATCGGATTTATGATTTTGCTGCAGGACTGGCACTTTGTGAAGGGCTTGAAGTGATTGTTGAAGAGGATTATGTTATAGTGTCGAAAGATAAAAAGATAGCTCAGGATATTGAAGTGTTGATCAAAAAATGCCTTATTTAGACAAAAGTGAGAAGAGTTTTTTTAAGGATTAAATATTTATAATTCTCGCCAAAGGCGAAGCTTTAGTGAAAGGAATTGATTAGGGGCTTTGCTCCTTGATCAAGGAGAAGTTAATTAGATATAAGGAGAGATAATGAATTTTGGGAACCTGTTTGGGAGCATGAGAACACAATCCACCATTGAGGATGCTCCGAGCCATTGGGTCAAGTGTCCAAAATGCCAGGGTTTGATGTACTACAAAGAGATTGAAGCCAAGAAAAATGTTTGTCCAAAATGTGATCATCACTTTCGCATCAATGCTGAGAAGCGTATTGCTCTCTTGGCTGATGAGGGCAGTTTTGTTGAGCATGATGCATCATTAGCTCCGGTTGACCCATTGAAGTTTGTAGATAAAAAAAGTTATAAAAAGCGTATCGAAGAGAGCAAAAAAAAGACAGGAAAGACCTCCTCTGTTGTCAGCGGAAGCTGTACGATTTTGGGAGAGCCGGCAGAGCTGGTTGTTTTTGATTTTTCCTTCATGGGAGGAAGTCTCGGTTCAGTTGAAGGGGAAAAGATCGTTCGTGCGGTCAATCGTGCCATTGAGAAAGAGTGCGGTGTGATCATTGTATCGGCCAGTGGTGGGGCAAGAATGCAGGAGAGTACTTTTTCATTGTTGCAGATGAGTAAAACATCTGCAGCCTTGAATCGGCTTCATCAAAAAGGCTTGCCTTTTATCTCTATTTTGACTGATCCAACGATGGGAGGAGTAAGTGCCTCTTTTGCGATGCTGGGTGATATCATCATAGCAGAACCTGATGCGTTGATCGGTTTTGCCGGCCAGCGCGTGATCAAGCAGACAGTGGGTGTAGATCTTCCGGAAGGATTCCAAAGAGCGGAATTTCTGATTGAACATGGTTTGATCGACATGGTTGTTGATCGAAGTGAAATGCAGCAAACCCTCTCAGATCTCTTGAAATTCTTTTTGAAAAAGTAATTATGATCTACGCACTTGTGGACAAGGAGACACTTCTTCGGAATGATCTCTCTCTGCAAGATCTTCTCCGTCATATTGCAACACTTCAGATTCCTATCCTTCAATACCGTAATAAGCCGGGGTCTCTGGAAGAGAAACAGAGAGACTTGGAAGAAATTCGCGGATTGTATCACGGTACGCTCATCATTAATGATTCTATCGAATTGATTGATTATGCTGATGGGCTTCATTTGGGACAGGAAGATATGAAAGCATACAGTGATGATAAAAAGAAGGCTGTTGCGATGATACGCCAAAAGATAGCTGGCAAACAATTGGGACTTTCTACACACAATACTGTAGAGATAGAGGAAGCCAATGATCTTGAAATTGACTATATCGGCCTTGGAGCTTATCGTTCGACAGGCACCAAGAAGGATGCCAAAGTAGGCGGTGAAGCCCTGTTGAAGATCGCAAAGTTATCCAGGCACCCGGTAGCAATCATAGGTGGTGTTCGCATGGATGATTCTTTTGAAGAGCCTATTGTTTACAAAGTGATTGGAAGCGGACTGTATGATTATCAGAAGTGCCTATAAGTAACTGAATGGGCAATATGGCTATTTTGAAGCGCATAATAAGATATATTTTATTCTATATTCCTATAATTAGATAAAAAATAAATAATGAAAGATTTTTAGAAACAATCTGAGAATCATTAAAGTTATTGCTGTATCTCTAAGGAAATTTCAACATAAAGCAGGGAAATAGTTTTAAGTTACAAAAGGTTTTAATTGAAATATCTTTATCCGATCATAATATTGGT
>JAYEND010000066.1:0-21144 GCA_034721895.1 Campylobacterota bacterium | reverse complement strand
CACGGAGCAAATGTATCATCTTGCCGGTGTCGATGATGATGCCGAAGAGGACAAAGCCATACTTAAAGCGGGTAAAAAACGGGCATTTTGGCTTGCTATTAATCTTATTACTGCCATTTTGGCATCAATTGTGATCAGCCAATTTCAAGATTCACTTCAAAGTTTAGTGGCACTTGCTGTATTGATGCCGATAGTTGCATCGATGGGTGGTAATGCAGGAACACAAAGCTTAACTGTTGTTGTCCGACAGTTGGCATTGGGTGACATAGCACAAAAAGATGCGATGCGCACCATTAAAAAAGAGTTAGTGATCTCTGCCGGTAACGGACTGATCTTTTCACTATTCATGGGAGCTATTGCCTCCATTTGGTTCGATACATGGATGCTTGGTGTAGTGATTGCCCTTTCAATGGTGATCAACCTTTTGGCTGCCGGTTTTTTTGGAGCAGCTGTTCCTCTAATACTTAAAAGATTCAAGATCGATCCTGCTATTGGAAGTACGGTCATTTTAACTACGATCACAGATATAGTTGGTTTTTTAAGCTTTCTTGGCCTAGCAACAGTTATGTTGTTATAGAAAAATATAAGAGACCTATAACATCATTAATGAAAGAGAGCAGAAACTGCTTTGCCTACCGTCAGCATGACTGACACTATTTTAACAAAAAGGAAGATAGATGACTGATACACTAGAACAGTTAAAACCATACAGTATTGATACAATCCATGATAAAACGCAAATTTCAACACAAAGTATCGAATCACTATTAGAACATGACTTCTCAGCCTTTTCAAAAGTCAGATTTTTAGGTTTCGTTTCCATCGTAGAACGTGAGTTTCATGTTGATTTGAGTGACTATAAAGAGGAATATTTTTATACTTTGTAAGAGGCAATAATCAAAACCTTATAACCTAACATATTTTATAACGTTTATAGCTGTAGCGACGTTTAAAGATCATAATTATGTGACCAATTTTTTTCATTTTTTATTCTCCAATTATTATTTTTAAAATATATTCCAGAATACCAGAACTGAGCAAATAGGTCAAAGTTTCAGGATTCAAAGAGAGAGAAGCCGAAAATAAAAATTTTTAACAAAGCAATCAAAAACTAACGCTTCCCTCAGGAGATTAGTATATCTCTTTCTCTCTGATGGCAAGATAGTTGCTGATCCCCTCAGCAATACCTTTGGCAATGCGGTCCTGATAAGCAGGCGTAAAGAGTCTGGCACGCTCAGCAGAATTGGTGATATAGCCCACCTCAACAAGAATAGAAGGCATCTGAGCACCTACCAGTACCCAAAAAGGTGCGGGCCTCACTCCGGCATCTTTGACATTTTTATACTTTTTTCTTACATTGCGCAGCATTTTGGACTGTACATCAATGGCCAACTTGTGAGAAAGTTGGATCTTGGGCCCGGAAAGCACAGCATTAAGGATCACATCCTTACTCAAAAAATCATTCTTATCAAGCACAACACTATTCTCTATAGCGGCAATACGTTTTGACCTGGCACTTCGTGTTGTTTGCAGGAAATAGGTTTCAATACCGGAAACTTTGTTGAATCTTCTCTTATCAGCTATAGCATTGGCATGAATCGAGACAAAGATATCTGCCTGGTGCTTATTGGCAAATTTCGTACGATTCTTCAGCTTGATGAACTTGTCGGAAGACCTGGTCATTTTGACTTTGAATCTCTTTTTTTTCAAATGTTTCTCGACACGTTTTGCGATCTGGAGGACAACAACCTTTTCTTGATAACGTCTTGCGCCTACTGCACCGCTGTCATGTCCTCCGTGTCCGGCATCGACAACGATCGTATAGCTTTTCTTTGGTCCCCTTGAGCCAGAAGCGAGGAAAGAGGGAATATAGGAGACTTCTTCCTGGATCTTCTCCTCCCGCTGGATCACTCTTTGGGTTTTTCTTCTCTCTTGAGGCTGCTTCTCTATCTTCCTGGCCTCTTTCTTCGCATAAGCCATAGCTTCAGATTCCGCTTCACTTGCCATATAAACATTCTTCTGGGGGAGCGGGATATGATAAAAGGATCGTGACATCATGGGTTGATAATGATTGCAAACATAAGACTCGTCTGTCTCTATCACGATCCGAACGACATTTTTTTGATACTGTGAGACACGGAAGGAATTAACACCTTTTGCTGAAAGCCCTGAAGCAATACTTCGGCTGCCAAGACGTGCATTCTTGATATCGATCACCTGTCTTGGAGGATTTTTAAGAGCAATTCTGCGAACATCTTTTGTGTTGAGCCAGGAGGAAAAAACCAAACGGAGCTCATTTTTTTTGACTTCAACTCTTTTGAGAGTATTCGTGCCTGCAAAAAGTGTCGTGGTCAAAACTATCAGAAGAAGCAAAAAAGAGAATGGTTTCAAGTTACTATTCTTCGCCATTGACTAATTTATTCAACAACTCTTTGACTGTGGTGATCTCATTCAGTCGATAACCATTTGCACCGGTAAAGAAAAGTCCGCTTTCAGTTTTTCCATCACAGGCATCACTCAGTCTGTCTGCAATACAATAGCCGACTACTTTGGCTTCTTCGCCCCGGTGACATGGAGCAACACAGTTGGATATGCAGACAATTTTAGGTGCCGTACCCTCTTCTATCATCTCCTGCAAATGCGTTTTGACTCCACGGGCCGGATATCCAACCGGAGACTTGAAGAGCTTGATATCCTCCTCTTTCGCATCGATAATAACATTTTTAAAATTCTCATGAGCATCACACTCAACGGTACCAATAAAACGTGTGCCCATCTGTACTCCGGCTGCACCCAACTCCATCATTTTAACAATATCATCATGGTCCCAGATACCGCCTGCTGCAATAACCGGAATATTACCCCAGTTTTTTGCCTCTTCTACGACCGGCGGCAGAATTTCCTCCAGCTGATTTTCAGGCAGGAAACACTCATCATGCTTGAATCCCTGATGTCCACCACTCAACGGTCCTTCGACGATCACTGCATCAGGCAGTCTGTCGTGGGTTTTTTTCCAACGACGGCAAAGGATCTTCAGTGCTTTTGCCGTTGAGACGATCGGGATCAATGCGACATCCGGATATTCTTTGGCGGCATCCGGCATGGTCAGCGGCAAACCTGCACCCGTAATGATCATATCTGCACCCGCCTTGCAGGCATCTTTGACTATTCTGTTATATTCATTCGATGCATACAACACATTACAAGCCAATGGCTTATCGCCACAGATCTTCCTGGCATTTTCAAAAATAATATTCAGTACTTTTGCAGAGTAGAAATTCTCCGCTTCATAGGGGTGGCCATCTCCCACGATTCGCTCCGTATAGTCACGATTATGATAAACTCCGGTACCTACCGAACTGATCACACCCAGTGCGCCCTCGCTGCTCACAGTACCGGCTAACTGATCCCAGGAGATTCCTACACCCATTCCACCCTGTATGATAGGTGTCTCTATCGTATATTTTCCAATTTTCAGAGGTTTAAATGCCACTACTTTACCTTTACTTTTACAAACTTTCTTTTTCCGACCTGAAGGATATATTCCCCCTCCGGAAGTTTCATCTGATCATCACTGATCTTCTCCTGATCGATACGGACAGCACCCTGCTTGATATCTCTTCTAGCCTGCGATGTCGAAGGCTCGATACCGGCATCTACCAATGCTTTGCAGATCCAACTATCTACTTCAATATCATACTCTTTGATATCGCCTGGAAGTTGATTTGCCTTGAAGACATTATCAAACTCGTCTTTTGCTATCTTAGCAGACTCTTCATTATAAAATCGTGTTGTGATCTCCAAAGCAAGATTCTCTTTGGCGATCTTCGGGTGGAGCGTACCGTTTGACACATCTTCTTTGAGACTCTCGATCTCATCAAGGGATAGTTCACTCAGGAGTTCATAATAGCGCCACATCAACACATCGGAGATCGAGAGAATCTTTGCATAGATATCTTTGGCTGGTTCTGTGATCCCGATAAAATTCCCCAGAGATTTACTCATCTTCTGCACACCATCCAGACCTTCCAGGATCGGCATCATAAGAATTGCCTGCTCTTTGCCCACCTCGTAAGAACGCTGGAGATGCCGGCCCATCAGAAGATTGAACTTCTGGTCCGTCCCGCCAAGCTCGATATCACTTTTGAGTTCAACACTGTCATACCCCTGCAGCAGCGGGTAGAGAAACTCTGAAATAGAGATATTCTGCTCCGCTTTGTACCTTTTCTCAAAATCATCACGCTCAAGCATTCGCGCCACACTGAAAAGTGTGGTCAGAGCGACAAGACCGTCAGCGCCCAGAGCCTCCAGCCAGCTTGAGTTGAAAACCACGTAGGTCTTCTCAGGGTCAAGGATTTTATAGACCTGCTCCTGATAACTTTTGGCATTCTCCAGAACTGTCTCCCGGTCAAGTCTTTTGCGCGTTTCGCTCTTTCCGGTCGGGTCTCCGATCATCGCAGTAAAATCACCGATCAGCAGTTGCACTTCAGCACCATATTTTTGAAATATTGCAAGTTTCTGAAGCAATACAGTATGTCCAAGATGCAAATCGGCAGCAGTCGGGTCAAAACCTACTTTCACTCTGTAAGTCTTTCCCTCATCAAAATAGCCCTTGACCAGCTTTTCGATCCGCTCCATATCAATGATCTCAGCCGCTCCCCTACTGATCTCATCCAGTGCTTCTTTTACCATATTCCAACCCTTATTTTAATTATATGCGTCATCAAGACTGATGATATCAACCAGCTTGAACTTTTGGGAGATACGCTCCCCCAAAAGACTCTTGTTTGATTCAACACTCTCTATTTCGATTTGACAGTACTCAGCACTGTCGCTGCTCTTGATCCCAAGCTCAATACTCGTCACATTCAGATCCATCGTTGATAGCTTCACCAAGAGATCTGCCAAAGCTCCCTTTTGGTTATGCAGGCTGATGATCAAGCGATATTGTGAAAGTTTGCTGCTCTTCCACTCCACATAGATCATCGGTTCTCCATCCCGAATCTTCTGATAGGCCTTACGACACAATTTATGGTGTATAATAACTTTGTTATCCTTATAAAAGGCAACGATCTGGTCGCCGACTTTTGGATGACAGCAATAGTCGAATTCAACCCCGTCAAATGCCTTATTGGTATAGAAAAGAAAATGCTCTACCTCTTTAACAAACGGCATTTTATACCCTTTTTTCATCAGTTCCCAGAATCGAACCTGTTTTTTCCCGAGATAGTCGGCAATCTTATTGATAACCTCTTTGTAATAATAAAGATGGGTCGGCAGTTTGTAGAGGTTGTGAGGCATGTCCAGTTCGTTCATTACTTTTTGTATCTCTTCAACATCATGATCAAGCAGTGTCGCCAGAATATTGTAGGCACTCAGCTCATCACTCTCCTTGATACGCTGCCGGCATCTGATTCGTATTCCTGCTTTTGCCCGGGAAGTCTTAACGGTATCGATCCATGAACAGTGCATTCTTGGCTCTGCATCTGTCAGGATATTGACAATATCTCCGTTTTTAAGAATCGTCAAAAGAGAAGACTTCTGCTTATTGACCAGTGCTCCGCTTGCAGTTTCCCCTATTTCAGAGTGTATGGCATAAGCAAAATCCAATGCGACAGAGTTCTTTGGCAAAGTATAATAATCTCCTCTTGGTGAGAAGACAGCAATATCTTCACTGAAAAGGTCACTCTTTGCCAACTCATAAAATTCTTCTATTGATTCATTCTGATAGTTAAGGCTCTCTAGCCATTCAAGATTGACTTTTGTAATGCCCTCTTTATATTTCCAGTGCGCTGCTATCCCATACTCTGCAAGTTTATGCATCTCCAAGGTTCGTATCTGCGCTTCGACGATCCCCTCATCATCAAAAAGTGTCGTATGGATTGTCTGATAACCATTCTCTTTGGGGAGTGCTATATAATCTTTGAATCGCGAGATCAATGGCGTAAAACCCAGATGCAGCAATCCAAGTACCCTATAGCACTCTATCGGTTCTTTTACAACGATACGAATCGCTAAAAGGTCCAGTACTTCTTCGATACTGATCCCTTTTCGATGCATTTTCAGATAGATGGAGTAGTAGTGCTTGACACGGCCAATGACTTCAAAACTCTCATAATGGAACCCATCAGTGTTCATCACCGTTCTCACCTTGCCAATAAAAGCATTCAGTTTAAACTGAAGATTCTGCTTGTTTGATTTGATATAAGCATCTATCTTGGCATAATCCTCCGGATAAATATAGTAAAAACTTAGATCTTCAAGATAGTTTTTCAAGCGTGAAATACCCAAACGGTGGGCAATCGGGGCATAGACGACCAAAGTCTCTTCCGCGATACGCTTCTGCTTCTGTTCGGAAAGCGCATCAAGCGTCAGCATATTATGAAGTCTGTCACAGAGTTTGATCACCAGAACACGCACATCTTTGATCGACGCGATCAACATTTTTCTGAAACTAAGAGCAGAGTTGATCAAACGGTCATCGGAGGTAGAGGGGATCAGTTTTTCATCCCGGAGTTCAACAATCTTGGTCAATCCTTCAACGATATGAACAACGTCTGATCCAAAACCCTGTTCCAGATCTTCGATAGTATAGTCCGTATCTTCAACAACATCATGCAGCAGTGCCGCGATGACCATTGTTTCGTCTCCACTGATGGAGGCAGTAATGGCTGCAACAAGAATAGGATGAACGATATAAGCTTCACCGCTTTTGCGTTTCTGCCCATCATGTGCTCTCGTAGCAAGATCGAGCGCTCTTCTGACAGAATCCGATTCGGATGATATGTGCTCATAGAGAAGGGTTATCGCCTCCTCGGTAGTATGGATCTCTTTCTCTTTGGCCAGAAAAGCATCCAAAAGAATTTAGCCCTCTAGACCGACAGTGATTTTACCTTCAGCTATTTCATAAAGCGCAATATCTGCATATTTGACCTTTTTAGGGTCAAGGTCGACTTGGGGCTGCGCCCCTTGTGCAAGCTGGTCCGCTCTTTTCCCTACCGCAGAGGCAAGAAGATATCTGTCCATGTTTACCTTTTTCAATGCCTCAGCTGTTACTTGTTCTAGTCTCATTCTTTTCCTTAATTATGTATTTATTTTTTCCTGGACAGGAGTAAAACCCTGTCCGATTCTTCTCACCAAGAAAACTTCACCCTTGGCTCAGCAGAAATTTATCAATTATTTAACGATCGAACAAAGGCTTGTATCACCATTGATAATGGCATACAGATTACCTTTGTCAAACATATTGCAGACAACGATCGGAAGTTTGTTCTCTTTCGCCAATGCGATCGAAGTATCATCCATCACTTTAATCTCATCACTCAGAGCCTGATCATAGGTCAGAGTATCCAGCTTGACAGCATCTTTAAACTTCTTGGGGTCTTTATCATAGACGCCATTCACTTTGGTCGCTTTGATGATCATATCCGCCTCGATCTCCGACGCTCTCAAAGTAGCGGCTGTATCAGTGGTGAAGTAGGGGTTTCCCGTCCCTCCGGCGAAAACAACAACACGTCCTTTTTCCAAATGTCTTCTCGCCCGTCTGACGATAAATGATTCACCGATCTCATGCATATCAATAGCCGACTGCAGACGCGCTTCCAATCCGATATGCTCAAGAGCCTCCTGGATCGCCACCCCATTGATCACTGTCGCCAGCATACCCATATAATCTCCACTGGTGCGCTTGATAATCCCATCTGCAGCAGCACTGACACCACGAATGATATTGCCGCCGCCGACCACGATACCAACCTCAATACCATTTTCAACCAGCTCACTGATCTCATCAGCGATAAACTTGAGGATCTGCGTATCGATCCCGTATCCATCCTCACCGGCCAAAGCTTCACCGGAAAACTTGACCAAGACTCTTTTTACCATCAAAATCACACTCCCTTATTTGACGCGATTATATCCAAAAGAGATTTAGGAGGGGTTTAAAGGATATTATTATAGTCTGATAAGCCTCATCGGATTGATATGTTTCGAGTTTTTCGTTGCTTCAAAGATCAGTTTTTTGGAGACTTTTCCGATCACGTAACCCTTTTTGATCTTGCTCCCCACGCGAATAGTCGGTGCTATTTTGGAGAGTCCTGCATAGACGGTGTGCATTTTGCCGCTGTGTGAAACTACGACAACCTTTCCGAGCATACTGCTGGATCCCGAAAAGACCACTTTTCCGTTCAGAACATTATAGACTTTGGCATTACTTCGAGGTGCCTTCAATGTGACTGATTCATTGAAGATCTTGATCTTGTAGATCGGATCTACATAGGTACCGAAGCCTTTCACGAGCTTGGCACCGGGTATAGGAGAAATTGTCTTGCCCCCTCTATAGGCGTAGACTTTATCTTTTTTATAAGAAGAGCCGACTTTCTTGACGCCTCTATCGACAGGAGTTGATTTAACTTTGGTTTCATAAACAACTTTCTGGCCTTCTTTTCGGGCTTTCGCCCTGGCCAGTTCACGCTGTCTTCTCTCCTCTTTTTTACGTTTCTCTTCTGCCAGCATCGCAGCTTTCTGTTCAGCCTCGCGTCTGCGCTCCTCTTCTACCTCTTTTTTACGCAGAATATTCAAATCTGCCAATGTTGAACGCAATGCACTCTGTGTATCCATTGCTTTTTGCAATTTTTTGCGATATGCCTCTTCATCGGAAGTCAGCTTTTTTAACAATTTCTCTTTGGATTGCCTCTTCTTCTTGTACTCTTTTCTCTGCTTTGAAAGCCTGTCAATCTTTTTTTTAACAATCTTGCGGCTCCTTGTTATCTTCCGTTTTTCTGCCTTCCCTTTATCTATCTGCTGCTTCAATGCAGCAAGCTCTTTTGCATTTTGCTTCTTATAAAGCTTGTAAACCTCATGCTTGATGACTGATTCTTTGGTCGGTTCATGGGTCTGGCTCATGGCATGAATGACACTGACCTGCTGTGCAAGAAGATTGATATATCTTTTCTTTTTTTTCTCGATCTTTTTATTGATAACCGACAGGTTCTTTTCGTACTCTGCCAGCTTTTTTTTCGATATTTGGTATGATGTTTCATTTTTGCTGTATTCATGACTCAGGACCTCAAGTTTCCTGTTCAGTTTTACATTCTCTTTCTCTGCCTTTTTGATATCCCTGGCAATTATGTCAAGATGCTTGCTCATCTCTTTTTGTTTCTGAACACTTTGATTGAGATTGCTCTCGGAATCCTTGATCTTTTTGACCGTCGAGGGTGCGGCAAAGGAGTACAGACTCAGAAGAACCGGTAAAAGAACCTGTAAAACAACTTTCTTCAATCCCTACTCCTTGGCACTGAATACCACAAGATACACTGAGGTGATCACAATCAATAGTGAGACAGAAAGCAAGATCAAAAAGTCAGTCGACTGAAACAACAGATCCTGCTTTTTCATCAGAATATCAATTTGACTCTCTTTTGCCCACTGATATTTCAGGAAAAGAAAAATTCCGCTTGTCAAAAGCGTCGAAATGATCGCATCGATGATAGCAACCCGGAAAAGAACACCGCTGCGAAGCATCAGCGGTGCACCGAATATTTCCATCACCTGCATACGTTCCTTGTGTGCATAGTTCCATATTTCCATCTGTTTGATGATCAGGAAGAGACTCACCAGTGCTATAAAACCTATAAAAGCTTTGAGTGTAAATTTGATGAAAGTGAACAGCTTGTAACTCGCACTGTAACTATCACCGAACGTTTCGACACGTTTGATCTTTTCACTCTTCTCCATGTCTTTTTTGATGCCATCCAGTGCAGAGATATGCAGATAACTGTCCAGTCTGATATTGTAAAAATAGGGCAAGGCCTTTAGTATCTCCCGGCTGCTTGATTTGCTCATCCCCTCTGATATCTGCTTTGCCAAAGTTGCTTTTTCTACCTCTTCACTCTGACTGATGTGTGTATTCAGCGACTGAAATTCCTCCAGTGTCAATGGCTTTTTAGCGACCACAAACATTGAGTAACCCTCTTGAAGGCCCTTCTCGTAACTGTCGGTCGTCCTGTCAAAAACCAGAAAAAATTCCACTCCGAGCAGAATCGCCATCATTGGAAAAATAAAAGTAAGGTGATTTTTAATGAACCTCATATACGCCCTTGTTTTCGATAATAAAATGTCTATACGGGATACTGAAAATAGATGGTATCTTATGTGTTACGACCAGTACAGTCGTCTGAAGCTGCTCACAGGCATTCTCCATAAGATCCCATATCACGTTCGAAGAATACTCATCGAGATTTCCTGTAGGCTCATCAGCAAGTATCAAAAACGGATTTTTTGACATGGCACGTGCCACACCGACACGCTGCTGCTCACCACCGCTCAACTCCAGAGGATATTTCTCCTTGTGGTCAGAAAGCTTGACATGCTTAAGGAGACGCTCTGATTGGGTCTCCTGTACATCAACAGAATATCCCGCTATCATCAGGGGCAAGACCACATTCTTTTTTACAGTCCATTCATTGATCAACTTATAGTCCTGAAAAATGATTCCGAGGTGTGTCCGAAGCTCCTGGAGCTTTTTGGTACTGATACTGCCCATATCAAGCCCGCCGACGATCAGATTACCGTCTGTAGGCTGAAGCTGACCATAGAAAGATTTCAGCAGGGTAGATTTACCGCTTCCGCTGGGACCGGTAATAAAGACAAATTCACCCTTTTTTACAGAAAAACTTGCATCTTTGATAATCTCCTTGTCTCCATAGGAGAGTGTCAGGTGTGATACATTGATAACGATATTGTTAGGCATAGAGAAACTCCACGATTTTTTGATGTGCCTGATAATTGACTGCTGTCTTTACAGGAGTTGATGCGTAATAGCTGCACAAATTGCCGTTGATAAGGATATATTTATGTTCCGGTCTGTCGAAACTGCCGAAGGCTATCTTGACCAAAAGTGCCTCACTGTCTATTCTGTAAACCCTCTCAAAATGGACAAAATATCCGTCCATGATCACCGGTTCGGCAGGCAGCTTCGTCTCAAGTCCCGGGAAATAGCCAACCTCTTCGAAAGAAAAATCAATATCAAGAGACTTTTCAGCTGATTCCTCCCAGGATACGACATGAACCTCATAAATACTCTTCTCCTGTCGTTTCCAACGTGCCTCATACTTGCTGGTCACGGCAAGATCTCTGTTTTTTTCTATTGTCACCTCTGCTTTCGGCAAGGCAAAAAAGGTTTCCATACTATACCAGAAATATTTTTCACTGTCCGTACGAAGCTCCAGTCGGCCGCCCGGAGCCAGAACGCGCAACGACTCATCTGTGAAGCTGGAACTGATCACTCTTCGATGCGGTTTCTTATCCCATGGTACAGGGAAGTGAACAAATATCTGTTCACAGCTGTTGGAAGGAAGCATCTCCAGAAAAAGCCTCGCATCATAATTGACCACCCAGATGTTGTTCAGCCCCTGAAGCTCTATCTGCTTGAGTACCTGCTGGGCAGAGGGAGTATGGATCTCTATGCCGACATAAAGCTTGTCGGGATGCTGTTTGGCCTGATAGAGCAAATGTCTGCCGCTGCCGAAACCGATCTCCACTGCCATTTTTTCAAAAGGAAACTTGATTGATTCAAAATCTTTGATCTTTTTGAAATACTTTGATGACAACGGCGGCCTATGCGCCGAGTGGGCGATATTGGAACTTTCGATCTCCAAGTCCAGCTCCTCGGCCAGAAATGCCAATGCCTCTTTGATCAGATCGACCTTAAGAGGACGGGTCACCTTGTCGTACTTGAGCATATCGGTCCCTGCCTCACGCTTCAACTGCAGCAAAAAATCTTCTCCCTGATAACTGATGCCCAGCAAATGATCATTTCCATTGAAAGCGTCAGCCCTGAATGTCACAAGCGAACAGAGCTGATCTATTATTTTCAGCTGTTTCTCATCGATCGGCTTAACTTTTATATGTGGCATCTTTCTCTCTTATTCTATCGTGATTTCTGCAGCCTCACTGGGCTCTGCTTTGATTTTGTCATAACTTTTGGCAATGATCCGATATCGATATCGATAACCTTTCCGTGCAAAACTGTCGATATACTCTGCCATCAGCCTTCCATCAATCTGGGCAAGATATTTGAAGGGTTGGCCATTGGCGCTGCGCTCTATGACATAGCCATTGATCTTGGGGTTTGTATGCGGCCTCCAGAGGATCTTTACCACATTCTTGTCTTCCTGATAAGCCTTAGCGAAAGAGACCGGAGGAAACGGAGGCAGGGTTTTGACCGTCACGACTGTCCCGCGCTCCGACTCTTTCCCCAGTCTATAGGTTTTGAATGTGTAGCGATAGCTTTGATCAGGCTTAAGGTAGGTATCTACAAAATGTGTCCCATAGCGGTTACCGACGGTTCCGACCCGCTTAAATTCTGTTTTGCCTTTATCCGCTACCTCTCTGTATATATTGACACCCCTGACTTTGCTTTCCCTGATCTTGTCCCATTCAAAACCGATACTGCTCATCGCAGAGAGCGATCGGATCTCTGTGATTCTTGGGAGCTCGGGATCTATATCATAGACTGTCAGTCCACTGGCACCACAGCCGCTAAGAACGAGTAAAGTGACTGCTGACAATGGCAGGATTGATCTTCTCATCAATCTCTCCTTGATCAAAATTTCGGGATAGATACTCTCTCATGTCATTAAACAGAGGTGCAACAAACTCCATTTTTTTACCACTCGCGGGATGGTTTAGATAAAGCAGGTAGGCATGTAAATTAACTCTGAGGATTTTATCTTTTTTGCTCTTAAAACCATATAAATAATCACCAAGAATATGCCGCCCAAGTGTATTGAGATGGACACGTATCTGATGGGTTCTGCCTGTGAAGAGTTTGGCCACGATCAGTTCGGTATGATTTCTCCCCTCTGTAAGCTTCACAAAGGCTGTTTTTGCCTCTTTCCCGTGCGGTACGATATCCATTTTCAGACGATTGTTTGGATTTCTTCCTATCGGTTTGTTGACAATGATGTCTTCCTTGAGCGGATAGTCGATGATCGCCAGATAGTAGCGTCCCATACTTTTGTCCTGAAGCTGTTCACTAAGCTTCTGATGGGCTTCATTGTTTTTGGCAACGACCAATGCACCGGTCGTCTCTTTGTCGATACGATGAACAATGCCGTGCCGCTCCTCTCCCGAAACGGTCGAAAGGGAAATGCCTTTTTTGACCAGCCAATCTACCAGAGTGGGCTCTTTGACACTGGGTGCCGGATGCACGACCAACCCTATGGGTTTATTGACGACCAAAATATCCTCATCCTCATAAAGGATCTCTACGTCAAAGTCAATCTCTCCCGCCTCTCTCTTCTCGGCCTCTTTGAACTGATAAGTGATCGTATCGCCCGCAATAAGCTTATAGCTGGTTTTACCAACTGGCACTCCGTTGACTTCAACCAAACCATCCCGTACCAGCTTTTCTGTCTGATTACGGCTGATCCCCAGTAATTCAGCAAGTATCTTATCGATCCGACCGCTATTATCAACGATTAATTGTTCACTCATTTTCTTTATGCAACTTTTTTTATATCTTACCCATATTTTGTTATGATTCTACATTCCCATAAAAAGGTCTCCCCATTAAAGAACATTATTTTTTCTCACAACCTCATCAGCCATTTTTCATGCTGGCATTTATCAATGCTGTTGTCTCTATGCTTCTCTTTATGTTGGCATTCAAAGGCTTGCTTTCTCTGGAGATAGTACCATCGGTTTTTCATGCCTATAGTGTGATTTATTTACTTTTTACACCGGCGTTTCTGGGCTTTATCCTAACCACTTTCCCACGATTCTCCTCTACGCCGGCTGTTCCTCAGGCTCTCTATCTTAAAATCTTTGGACTGTTTCTGACAGGAAGCCTGCTCTTTGAGATCGGTGTGCTATTTTCACCTCTTATTTTTGGTACGGGAATGCTGCTGCTCTTTACAGGACATGCCTGGGCAGTGAAGCTATTGTGGGATATGTATCACACCTCTGCCATGGACGACAAGCATGACCTCTTCCGGATCTTGACTGCGATGGTTCTGGGGGTTATATCACATCTTTTTTTCATCATAGGTGTCTGGGTATTTCCCCTGTTGCTCCCTGTTGCGATACAGACAGCTATCTATCTCTATCTCTTTCTGGTAGGGTTTTCAGTCGCACAGAGGATGGTGCTTTTTTTCTCTCACTGCATGGTAGAAAAAGATGTCACTTTGCTCAAAAAAATCACCCTGCTTCTGGCCGTTCATGTACTGCTTGAGATCATCCATCCCCATCTCTCATTTATCGCTGATTTTGCCTTAGCTTACCTCGTCGCCAAAGAGCTTCTGAGATGGAAACTCCCTTTTCCCAATCCCAACCCTCTGCTCTGGATTTTGCATATCAGTCTCTTCTGGATACCTGTTGCTTTCCTCTTCGCCGCAATGAGCAATCTCACCGCCCTTCTCAGTGACGAAAACTTCCTCTTTCTGGATATTCATATTCTGATGCTGGGCTTTCTCTTCACCATCCTCATCGGCTTTGGGACACGTGTCACGATAGGCCACTCCGGCAATATGATGCAGGCTGACAAATGGACGGTATTTCTCTTCAGCTGGACACAGGTGGTCGTCATCGTACGCCTGATCACTTCCATGGCAGCAGCCTGGGGCTGGAACTTCATGGTATGGTTTGATATCTCTGCCACAGTATGGCTGTTGATGTTTATACTCTGGGGATCTCGTTTCTTTGGGGTGCTGATCTTCGGAAGAAAATTATAGGTCGCCTGCAATATCATCCCTGGCCCAGCGTTTCGGGTCCAGAAAAGTGTCATCATGGATATGCTTAAATGAAGCTCTGAACATTTTAAAAATATCTTTATTCTCTTTTTCCAGTCCTGCCAACCACTCTTTGGTTGAGGCTCTGGCATGTGGCATTTTCACATCTTTGAGCATTGCCGGACACGCCTCATCGCCTATAACCTGTAAATTGTTTTCATCTGCAAAAGCACGAAGCTGCGACTCTCTGGCTTGTATGAGCGGTCGTATGAGGTGAAAGCCTCTGCCTGTTTTATAGATGGGAGCCAGGGTTCTCATGCTTCCGTTGTAGAACATGTTCATAAAGAAGCTCTCCACCATATCATCAAAGTGGTGTCCCAATGCTATTTTGCTAAATCCTCCCTGCTCGGCAAATGTGTACAAGGCCCCCCTTCTCATTCGTGAGAAGTAAGAACAAAATGAAGAGTTTTCGCGTATGGTATCATGCGAAATCTCAAAAATATTTGTATCATACACCGTATGTTTGATACCATATTCTTTACAATGGTTGGAGAGAAATTCATAATGCTCATCCGGCATTCCATACTTGATGGTGCACGCTTCAAATTCAAACTCAAAAGGAGCATGACGTTGTATATGCTTAAGTGCATGCACCAGTGCAAGAGAATCCTTTCCTCCACTTAGCCCTACAAGTATCTTGTCGCCTTCTCCTATAAGTCTGAATTCGGCATTGGTCTTACCCACCAGCTTCAAGAGCTTTTTGCTGATGATCGCATTTTTGCTATCGCCGGTGTAGCGGGATCTATTTTGGCTCAATAGCTTCCACCATATCCAAAATAAAATCAGCACTCACCTTGGCCGAACTCTCCAGAAAAGTATCAAAATCAAATCCGGCATCCATATCGGCGCTGTCGCTGATAGCGCGCAGGATAAAGAAAGGTACTTCCAGTGCGTTACAAACGACTGCGACACTCGCACCCTCCATCTCCAGGGCATGTGCATCGAAGACTTTGGCAATCCAGCTCTTACGCTCATTGTTAGCGATAAACTGATCACCCGTTGCGATGATCCCCTCTTTGAGCGGAAGCCCTTTTTTCGCTGCAACTTCATGAGCTACTTTTCGCAGATAGGGATCAGTCGCGATACAGACATCTCCCTCCGGAACAAAACCATGCGGATGCCCGAATGCAGTGATATCCAAATCGTGTTGGCACAACCCATCAGCGATGATCAGATCACCGATATTCAGATCAGGATCGATCGCTCCGGCAACACCGGAAAAGAGCAGTATTTCACAGCCAAATTTCTCGATCAGTGTCGACGCCGTCAACGCAGCAAAGACTTTCCCGATCTTCGAGTAAGCAATGACGATCTCTTTTTCCTGATACTCTGCCTCATAGTAGGTATTGGCAGCATAAACCGTTTTTCTTACATTCTTCACATGAGAAAGAAGTGGCTCAATCTCTTCAGGCATCGCCCCCATAATCGCTATTTTTTTCATTTTATCCCTTATGAATCAAAGCATTGCTTAGCAATGCTTACCATAATTACTAATTCTTAATTGCTAATTATTAATTACAATTTACTGATCTCAGCAACTGCCACTTGAAGAGACTCCATATCTGAAACCACAAAATGAGGTTTCTTGGTCGCACGTCTGTTCAAACCTTTCAATACCCCGCCATGTCCAAATTCGATATAACAATCCACTTCATCGTCAAACTTCGCAATTGACTGCTTGTAAAGTACCGGAGAGACCAGCTGTTTGGGGAGCAGGTCCAGCGCCTCTGCTTTACTGCTGTATCTATCTGCCGTGACATTGGAAATAACCGGAGCAATAAACTCATCTCTGAGCATCTCGGTAAGTTTCTCTGCCAATGGTGCCGTTGCACTCTCAAGTAATGGACAGTGGCTTGCCACTGACATATTGAGCAGCATTGCTCTTCTGGCTTTTGCTTCCTTGAGAATCGGTTCGAGTTTTACAAGGTCTGATTTGATACCGGCAATGACGATCTGCCCTTCAGCATTATAGTTCACCGGCCAGACTTTCATCCCCTTCTCCCGCTGCACATTGCAGATCTCCTCGACGACTTCATCTGCCAGTCCCAGGGAAACCATCATCCCTACATCCTGGCCTTCGCAGGCCTGAGCCATCAATTTGCCGCGCAAGTTGACCAATTCCACTGCATCAATAGGATCAAGAGCGCCCACAGAGGCCAATGCGGAAAATTCACCCAGGGAGTGTCCCAGGGCATAAACAGGTTTGATCGCCAACTCATTTTCAAAAAGTTTGTGGGCAATTGCACTTACCAGCAAGATCGCCGGCTGTGTGAATTCCGTCTTCTCAAGATCATCATTTTCAGCGAAAAGCAGTTCCTCGAAATCAATCCCGGTTCGCTGACTCGCTTCAGCGATCATTTTTTTGGCTACATCACTCTTCTCAAAAAAATCCTGACCCATCCCGACAGCCTGAGACCCCTGTCCCGGAAATAAAAATGCACATTTGATAGACATTATTGCTCCTTAAAAATTAAAAAATTTTATTATTTTATCCAAAAGTTGGTGAAACTAGCCCATTTCACACTTCAGCATCGAATCGACCATCCCCCGCGCCATCTGTTCGGTTCCGACAACGATTTCATAATCGGGGAACTCTTTTATCAGTTCCTCTTTCTCCCGGAAACGATTGACCTTTACAATCACTTTCACTTCCGGTGCGACCTTGCTAATGATATCACACTCCAAATGCAACTTTTCTGTATTGTCAAATGCGATGATCACCGCAGCAGCCGCATGAATATTGACCGATTCAAGTATACTTCTCTTCGCCGCATTACCAAAAATGACATTTTTACCCATTTTTTGTGCCTCTTTAACATTATGGATATTATTCTCGATTGCAATGTATTTCACCCCACGGAGATCAAGTTTTTTACATATTTTCCGGCCCAAACGACCATACCCCAGGACAATGATATGATTTTCCAATTGGCTCTCTCCTTCAGCCTGACCCCTTTCACACTTATCATCTCCCAAAATACTATCTGCAATAGAAGAGAGGTTGCGTAAAACAAAGGGTGTCAAGATCATCGAAAGGATGATCGTAGCTGTCAATACCTGAGAGATAGTGGGATCCACAAGACTATTCGTATCTGCCAATTCAAATATCACCAGACCAAATTCACCCAGCTGAAAAAGTGCCAGTGAAGTTTTCAGTGCAACGCGCTTTCCTGCTGTCCAACGCAAAATCAGAAAGATAATAGTCATCTTCACAACAGTAAAAAGCAATAACAGTCCCAGAATCATCATGAAATTTTCCGCTACAACAGAAAAATCGATCTGCATCCCTACAGAGATAAAAAAGACACCCAGAAGGAGATCGCGAAAAGGGATCAAATCTGCTTCGACTTGATACCTGTAGCGTGTCTCTGCGATAATCATTCCGGCAATAAATGCCCCCAAGGAATAAGAAAAGCCCAAATAATGTGCCAGTGTGGATGATCCAATGACCAAAAAGAAAACCGATCCGATGAAAATCTCATCAGAATTACTTTTTACCACTTCACTGAAAAATGGATCGAGGATGAACTTTCCAAAAATCCACAAAATAGCAAAAAGTATCAATGCATCCAGAAGTGTCTCGAGCAATACCGTTCCCAACGAAACATTCTCGGTAGAGAAAATGGAGATCATAAGGAGTATGGGGATCACCATAATATCCTGAAAGATCAAAATTCCAAGAGCACGCTGACCATATTCTTTGTTGATCTCGCGGTTGCTATTGAGGATTTTCAGGACGATAGCAGTAGAAGAGAGTGCGAGTGCAGAAGCTGTGATTATCGCTGCCTTAACCTGCATATCAAAATAGTAATATCCGATAAGATAAAAAACAAACATACTCAAGCCAACCTGAAGCCCTCCATAGAAAAAGACTTCTTTGCGCATTTTGGCAAGATGGTGAATAGAGAACTCTAAGCCTATCGTAAACATGAGAAATACGATCCCAAATTCTGCGATCATATGAAGCTCTTTGGAGTGTGTCGCCTCAGAGAGCTGCAAGAAATAAGTGATGATCACACCTGTAGCGATATATCCTATAATTGTTGGAATATGTAATCGTGTGAGTATAAGATTGGTAATCGTAGCGATAAAGATTGTCAGTACAATAATTTCAAGCATAGATTATTTTATCTTAAATTTTTGAAGACTAGAGTAAGAAAAGTAAAAATTTTAGAAAGAAGGAGAGATTGACCCCAAAGAGTCTCTCTTGAAGCAGGGCAATATTCACCCTGCTTTGATCATCAAAGAACGAAGTTTAATGAGAGCAACCGCAGGAGCCATCATCACAATGCTCTTGGGCACCACCAACTTGACCACTCATCGCTTCGTCAGCAGTCGCTTCTCTCTCATCGAGAACAGTGACAGTAAACATCAGGTCTTTACCCGCCAATGGATGGTTAAAATCGACATTTACCTCATCATCAGTGAATGATTTGACAACAACCTGTACAGTCTGGCCGCCCTCACCCTGTCCATAAAGCACCATGCCTTCTGCGAGATCGATTCCTTCGAACTGATCTTTTGGAAGCGTCTGAAGTGCTTCAGGATTGATATCGCCATAAGCATCGGCTGCACTTACCATAATATCACCATCTTCACCTTTATTCATACCAACCAAGGCATTCTCAAGACCTGGAATGATTTGGCCTTTACCGGTGATAAACTCGAGTGGTTGAGCCCCTTTGTTTGAATCAACGATCTCAGTTGTGCCAGCCTCTTTTACTTCGTACTCAATTGCTACGACAGAATTTTCTTTTTCAATTGCCATTTTTAGCTCCATTTTTTTATTTTTGCTATTGTAGCCAAGCAAACTTTATGATCGCTTATGGAAAATATTTAACCATTTTAATGTGTTATAATGAAGAGAAAGGAGAATCCATGCAATACTGCTATATCGGACGAACCGGCCTGAGAGTCTCTCCCATATGCATGGGAACAATGACTTTCGGTACACAATGTGACAAAAAAGAGGCTTTTGCCATTATGGACAAGGCTTACGATCACGGTGTCAACTTCTTCGATACTGCTGAACTCTATCCCGTCCCGCCACAGAGCGATCTGGCCGGCATAACTGAGAGTATAGTGGGTGAATGGATGCAGACCAAACCGCGTGATTCGATCATCCTTGCAACGAAGGTGGCAGGTGCGGCAAGCGGCTGGTTTGTCCCTCCGATCCGTCATGGGCTCACTGCCATAGACCGTTTTCACATCGAACGGGCAATAGAAGGAAGTCTCAAAAAACTTAATACCGACTATATCGACCTCTACCAGATGCACTGGCCTGATACTGTTGTCCCCATCGACGAATCACTTGAAGCTTTCGACCGACTGGTCCGAAGTGGGAAAGTGCGCTATATAGGCACTTCCAATGATACCGCCTATGGAACTACCAAGGCATTGATGACCTCAGAGGCCAAAGGGTATGCCCGATTCGAATCGATCCAAAATAACTTTTCATTGCTCAACCGCCGATTTCTCGATGAACTGGCTACCCTCTGCCGAAAAGAGCAAATATCCCTGCTTCCCTACTCCCCGATGGCAGGTGGTGTTCTGAGCGGAAAATACAATCAGGCGGGAGAAATCCGGGGACGCTTTGCAGACTATCTCAGATCACCCAGTGCCAGACAGAGGGTCATGGCAGAACGTTTTATGAATGACAAAACCCTCGCTTCGACACAAAAGTATCTGAAGATCGCTGCTGATGCAGGATTGCATCCTGCCACCATAGCCATTGCCTGGTCCAAACAATTCGACTTTGTCGCCTCCACCATTATCGGTGCCACCCATACAGAACAGCTCGATGCCACTCTGGCAGCGATGGATTTGACACTGAGCGATGAAATTCTGAAGGCTTGCGATAAAGTACATGAGGAGATTCTGTATCCAATGGGATAGAAAACGTTAAGAAAACAGCGGCTATTTCATGTTTTCTTGCCTGTATGCAATCTTCATTTTTATATAATGACGCTACAAGATGGGGATACCACCAAATAATCCAGGAGTACAATATGAATAAACGTCCAAATGTTCTAAACTCAACAAATAAAGAAGAAACAGAGAGGAAAAGCAAGCAACACATCTCCTTTTCTTCTTTTTTCCTACAGTTGAGTCTTGTTTTGACTTTACTTTTAGCCAGTGGCGCACCCCTTTTAGCTGCCGAAGAAGCCCCCAAAACTCCCACACCGATTACCACAGAAAATCCTGATATTTTACCCGATCAGCTCAATCTGATGGTCAGACACATGACCGGTGATGAACTCTTTGTAGAAGCTGACGGATGGTTGGTTCTATTGAAAGAAGCAGCTAAAAAAGTATACGATACTAAAATTTCAGTATTAGAAAAGAATGCCCAAAT
>JAYEND010000065.1:0-21146 GCA_034721895.1 Campylobacterota bacterium | reverse complement strand
CAACATTGGCATTGGCATTGACAGGAGCACTTTTTACGGGATGCAGTGTCATAGATGATACGGTAAATGGCTTGGTAGAAGAAGCAATTGCCGGCGGAAGCGACTCTTCTCACAATGATAAACTTACGGTATCAAAAACAAGTGAAGGATTCCTGGTAACCTGGACTAAAACAGCATCTGATTATGGTGAAGTTATCTTCACTGATGGCACAACGGGAACAAGGGGAAATGGGTATCCACTAACAAGCAACACTACGGGTATGTTTTCTCTTAATTGTGAGTCGGTAGAAGAAACTGAAACCGGTGTACGGTATGATTGCGCTGCCTCAAATACTTCCGACAATCAAAGTGTATCTTTTGTGAGTGATACAGCATATCAATGGCTGGTAAGCTATGGTACCGAACATGAGCATGGTGAAGTAGAAGCTGTGACAGAATACAGCAATGGTCTCCTTACTGTAGAGTAGCAATATGAATAGGGTTTGGTGGGTTTTTCCAAGATGACTAATTAAACCTTTCCTGGATTAAATCGGTTCTTATAACTGCACCTCTGACATAGCTCTTCGACAGCTTTTCCCTCTTTAAAACCTTTTGTCATGGATTGTGTGCGCTCATTGTTCATAATCTTATTTAATGTCTGATCGTGCAGATCACCCAATGTTATCACTCCGTCACAATCCAGACAGCAAGGTACTACTTTTCCACTTGCCAGAACAGCTATATGCGAACTAAGCCCCTGACAGGTACCGTCACCATAGAGGGGATTGCTCAAAGATGGCCATTCAAAATAGGTATCGAAATGGAGCAGGATTTTACTTTTCAGACGAATCGTTTTGGGTCTGAATGCATAAATCTTGTCAATATCCAATGTAACAGAAAAAAACCCGGACAGTATTGCAAAAAGCTTTTGATTAAATGCTCTTTCACTCATCAACTCATCCAGATTCCAGAGCCTGAGGTTGATAAAGAGGGGTTGATCCCGCTGGATCTTCTCACGGCAAAGTGCTATGACCGGATCGAGATATTGCTCCAGTGAGAATGCTGTATCATTTTTGTTGTAACTGTTCAGAGAGATATTGATCTGCTTGACAGCAGGATGGAACAAAGTTTCATAGGATTGTTTTTTTAGAAAATAACCACTGCTCGTCAATATTGCTTTCATCTTGTAGCGATGCAGAATATCAAGATACTCTCCCAAATTAGGAAGGGTCAAAGGATCACCGACAACATGACAGGCGACTTCCCGCGTATAGTCTCGTGCCTGAACTGCGACTGACTCAAAAAACTCTGTTGACATTGTCTGAGTTGGCAACTCTTTGGTCGGACAAAAGGAGCAACTCAGACCGCAGATATTGGTCAGTTCAATATAAATACGATGAAATTTCACTAAAGGGCATTCCTGAATATCTTACCGAGCATCACTTCATACACGCGGAAAGATCATCGAAATTCCGGCTTCTTCTGATACAGGGCATTCTACGTTTCATATCCATAATATCCTCTTCAAGATCTTCCCATGTCTTCTCTTTGGCAACCTCGGTCCATACTGAAATCTCACTCTCTTTATCTTTTTCGCCTGTCATCTCTTCTTTGATCTCCACCATCTTTTCGATGCATTGATTTGCCTCATTCTTGTCGTCTGCACTCTCCAGGCAGACACGGGCTTCCTGCATCTCACTTAATAATTTTAGCAGCAGATCCTTCTGATGTTTAAACATATTTTCTGTGAATTCTTCTCTGCTTTTTTCCTTCTGGTCAGAGGTCAGTTCAAACCCAGGATCATCGTCACTCGTGCCTTCTTGTCTCATATCAATGGATGTTTCATTCATTTCTTTTTCTACTTGATATTCATTTTTGGCAGGTTTGGCCTTTTTCTCTTCCAGGAGAAAGCCTTTTGATTCATCGTGTACAAAAGTCGGCAGCGCAAATGTATCTTCGGCGATCTCTTTATCAAATTCTGCCGATATCGCAACTTTGACCAATTGTATTCCCAAAAGAGTTGACTCCTCTTTGAGCGGTATACCTTTATAGAAACAGCGTTTCTTCCCTTTGTACTGCCACTCATCGCAAGCATACCCCAAAACAACAGAAGTACCTACTTTCTTTCCTTTCGACATCAGTTCTTCCATCGCCTCTTTATAGAGATCCTTCCCTGCAGTGATGGCAATCTTCATAACGGGGTCTTCACGCTTTTCAATCTTTTTCTTCTTGAAGTCAACCCTGTAAACAGTCCCGCGATTCTCAATGAACAAAGTACGTATCGTATTCGTATTCTTTATGGTCCCTGCACCGGTTGTCACCTCAGTATATTTTTCCTTATACAGTTTACGAGCACCCCAATCAGTAAAAAGCAAAGTGGAGCGTCCTTCAACCTCAAGGCGGCTATTATCCGTGATCTTTCCGCTTCCCTTGATTTCATAGTTAATAATAGCTGATTGCATATCGTAACTTTTGAAAGATGTTTCTGCCTGACTCCACGAAAAGAAGCCGGTAATAATAAGCAGTGAAGTCAATAGTGATCGATTTTTTATCATAACTATTCCTTTCTTCTTGTATATTTTACTCTTATGCAACAAAAATATCAATAGGGCATCCTTTACTCTAACATATTCTTGAGAAGTTCTTTCCCTGCTTTCTTTTTTGCTTCATCCATTTTAGGTAGATTTTCCATCCCGTCAACAGCTTCCTTTGGCAGCACAAAAACTGAATCGGGAATCTTCTCATTATCAAGCTTCTTGAATTCTATTCCTTTTGCCTGTATCAACACATACCCATCAGCAACCATCATCATAGATTGCATATCATGATCTATATCCATCCCATAGGGGCCCTCTCCAAATTGATTCAATGCTTCAAATGCATTATGCATGGCTTCTACAACTTCTTTATTGATGGTCACAATGATCTCTTCCTGGTATTTCCTGCCATCCTCTTCGGACTCTACGGTCCACACTTCACCTTTGACCCCTGCAATACTTCTGGTACCATCTTTTTTCAGAACCTTAAAAAAAGGCTTTTGATTTGCCTGTTCTCCTTCCTGATCTTTGGAGACATTCAGCTCTTCCGTCAGCTTGTCTGTTACTTCTTCGATCTTATTCATATTCATATAAGTTAGTTTTCCATCTTCTCTCACAACCGTATATCGTGTACCATTGATAATATACTGCCCTGTTGCTTTATCATGACCCTTGCGTGATGGGTTTTGGAAAAAAAGTTTGACATTCTTGTCATCTCTATACTGTATGACTTCTTCCATCATCCCCTCACCCATGTCCATCTCGTAGACCAAAGTAAAATCTGCACACAGCATACTTACCATCAATCCGCTAAAAATAATTTTTTTCATAGTATGGATTACTCTTGCGGCATACACTGTTTTACAGCATTCATTGTCTGGGCCTTATCTACACACTCCATCACCTGAAGACCTTGATCTATAAATCCAAGTGCTTCTTTTTTGATTTCGGGATTCCACTCCGTAAGTTCCTCTTCTTCCTCGCCACTCATTTCATCCATTTTATGGCTACACTCATTTGCCTCTTTAAGCGTATCGGCTTTAGCCAAACACTCTTTACCAAATCGAAGTGCTTTCTCCTGAGACAACATCTCCTGCTTCATACGAGGCAGCATAACCGACATCATCGCATCTTCCATCGATTTTTGTTGTGCTTTGGTAGGTTCCTCACCGGATTTTACACCTGCACTCTTCGCTGCACCTGCCATCACACCCATCATTGCCGCAAACTCTTCAGCACCTTGCTGCGCCTGTTTTTGCTCTTTAGCATCCATCTCTGCCAGCTTGCTTTTGTCTATCTTGTTGCCATGCATATCAGTGATAGGGAAATCAGGAAGCTTAAAATCATCATCGGAAAGAGAGATATCGAATTCAACTTTAGTAGCAACTTCTGTATTCTTGATACCCATGATATTCGATTCGACTTTGAGGGGAATGCCTTTGTAGATGCACTGTTTCGTCCCCATTGCATCCCAGACATCACAGGTATATCCCAGCACCTTGTCGGTACCGACCTTCTTGCCGCCCATCTTTTTAAGCATCGCCTCACCCATTTCCAGAGGACTTTTTTCACCACCCATCGCCTGCATCATTGCTACTGCGGGATTTTGCATACGCATGATGCGCTTACTCTCCATGTCGGCGCTATAAATCATCTCTCCATCCATATAGGTGATTTTATGGGTCTTATCTATCTTTGTATTCCCACCCATGATTGTCTTTTGGATTTGATTCTCTTCATTAAGCTCTCTTGCACCATAAGCATCAAAAAGTACTCTTTTTTTACCGATTGTTTTGGTCTTGACCCCCATAATATCACCTGAACCAATAATCTTATAGTCGATCTTTCCACTCTCTACGGCATATCTTTTATATTGATCAGCACCTGCAAACAATACTGTACCCCCAAGCACCAACACCATTGAAACTTTTAACATTTTTTTCATCATAATTTTCCTCTTATTTAGTGTACATATCGAGATCTTTGCTCATCTCTTCAAACTCTTTGTCAGCTTCTGCATTTTTAGCATCCTGCTCAGCTTTTTTCTCTTTGTTTGCAGCCTCATTTCCCCCCTGCATCATACCGCCAAGTACTCCCAGCATTGCGCCCAGCTCCTTGATCTTTTCAGCATCTTTTTGGCTGATGCCTTTGATCTCTATCTGCTTATCGCCTATGGTGATTTTTTCACTCTTTTGCTCATCTTGCATTGGAGCAGGCGTACTTTCAAGTGTACTTGCAGGTTCCGCAGAATCTGCCTTGATCTCCTCTTCATGATTGAGATTTTGTAAATCTATCGTTATCTTATTGGGATGATTAGCTCCTACAGAAAACTTAGTCTCTTTAATTGTACTGTTAATTTTTGATTCAACTATATAATCACCGTCATCAAGTGTCACTTTTAAAGCGTTGGAACATTTGGTTTGCTTTTCATAAACAAGTCGTCCATTACTTGCATAGATTTCATAGCTTACATTTGCTCCCATATCACTACACTCAGCCTCGATAAAGAATTGGCCAAAAGTTACATGGATTTTAGTCACTTCGCCGGATTTAAGTTCAAACGGTGTCTCTTTTTTGAACTTGTTATATTCTGATTTGATGAGATATTTTCCAACCGGCAGTTGACCTTTCCCTGCATCTTTCTTGTTGGAACTAAAGCTTGCTGCTTGACTCTCTTCAGCTGTTCCGTCTTCTACTTTATAGATACGGTGATAGGCTTTGATCCACTTGCCGTCCTCTTTTTCTGAAGCAGAGATCTCCACTTGTCCAGTTTGGCCCATAACCACATGGATTTTAGTCACTTCGCCGGATTTAAGTTCAAACGGTGTCTCTTTTTTGAACTTGTTATATTCTGATTTGATGAGATATTTTCCAACCGGCAGTTGACCTTTCCCTGCATCTTTCTTGTTGGAACTAAAGCTTGCTGCTTGACTCTCTTCAGCTGTTCCGTCTTCTACTTTATAGATACGGTGATAGGCTTTGATCCACTTGCCGTCCTCTTTTTCACTGGCGGTGACCTCAAGATTGTTCTTAGGCTTTTTCACTACAGGTTTTGGTTCTGGCTTAGGCTCAACGACTTCAACCTTTTTGGCAATAACCTTCATCGCATCATTCAGTGCAGCAGCATTCTTCGCAGAGAAATACTCTCCACCCGTTGCAGAAGCGATGCACTCCAATTGCTTATCCGTCTTCTTATCCACATTAAATCCGATGACATGCACCACAAAGTCTATCCCCTGCTTTTCCAACCCTTTCGCCGTACCGCAAGGGTCGGGATCACAAGTCTCTTTCCCGTCTGAGATGAGGATAATGGTTGCCTTCTCTTCGGTATATTTGATCTCTTCAGCCACTTTTCTCAAGGAACGACTGATCGGAGTTTTTCCTTTGGGCTTGATATCCATTACCGTAGAGATAACTCTGTCTTTATCGATTTTCCCTACAGGGATAACCGTTTCGATGTCATCACAGTCACCCTTGGAGCGGTGCCCATAAACGGTCAAGCCCAACTCCACATTGGGATTCCACTCTTTCACGACATTTTTCAAAGCATCCTTGGCGATCTCGATCTTCGTCACACCATTGATCTGCCCCCACATACTCCCCGATGCATCAAAGATGATCACCGCCCTGGGATTATCCTCAGCCGACAGACCTGTAAATAATGCTGCCAATACCAGCATGGAACCCAATAACAACTTTTTCATTTTAATTCCCCTTGTTTTTTGTTGAATTTTTTATCTATGACAAAATTATAATATAATATTTTGCAAATCAAATTATCATTAATCTCGCTGAATATTGTTAAGCAAGATTATTTTATATCTATACATGTAGATTTATAGTAAAATAGATATAATCGTATAAAAAGTAGGGTATTTATGGATGTTTTCCTGGAAACTGTCGGTGCACTGAAAGATGAAACCAGGGTCAAACTGCTCAAGTTTCTTCAGAAAAACGGGAAAATGTGTGTCTGCGACCTGGAGAGTGCATTTGGGATGATCCAATCACGCCTCTCACGTCACCTCAAGATCCTCAAAGATGCCGGATTTTTGAAAGTGGAACGCACTGGAAGGTGGGCATTTTATGGGATACGTTCACCGCTTGACCGTTTCCGTACCGAAGCGCTCAACGAAATAGAAACTCTCGATATTGAGTTGCCGGAATTTACGTCCGGCTGCAAAAAGGATTAGCATGTTCTTCCTGGGAGACAAATGCCCTTCATGTCAGCAAAGAGGTCAAAAAGTTACAGGTGATTCAATGATACATCATGTCAAAGATATCAGCAAGATCGATAATGTGACTTATTCTTTTTGCAGTACGCCCGAATGCGATGTCGTCTATTATTATAGCAAGCAAACTTTTACAACCAATATGGTCAACAAGGAGATCGGACTTAAATCCTCCTCTTCCGACCAAGGTACCATCTGCTATTGCTATGGCTATCCAAAATCTGAATTGGAAGACAAAAGTCTCATGGATAAAATCAGTATCAGAATAGACAATTACGGAAACCGATGTGATCTCAGACATCCTGCCGGGAGATGCTGTCTCAAAGATATCAAAAAGATCCTAAAAGATCGCAAAGAAGAGAATCTCAATGATCTTTTCAAAAAAAAATAAACTTTACCAAAGGAAATAAATGAAGAATGGTATTCTTATAATGGCCATAACTCTCCTGCTGGGATTCAGTTTTACCTATGCAGGGACAAGCACTGTGGAAAATAAGCAGAGTCAGACCAAAATATACCCAAAGATCGAAATGATCTTTGTTTCTCAGCCGGGCTGCAACTCTTGTGAAAAGATCAAAGAGTATATGCAATACGGAGCATTTAAGAAGCTTATCACTGAACATTTCATTGTGGTCAAAAAAGACTTGAGCGAAGCACGGACCCTGCCTAACAATCTTGAACAGCCTATAGGTACGCCAACGATATACTTTCTCAATGAACAGGGAGAAGAGATCATCGACACCATGATCGGGGGGAAGAGCGAAGAGAATTTTATGGATATCCTCCAAGAGGCGATTGCAGCGAGTAAATAATACTCCTCATCTAAAACTTACGGGCAATTTCCCGCACAATACTCTCTGAGAGTTCCTCAAAGGCAGCATTCATGCTTGCAACAACCGAAGCGGTATCTTTTCCGCTAGGAACTTTGGTGCTGAAGAGCCTACTGTATCGTCTCCCCCTTTTAAGATCGAGAATTTCCCAGTTGGCATCAAGATAGACATTATCTCCATAAGCGATAAATTTACTGATAGAAACCTTGATCTTCACCCCTGCCTGCTGAGAAAGGTCCCAGGGATAGGCATAGACATTGGGATGGTTGAAGCTTTTCTGTATCACAGAGATCAACTGTTTGGTCAGCGAGGCATCCATCTCCTCTGCCCATACACTTGAATCAGAGTAATTGATCTGTGTCGGAGAGAGTTGAACGGCAATTTTTCCCTGCTGCATGTACTCCGGTATAGTGATCTGTTCCACACCGATAGTCGGCAGGCGTTTTGTCTGATAAGCCTCAATATGTGTCGGTCCTGTCAGCATAAAATAGTTACTGGGGCCAAAACACCCGGCCAATGCCAGAAAGGTCAGGCTCATAATAATCTTCTTTGTCATCTCTTAATCTCCAAATATCAGTGAGTTGGGTTTTCGGTCAAGCTTTCTCATCATCTTCTGTGTATCTCTCGACGCTTTAGCCACCTCTTTGAGTGTCTCTGTCAACTGACTGGAAAGCAGTGATTGGTTGCTGTTACCCTGCATTACACTATCCAGTGATTTGAGTGACTTTTGAAGCGCTCTCATCGTCTTGTTCAGTTCTGTCGGTATCCTGGCAAATTCTTTATTACCCACTAATTTGTTTATTCCATCTAACGTCTCATCCAAATCAAGCAAAAGCTGACGTGTGGTTTCTTTATTCTCTTCCAATAATCCCGTAAAGCCACTTACTGCCTTATCCATAGAGTCTACCAGCTCATCCAGTGGCAGTTTTTGAATCGCATCGACAATACCGGTTAGTCCACTCATAATTCCTGCACCCTGTCCAGTGACTGTAGGAAAAAGTGTATAGCGTTCCCCGCTGACAATCTCTCTGCTTCTATTCTCATCAGTAAAAGAAAGATCAATATAGAGCAACCCACTGATCGGATCATACTCCTGCACGGATGCTCTCAATCCTTCCCTGACGGCCTGCTCGAGATTTTCTTCACCCGTATGGTTTCTGTCACTGGGATCAAAAAAGATAGAGGTATCAATCGAGGCAATTACCTTGCCGGTCATTTGATGACTGCCTCTATTGTACGAAAGTGAAATATCCTTGACACTTCCGATATCAAAATTGTCATACCGTACCGAAGCATCTATATTCAGTTTTGCGATCGACTCATTAAAATGCATCAGATACTCCCTGACTGCTTTGCCTCCCTTCCCTATCTGCTTGTCAGCAGCAACACTGCTGTTTTTATAGAGTCGAAAAATATGATTATAGGGTACTTTTTTCGTTATGTCTTCACCTGATGAGGAAAATTCAATTCCTCCACGAACTATATGTGCCAAGGGAGCAATATTGAAATCAAACTGCCCGTTTGCGTAATCAATGTCAACTGTACTCTGTATCCAGAATTTTGTATCTGTGTGTATATAGGGAATATAAGATTTCTCAATATAAACGATCACATCCACACTTTTCCCATCCAGAGAAATGGTAACATATTCAGCATAACCTACCTGCATATTTTTAAAGAAGATAGGCGTGCCTTTCTTGACATTAAAAGCTGAAGAAGCATTCAGATGAAAATACTCTCCATCTTCCAGCAAACGATAGGGCTTCTGGAGACCAATAAATTTCTTTTTTTTCATCTCCCCCTTTTTGCTGTATAGTTTGATATAAGTTCCGGAGATGATCGTTTCAAGGCCTGAGACGCCCCCAATACCTACTTCCGGCTTGACGATCCAGAATTTGGCATCCTCATTGAGATAGGGTATTGCCTCCTTATCCATTCTGGCAATGACTTTTATACCATCACCGTCACTGCGCAATACAACCTTTTCAATCTTTCCGATAGGAACATCTTTGTATTTGATCTGACTCTGTCCCGCTTTCAAACCTTCATTACTCTTGAAAATGATTTCAATTTTTGGTCCCAGTTCAGAATAATATTGAAATGCCAGCCACAATGCAATAAGCAGTGCTATGAGCGGAACGATCCAGATCGACAATACAAAATTGAATTTGGTGGACTCCTGAACTTCAGGTATCTTTTTAGACATTAATTTTTTTCTCCTTGATCAGCTTGACATCAAATGACTGTGCCGCCATCAGTGTAAAAAATACGGATAATGCAAATGCGGTTGCTGCCGTACCGGCAATAATTTCTACACCTGCAAGGTGAACCAGTCCAGCCAGTATCCCCACAACAAATACATCGACCATGGACCAGGGGCCAATCACTTCGGTAAAATAATATATTTTGTGTTTATTGATCTTTTTGTCGTTTCCTACAGCGTATTTTACACTAATTAAGAGATAAATCAACATCAAAAATTTAAGTACGGGGACAAACACCGATGCCAATAGAATAATCAGGGCAACAGGATAGTCTCCATGCTCCCACAGGAGAAGCACACCGCCCAAAATCGTACTGCCGCTCTCCGAACCAAGCTGCTTGATGATCATCATAGGGTAGAGATTGGCCGGGATATAAAAGATGATCGCTGTGATCAGGTAGGCCCAGCTTTTTTCTGTCGGGTTCTTTCCGTGGTGATAAATCTTTGAATTACATCGACGGCAGATATTATTCTTCTCACGGTCAATATTCACTGCTTCGCAGACTGGGCATCGGATCAGTTTCTCTTCATCAACAGAGTGCACTCTGCTGCCTCTTTTCGTTGCATTGATAGACATGCTTTCTCAGCATCCATAGTTCGCCGAGGTGTATATTTCGCGTCATATAGATATCCAATAAGACAAAGAGAAGCAATGTCCAGAAAGAGGTTCCCATATATATCTCGGCCATGGCAAAAAGTTTGACAATAGCGACCAGAATACTGATAAGGAAAATATCACTCATATGCCACGGCATAATTTGCGACAGAAGTACCAGAAGATCTTTGGTCAATGCTTCTCCCTCTCCCATTTTCATAAGCGAAAAGATCAGGATGTAGATCAGGAAGATCATCAAAGGGAAGATAAGTATCAGATAACTGACAAACAGTGCGACAAGATAGTATCCGCTCTCCGCCAGACTGATAATCATTGATGGAATAGTAATGAACTGTTCGCTTCCGAGGATCTCGATTTTAACCAATGGAAAAAGATTGGCAAGAATGAAAAGAATCAATCCGGCAATGCTTAATGCCAAACCATGATCCATCAGTTTGCTGTCACGTCGATAGAGCAGTGTACCGCATTGTGTACAGAGTGCCTTTGAACCATCGGCTATCGGTACCTCTTTGTGCAGAGTATAACATTTATGACAAATGACATACTCATCGAGTTCGTCTTCGTTTTCAATTTCAATATCCATAAAGATTAGGATACCACAAAGCAGGTAGAAATAACCTGTCCTTAACATTGGTCTTTGTATGATTAAGATGAATTATAGGGGCATATCAAATGAAGATATTATCGATCGGTAAAGAGATTACTCATGAAGGCTTAGATATCACTTCCATCAAAGAATCCTTCTTGCCGGAACAACACGATATAGAGCAATATGCCTATGTTGTCGTCAATGGTGGAGATGGCACGATAAGACGTGTTCTCAAGCAGTTGCACGACCTGGAGGACCACCTCCCTGTCTTTATCCTTAATCCTACAGGCTCTTTCAATGTCGTTGCCAAGATCCATCGATCACCCAAAATCTCTACTGTACTCGACAGATTGGCAAACGGCCAAACACCCAAAACAGAAAAACATCATATTTTTAAACTCAATGACGACTTATTTCTCTTTTCTGCCGGAAACATGGGAGATTTACAACATATCTTTCTTTCGGAAACCTTACGTTTTGGCATACTTAAATATGGTATTCTCAAATATATTCTTGCCATACTCTTACTTATCCCTGCGCATGTGATCATGACACCTTTTATGTTAATGAGCAAAAGCAGGTTTTTCATCTTTACTCCTCTGCGTTTCATTAAAAAATTTGGAAGTTTTTACGGAGAAGTAAAAGAGATGGACATTGATCTGGATAATGAGTACAACATGTTGGAAATGGACGGCGACATTGTCACAATCCATGGAAGGCATCTTCATATTAAACAGGCTGGAAATGTACCTATAGTGACACAATGATTAATACCGAACCAAGTTACAGCTGGGCAGTCAATCGTTTAACCCCTCATAGTACGCTACTACTCTTTGATCGACACTGATAACCCTGCGCAAATACTGCGTCAAGTCTCCACGGTTGAAATCGATCTTCAGTGCTTTGGGATCAACCGCTCTGGAGATAGCCACATAGAATTGGCTGGGTGCAAAGATATTATCTACATTGCAGGCTAGTTTGTCGATACTCATCCCCTGTGATTTGTGGATCGTCACAGCATAGGCGAGCTTGAGAGGGAACTGTGAGAGCGTCGCCAATGAGACAGTCTCTATGGTGCCATCATTTTTGACCACCATATCCAGCAGATCAAACTCATGCCGTTCAACCCTGACAAACTCCTCCTCTTTCTCCACGATCAAATGATCCTCTTCTATCTTACGAAGTATGCCTCTTTCACCATTGACGAATTTACCCCATTTGTTCACCGTAAAAAGTACCGGTACACCCTCTTTTAGCGTAAGCTGCTCAGTGATAGGCAGCATCTTTTTCCAACCCAGCAGCTTTTTTTCATGTACTTTTCCAAACATCTCTATATTCGCAAACAAAATAGTCTCGTCGGTATCAAGTTCATCTATCTTTGCTCTGTTGGTTTGCTCAACTTCCAGATTGCGCCCATAAAGATAAGTTGGTTCTGCCTGATGCACCTCTTCGTTATTCCAAAGGTTCACCATATAGGAGACAACCTCTTCATCGCATACCCCTCTGCGTACCTTATGGAGTATCTGCGTAAATTCTTTATCATGGGTGCGCTTCATTTCGGTAAGCTCGATCACCATCAGCTCAAAACGCTTCCAGGCAGAGCTCTCAAAGGCATAAAGCCTGTCCCCAAAGAGATGATTGCTACCCTGTTGTTTCTGTATGGGAGGAAGTTGAAAAAAGTCACCTACCAAAAGAAGTTTTCCCAGATAGCCCATATTTTCCAAACGATAAGCGATCATATCGAGCAGGTCTGTACTGATCATAGAAATTTCATCGATGATAATGAGATCGGTAGCTTTGAGTAGCTTTTTAAGGTCGCTCAATCGCTTCTTGGCACGCCTGTCCCCAACATCCAACTCTTCAAAATTACTTGCGATCCCAAAAACGAAAAAGCTATGCACGGTAAACCCGCCGATATTCACCGCACTGACACCTGTAGAGCCCAGAGCTACGACTTGTTTGCCCTCTTTACGGTAAATAGAGATCACCTCATTGGTAACATAACTCTTTCCTGTCCCTGCACCACCGGTCAGAAAGACATTGGAGTGCTTCAGCGCTTCGAGTACATCGGCCAAATCACTCATCAAAAGCCTACTCTGTCAATTCTTCCCTTACGGCAACGACTTCGCACTTTTCTACCCTCTTTGAGCAGTTGAGAGAGATCATCGCTTCCGTTACCCAAATGAAACCACAGTTCAGTAACCATCCCCTTATGGCAGCGTATCTCCACCTTTTTTCCGCTTCCTTTGCCAAAACTCTCATCGACTTTGAAACGTATCTGATTCAAAGTTACAATTTTTCCGATATTCTGGGAAAAGAATGTTCCGACTTTGGATTTGTTAACCTGTTCTGCAAGAGAGATCGCTTCCAGGAAATAGCTTTCGGGATCAGTTCCATAGCAGGTACCATGCTTTACCCATTCATGACGATGGAGATTGGAGGCAGACCCGGGCATCAGATGCAAGAGTGCTGTCAAAGTCCCTTCACTGAGAGGAAGTGTCGGCAAACGATACCACTGGCGATTTTTATCATACTGCTTTAACTCCTGCGGCACATTACAGTAAATATTTTCTCTGGGCTGCGGCCATAACCCATGCAGCACAAACCTCGTATCACTGTACCGTTTTCCTCTTCTCTCTCTGCACTCTCGTTTTGACCGGTGTGTTTCACAGAAAGCATTGTGCCAACTCAATGCCAAGAGGTTTTGCTGTGAAAGTTTTGCATTATAATATTCATTAGTATAATTATATTTATATTTTTTAGTATTTTTCGTTAGATCCATGTCTAGTGAAGCTTTTGAAAGATTGTCTTCTGTACTTACTATCCCACTCTCAACTTCTTTTGCATTCATAGAAATGGAGCCATTATCACTCTTGGAAAAACACTCATCATCTACCCATCTCTGAGCAGGCTGTTCACCTTTTATGAGGACAAGTGCTTGTCCCTTATGGTATTTAAGTACCGTATATTTTTTGCTTGTATCAAGATGCACTGCATGTGTGTTTTTGCTGTGTTTCATATTATTAAATGCAGGGCACTCTTTGGTCGGGTATGCATCATGCCTCGCCAGCAACAAAACAGTAAAAAACATAAATATTAAAAAGAGTTTATTCATTTGGTACTACCTTGATATTTTTGAACCAGAATTATGCATATAGAATTATACTGTAATAGTTGCATAAATACTGAGGTTTCCATTTCCCATATTTCTCATAAAAGTTAGATCCATATTTTTGATTGATCATTTCAAATAAACTTAACAAGTCTTCTCGTGATCCATAAATTATTAGTTAAATTTTTATATAACAACAAAAATCTTATTTTTTTACGACAAACAAAGCATACAATAAGAACTACTACTTTACAATTAAAATAATAATAATCATAAGGTTAATTAATGAATAAATCATTTAAATTAGGAGCTTCATACACTATCGGTTCGCATATTCTTCCAGGTGATCCTCTAATCAATATTGGCCAAAGACTTAACAGTAAAATAAAGTTGACTATCTCCACATGCGATAAGATAATTGAAGGTGTCAAAAAGAAAGAACTTGACCTGGGACTCATAGAGTCTCCTATTTTTGATGATGCGTTAGTCTATAAGGAGTGGATGGAAGATGAGTTAGTCGTTTGTTCAAAAATACCTTTACAAGACTCATTGGGAGAAGATGAGTTAAGTAACTGCAGACTGTTTTGCAGAAATGTTAACTCCCCTACAAGAATGTTTATCAGTGACTTTTTTGAAGAGTTAGGACTCTCTTATGGAACTTTCCACTCCCTGACAGAGATTGATAGTGCCACAGCAGCCATACAGGGTATCAAATGGTCAAAGCCAAACAGTGACCACCCTACCGTGGCAATCGTCTCCCAACTTGCTATAGAAGATGAACTTGATAAGAAGGTACTATACCAGTCACGCATCAAAAACAAACCCATGTACAGAAAATTCTATCTGATCTATGACAATAGAGAAGGAAACCACTCATATGTTGAAGATATCATCAAATATCTTCAAGAATCACAGTAAAACTTTTCTCAACATAATTCAGGGCACCTCTAAACATATTTCGCTATCATAATCCTATGATTTTCAATGACTTGGACTTTATCGATAACCTCCCGTTAGATGCCTATGCCAAGCACTTTGGCAGCCTTCAAAAATCTAAATACACTTCCAGGCTGTTCCGCTCAAACATGATGCTTAATCCCCTCAGGCTCAAACACCTCAACCGCATCGATGATCTCGAAGCCGATGTGATCACACTCAACCTCGAAGATGCCATCGCTCCCTCTCGCAAAAAAGAAGCGCTCTACAATATCGCTCTTTTCCTCTCACACCTGCAAGAGTCCAAAAGCTTCATCGTCATACGTACTAATCCTTTGGGCGAAGGCGGTGAGGAGGAAATCACTTTTCTCAATGATTTTGGTTTTGATGCCATACGTATCGCCAAGATCAAGACCCCTACCCAGATCGCACTAGCCCTTACCCTGCTCTCACCGGATAAGGAACTGCATATCTCCCTGGAGACCAAAGAGGCGTTCTATGGGCTGAGAGGTCTGCGTATCGATGAGAGACTCACCATGGCAAACATCGGGATACTCGATCTTCTAAGCTCTCTTGGACTGCCACAGTCATTGGTACAGCAGGGTAACCCGACTATCGATCATATACTCAGCAAATTTCTTGTAGATGCCAAAAGTGTCGGTATCCGTCCTGTCTCCTTCATGTTCCAGGACTATAACGATACCGAGACTTTCAGGAGATGGTGCGAGCACGAGAAGATGATGGGCTTTGAGAGCAAAGCGTGTATGGGACCTGCACAGGTTGCCATTGCCAATGATATCTTCGGGCTCTCTCCTGAAGCCGTAAAACGGGCTGAACATATCAAAAGAGTCTTTGAAGAGAATGCTGCCAAAGGGATCAACGGTTTTATGGATGATAAATATGGCTTTATCGATGAACCGATCTATCGGGATGCTTTGCTGATACTAAATGTTAAGTGTTAAGAATATAATATTAATAAATATTTATGGCGTCATGAGCTTATACCCCAAGGGCATTTCCTATAGACGTTCAGGATCCAGAGTTATAATTGAAACAATAGATCCTGAATCAAGTTCAGGGTGACAGAGGAGAAGGAAAAGAATGAAACTTTTAAAACTACTTTTACTAATCACTTTTATACCATTGATGCTGCTCGCTAACGATGACAGGCCCCCTATCCCCTACAACTTTCTCGCCAAGCCGGAAGTGCAGCGTTTTATAGACAAAATGGTCACCAAGCACCACTTCAAGCGATCCTATGTCACAGCAGTACTCAAAGACGCAAGGCTCGATCGGGATACATTGAATCGCTATACGGGAAAATACAAGAAAAATTCAACCGTAGGAAGCTGGGAGAGGTTCAAAGCACATGTCCTTGACCCGGAAACGATCACAAAAGCCAAAAAATTCAAGCGCAAATACAATACCACGCTCCAAAGGGCTGCGAGGGAATACCAGGTCGATCCCGAGTATATCGTCGGCTTCATTGCCGTAGAGAGCAAATTCAATGAATATATCGGTGATTACCGCCTGCTTGATTCACTCACAACCCTTGCCTTTAACAGCAATCGTATGAAAAAGTTTTTCAAATCCGAACTCGAGCACTTCTTTCTCATGTGCAGAGAAGAAGGTTTCGATCCCTATAAACTGGAAGGGTCATTTGCCGGTGCCATAGGAAGCATACAGCAGGTTCCGTCCGTTTACAGAAGCTTTGGTATGGATTATGACAAAAATGGAAAGAGAGACCCCTGGAGTCTTAAAGACAGCATCGGCATCATCGCAAAGTTCATGCACAAAAAAGGATGGCGCAAAGGAAGAACAGTTGCCGTACCTGCCCGTTTCAAAGGAAAACGCTATAGGGGCCTGAAAACCGGCTATAAACGTACCTATACACTCTCCAAACTCAGAAGGCATGGTGTAACTCCGAAACAACGATTCAATGAGTCCAAAGCCTCCCTGCTGAAACTTCGCAACAATACGCATGATGAGCTCTGGCTTGGCGCAAAAAATTTCAATGTCCTGACCCGATACAATGCCAGTACCAACTACGGCATGGCTATCCACAAAATCGCTCAGGCGGTAAAGTAGTAAAAATGGATGGCAATCGATCACAAAACTCAGCATTCAATACATCTGACGATCCTCTTTTTCAAGCCACTGGTCAATAAGTCCGGCATTGGCTTCATAATCTATTTGCTTGAATACGATATCATTGTTCTGGCCACGCATCATTTCGTAAAATCTGTGATCATCAAAGCCTCCTCTAGCAGCATCTTGTTCAGTTGCCCCGTAGTAAACTGTTCCGATACGTGCCCAAAAAATGGCACCTAAACACATTGGACAAGGCTTGCTGGTCGTATACAAGACACAATCGGATAGGTCATAACACACAAGCTGTTCACTGGCTTTCCGGATAGCATTGATCTCAGCATGGGCAGTGGGGTCATTGGTTTTAAGAACTTCATTGTGTGCTGCGGCAATCACTTTCTCGCCTTGAACAATAACAGCACCGAAAGGACCTCCATCATCGGCATGCATCCCTTCCATTGCTTCATTATATGCTATCTTCATCCATCGGTTCATCATTTTCTCCATTATAAGCTTATTACCGCACCAAGGCTTTAATCTATAGAAGCATGTTACAACAATGTTTCGAGTGCTTTAAGCTTTAAACCAAGCGCCTGGGCAACGGCACGATTGGTGATCATTCCATTAAAAAGATTGACGCCAAGTGCGAGAGAATGATCATTTTTGATAGCATCGATACTCCCCTTCCTGGCCAGTTCTCTAATGTAAGGGATCGTTGCATTGGTCAGTGCAACCGTTGCGGTTTTTGGATACGCTCCTGGCATGTTGGCTACGCAGTAATGAAGCACTCCCTCTTCGATAATAATTGGATTGGTATGGGTCGTCGGCCGCGAAGTCTCGGAGATACCGCCCTGATCGATCGAAATATCTACCAGAACACTCCCTTTTTTCATCTGCCTCAGCATGTCACGCGTTATCAGCTTCGGCGTTGTGGCGCCTCCCTGGATCAATATGGTACTGATCACAATGTCCGAATCCTCTAGCAGTTCACGAAGTGCTTCAGGCGAGTAAATAGCTGTTTTAACCGAAGAAAGTACCTTCTGCAGCTGCTCCAGTTTCGGTGTGGAACGGTTTATTACCGTCACATCCGCACCCATGCCGAAGGCTATTTTGGCCGCGTTAAATCCTGCATTACCGGCACCGATGATCAAAACGTTAGCCGGTGGCACCCCCACAGCGCCACCGATCAAAACACCTTCACCACCCTGATAGCGGCTGAGGTGATAGGCTGCAATTGCAGGAGCCATTTTGCCGGCAATCTCGCTCATCGGTTTGAGCAGAGGAAGCACATTTTCCGATGCCACGGTCTCATAGGCAATAGCACAGACTCTTTTTTTAGCCAAGACTGAGGCCAATTCCGGTAGCGGTGCAAGGTGTAAAAAGCAAAAGAGGGTATGACGTTCACTCAAAAGATCATACTCGGATGGCTGCGGCTCTTTGACTTTGACGATCAGTGTAGATTGCGCATACAGCGCTTCTGCGCTCTCCACTACTTCTGCACCGGTTTCACGGTAAAGTGTATCACTATAGCCACTCCCCTCTCCGGCACCACTCTGCACCAAAACACTATGACCGTCATCAACGAGCAGTGCCACATTAAACGGTGTAGCACCAACACGAAACTCATCCGTTTTCACCTCTTTGGGAATACCTATTGTCATCTTTTTCTCCTGATGCTACTGCTGTAGCGCATATTTTATTACTGCACAGACTAATTACCTTAGCCTTTAATACTAATGGCCCCATCCCTCTTTTTATCAATGAAGTAAACAATAAAAAAGACAAAAAAGTTACATAAGACACCGACGATCAGTCCGTCAAAACCGCCGGGATTGTCGAGAACAAAGTTCCAGATAATTACGCCGAGGATCCCAGCCAGAGCTCCGGCGATGAAGTGCTTTACGTTGGCCTTGACTCCCAGGATAGCCGCGATCAGAGGAACCAGCATAACAGGTGACCAGAAGTTGTAGGAATAGATAAGTATATCCAGGATACTTTTGATTTTTATCGCAACGATCACCGCCAGAATACCGACGAAAATATTGAATATCCGGGTTAAAATAAGTGCCTTTTTTTCGTCCATTTCCTTTGATCTGAGCGGCTTTACTACGTCGTGGGTAAAGGCCACTGATGCCCCGTTAAGAAAGGAGTCGGCCGAGGACATGACAATGGAGATGACTCCGGCGATAACCAGGCCTTTCAGGCCGATGGGAAGAACTTCCATGACAACAAAGGGCATCGACAGGTTGGGATTGAGATTGGGATCGATCGTCAAAGCGATGATACCAATAAGGCCGGTAATGGCAAAAAACGGGAACGAGAAAATCCCGCTCCAAAACGTACCCCTTGCAGTATGGGTGGCATCCTTGGAGAGGAAGAGACGCTGGACATAGGGTTGGATCAGAGTCTCGCCCAACAAAAAAGTCAGAAAGAGGGAGATGAATTGTACAAGTGTCGTATCAGTTCCCAGGAAAGTAAAATGAGTTGTGGGTACGGACTCTGCAATAGCTGACCAGCCACCGACATGGAAATACCCAAAAATCAGTGTCAATGTGATACCGATGAAGAGGATAAAGAATTGAACAATATCAGTGAAAACTACCGAACGCATTCCGCCGATCGTAGAGTAGACGATCACGATGCCACAGCCTACAAGGATACCGTAGAGTTGCGGAATGTCTAGAAAGACGTTGAAGATATAGCCGATAGCCCCCACCTGAGCACCGAGTATACCTGCACAGAGGATTATGGATAAAATCCCGGTAACGATCTTGGCAAAATTCCCGTAGTTTTCATACATGATGTCCCCGACAGAGATTGCATTCGGGTATTTGTCCATTCTGGGAGCGATCAGGGTCGCCACCAGGATCTCTTTGATACTGAATCCCCAAAGCGCAAAGATGTTCACGATCCCGAACAGAAAGACCTTCTCGGCATTTCCCATCGAAAAGCCGCCGCCTATGAAAGACGCGGACAAAGTCAGAAAGATGACCATCGTGCCGAAAGATCGTCCCACAACCGAGAATTGTTTCAAGTCAGACACGCCTTTCCCGGCCCAGATTCCCAAGATTAAAATTCCTATAAGATAAAGAACTACTATTACCTGATCAATCATTCCTTTACCTTTATATTATCAATTAACCTAAATTCTTTTTGATCTTTTCACCGATAATATCCGCTGCCGACAACCCAACCAAATGGTTCAAACAGAAGCACATATGATCTCTTCGGTTGAGAAGCAGTCTGTCCCTTTTTCGCAAACCAATACTCGACATACCCGCCGCCTTCTTTGCTTTTTGCTAAAAACTCTTTGATATAGAAGGTACCCTGCATGTCCTTTACCTCAAGACGATTCTTTCCTTCCACATCCTTTCGACCGTACAAAACCACATTGACACCTTCCGTCGTATCGGCCCAGAAATATCCTTCGCTACCGTACCTGAGTTCCCTCAGAAGATCAGCACCAAGCTTCTTTGCCTGTATAAGGCTCATTTCACCCTCTTGATGCTTTGTATAGATTGCCTGCAACATATTAACTGCTGTTTCTACCTCACTCTTTATCAGTATATCCTGAGCCAATGAAGTTTCCAATTTTTCAGCTTGTGCATTAGTAGGCAAATATAAAAATGTTATATTCAGAAGAACCACAAACACTGTCATCATTATCTTTTTCATACTTTTTCCTCTTTTGTTATTCTACTCTTCTATACTGTTTTTTGCAACTCTGATCATCAGGTTTATTTCGACAAACAAAGATACAATTCAATACGTTAAACATGTTGTCTGAAATTATATTCTAACTTTGGAAGTGGCTAAATTTTTTGGGATAGTTCAATGCCTTTAAGATAGTATATCAAAGTATCAATAAATACAAATATTGATACACTATTAAATGTTCAAAAGGTATATATCAACTTGAGGAATGCAAATGAGTCATGCAAAACCAAAGGTCCTTGACGATCTGGTT
>JAYEND010000064.1:0-21215 GCA_034721895.1 Campylobacterota bacterium | reverse complement strand
AGTGTATAGTAAGCTTCCATGAATAGGTTTTTCTCTTTTGCGGAAAGCTTGCTGAATTTTTTAATTTTTTGGATCATTTTCCGGAGCCATATCAAAAAGATTTTTCAGTATAGATTCTATCTGCAAACACTCTTTTGTGCTCAGGTTTGCTACTTTCTCCTGCAAAGCACTCCTGGGCAAAAAACAGATCGAATTACAGACTGCATAACTTTCCTCTTGCAGCATTGCTCTCTTGGAAATTCTGTATCGAAATTCATCTGTGACAATATCATTTTTTGTAGAGAGAGGGATTACCAGGAAATAATCATATATTCCTTCCTGAACAGCCAAATTCAGCTTGTCGGTTTGAAAGATCAGGACTGGTCGTTTCTTTCCAAATTCAAAACTGTTTTTACTTTTCCCAAAATCTGCCAAGCATATATCACCTTTAATCATCCAAATAATCCTCGATAGTATTCCATCCTTTATCCATTAATTCTTCAGAAGGAGCATCTTGTACATTGTTCTTTTTCAAGGCTTGTTTTTTTTCTTCTACCCATTTTTGATATTCAATTTTTTTGAAAAATTCCTTCAATGCTTCTTCATAGATAGCAGGAATGACAAAAGCACGCGTATGATGATTTCTCGAATCAACCAAACGGATCACTTCACTGGCTTTTGTGATAAGTGTAGGGTTAGTTGTAATTGCTTTGATGCCATATTCTAACATTAGCATATCCTTTATCATAATAATATACTTATATTATCATAATAATAAACGGGTGTCAATACTATATTCTGTCAAAATCCTCCCTGATCAACCCTTGTTCCTGCAGCTTATTATAACTCCCCTCCGCCTTAACCCTGCCCTCTTCTATGAGGTAAATATAGTTCGCCTGCTTGATCGTCGTCGTTCTGTGGGCAATGATGATGGTCGTACGGCCTTCGAGGAAAGATGCCAGTGTCTCATAAAGATGGTACTCTGTCGCATTGTCCAGTGCAGAGGTTGCTTCGTCGAAGATAACGATCTTTGGATCGGAGAGTATCAATCGTGCGATAGCGAGTCTCTGGCGCTGACCACCGGATAGACGGATACCGTTTTTACCGATAGGAGTCTCTAAACCATCCTCCAGTTGACATATAAAGCTTTCAAGCTGTGCAGCTTTCAGTGCTTCATAGATCTCCTCATCACTCTTCTCTCTGGAGAGGGTCAGGTTCATTCGGATCGTATCGTTAAAGAAGAGTGCCTGCTGCAGCATCAGGGCCACATTTTCCCGTACGACAGGCAAGCCGATCTGCTCAATGGGGATATCTCCATAAAGTATCTCTCCTGTGTGCGAAGGATAAAACCCTACCATGATCTGGGCGATCGTCGTTTTCCCGCTGCCACTGGGACCAATGAGAGCGATCTTTTGCCCTGATTCTGCCTTCAAACTAATATTGTGAAGTACCTCTTTGCTATTCGCGTAAGCGAAACTGATATCCTGCAGTTCAACCGAAGTGGTCTTTGTCTCATCAAATGGATTGGCTTCATGAGGATAGTGCGGTTCCTGCGAGAGTGACAATAAACTATTGATGCGTTCCAATGCCGGTTTGGTGCTTTGGTAGCTGATGACCAGCCCCATCAACTGCTGTATCGGCGCAACAAGTGTCGAAAGGTAGAAGAGAAAAGCTATCATCATCCCGATCGTCAGATCCGAATAAGCTACGGCAGCGATCCCCAGTGCACGGAAGATGTCGACGACTGTATTGGTCAAAAGTGTCGAAGAGCTGTGTGCGACGGAAGCTTTGTAGCCATAATCGAGCGATGCCTCTTCGATCGCTTTTGCCCTTCCCTGCAATATCCCGAAAAAACTTCGCTCCTGATTGCTTGCGCGTACCTGGACAAAAAGTTCCAGTGTTTCGTTGAGCAGTTCATGGTAGAGCTCATAGGCTTCATGCTGACGACGCAGCAGTTCACCGGTCTTGCGCCCCAAAATCCGTGAAACTCCCAAAAAGAGCGGGTTGAGCATAAAGACCAGCAGCGCCAGTACCCAGTTCATCCAGAGCATGATCGCAGCGATCCCCACAAGCATCAGTGTCGCACTCAATACCGTCGTCACCACCTGCCCGGCAAAACCGCTGATACTCTCCACATCCTGCACCGTTTTGGAAGCAATACCCCCTGACTTCAGCGTCTCATACTCAGAAAGAGAGACACGTTCCAGATGATGCAGAATACGATGGCGCAACAGATAACTGATCTTCTGTGTGATCCTGGTGGCATAGAAGGTCTTTTTGTTATTGAAGAAAAATGCCAGAAACCGCAGCACAAGTACCAGTACCAGGATCACTGCGATATAGACCCATGTTTCTGAACTTCCGAAAAAGCCGGATATCGCCTTCGTCATCTTTCCGGGATGCTTCAATAACACCTCATCGATCAAAAGCGGTATCAACATCGGGATCGGCAGCAATAGCAGTGTTGCCAATATCCCATAGAAATTGGTCCGCCAGAAATTACGCTTCTGCGCTTTGATCTGATCAAAAAGGGTTTTAAAAGTATAGTGTCCTGTCATTTTGCCTATCATTTCATATTTTGTCTATTTTAGCATAATGCCCTTATCAACTTCAACCGTTATAATTCGGGCTTAAGGAGTAATATCATGTTCACCAAACCTTCCAGAAGAGTACGCAGGGTCTTCGTCCACTGCTCCGCCTCGGATTATCCCGAACACGACAATATCGAGACGATCAGAAAATGGCATCTGTCCAGAGGTTTCAGTGAGATAGGATATCACTACTTTATCCAGAAAGACGGCCAACTGTCCAAAGGACGGAGTATCGAAAAAACACCGGCGGCACAGCGGGGACACAATATCGGCACCATTGCCATCTGCCTGCACGGACTCAAGAAGGAAAACTTCACCGAATCGCAGTTTGACACTTTGTGTCAACTCTCTCTGCAGATCGACCGAAGCTATAATGGCGATATCAGCTTTCACGGACACTGCGAAGTCGCACCCAGAGCCTGCCCCGTCTTTGACTATCAAAGTGTTCTGGAACTTGATCGGTACGGCTCTCTCGGATTGGAGAACTCGGGAATGAAACATCTCAAGACTATCGAAGGGATGACAGCGGAAAAACTTCCCGATCTCAGACAAGGTTCCCGTGGCCCGGCAGTCGAACTGCTGCAAGAACTGCTGCTGCTGAAAATTGATGGTATCTTCGGCCCTCAAACCAGCAGAGGACTTAAGGCATTTAAAAAGCTGCATGAACTTTATCCCAGCGATATTGTGGCTTCGCATGTATGGAGACTATTATTAGAAAATGAGAAAGTAGAGCATTTCGAATAGTACATCCTGCTGCCTTGATTAAAGTTTTTTGAAGAAAAACCTATCAAAATTTCTAATTTCTAATTCCAATTTCCAATTTCCAATTTCATTTCAATCTCTTTTATGTTAAAATATTCTCTTTTTAATTTTGACAGGATCGATCTGTCGCATGAGGATGGCTGGGATGAGACACTTTTTGACACTCAGGGATTTCACTAAAGAGGAAATTCTGGAGATAATTGCATTGGCGCAGAAGATCAAGGCACAGACAAAAAGGAAGCAGTATGTTCCCTACTTGGAGCATCAGACTTTGGGGATGATCTTCGAGAAGAGTTCGACACGGACACGGGTAAGCTTCGAGACGGGGATTTACCAGCTTGGCGGGATCGGCCTCTTCCTCTCCTCCAATGATATCCAACTGGGCCGCGGCGAACCGATGAAAGATACGGCTCGGGTCATATCACGTATGCTTGACATGGTGATGATCAGAACCTTTTCACAGGAAAAACTCAACGAGTTTGCCCAATACTCCCGTGTACCGGTCATCAACGGACTAACTGATGAATACCACCCCGTACAGCTGATGGCAGACTATCTGACGATGATCGAATTCGATAAAGAAAAAAATCCTGTCTGTGCCTATATCGGAGACGGAAACAATATGGCACACTCCTGGCTGATGCTGGCAGCAAAACTTGGTTTTGAACTGCGTATTGCTACGCCAAAAGGGTATGAGTGCAGCGCCAAAATAGTCTCAGATGCCATGGCCTTTGCCAAAGAGAGTGGTGCAAAGATCATCATCGGTAATGACCCCAAGGCTGCCGTATCCGGAGCAGACGTCGTAACCACAGATACTTGGATTTCCATGGGACAGGAGGAAGAGAAAGAGAAGCGTATCGATGATTTTACCGGATATATGGTGGACGATAAGATTATGGCATTGGCAAAAGAGGATGCCATTTTCCTCCACTGTCTCCCTGCCTACCGTAGATTTGAGGTAAGCGAAGAGATCTTTGAAAAACATGCCGATGTGATCTTCAGCGAGGCGGAAAACCGCCTGCATGCACAGAAAGGCGTGATGGTCTGGCTGGATAATCATCGAAATAATGAGGAATGAGGAACTAGTAACTAGTAATGAACAAAGAGGATACACACAGTAAGACAAAGGAACTTTTTTGAGCAAAATAGATTTAGAAAAATACAGTAAATATTCCAAGCCCGGACCTCGGTATACCAGTTACCCAACCGCATTGGAATTTAAAGAAGATTTTGCTTACCAGAACTATTTGAAGTATCTGGACGAAGGAAAAGAAAAACTTTCCCTCTATGTACATCTTCCGTTTTGCCGTTCTGCCTGTTACTTTTGCGGATGCAATGTTGTTTTTACCTCCAAAGAGGAGAAGCTGAGCCGATATGTTGAATATCTCAAAAAGGAGATCGATATCCTTGCTTCGCATCTCGATACAGGACGGGAAGTGATCCAGTTCCACTTTGGCGGGGGGACACCGACTTTTTACAAAGCGTTTGAACTTGATGAGATCATCAGCTATATCAAGTCCAAATTTACCAACTGGAGTGATGAGGCGGAGATCAGCTGCGAAATCGATCCAAGATTTTTCAATGAAGAGCAGATGAAGGTCTTCAAAAAACATGGGTTTAACCGAATCAGCTTTGGTGTACAGGACTTCGACCCCAAAGTGCAGCAGGAGATCCACCGTATCCAGCCCTACGAGCTGACCAAAAGAGCTGTCGATCTGGCACGGAGCTACGGGATAGAAAGTATCAATATAGACCTGATCTACGGACTCCCCTTTCAAACATTCAGCAGTTTTCAGGAAACACTCAAAAAGGCTTTTTCTCTGCAGCCTGACCGATTGGCTATCTTCAACTATGCCCATGTGCCATGGCTGAAAAAGACGATGCGAAAATTTGATGAAACTACACTGCCAAGCCCGGATGTCAAATTGCAGATCCTTCAATACACTATTGACTTTTTTGAAGGGAACGGCTATAAAATGGTAGGGATGGATCATTTTGCCAAACCCGAAGATGAACTTTTCACCGCCATCGAAAAAGGAGAACTCCATCGAAATTTCCAGGGCTATACGACCAAGGGTGGTGCCAATCTTATCGGTATCGGACTCACCAGCATCGGTGAAGGTAAAGGCTATTATGCCCAGAATACCAAGGATATGAGCAGCTATGAAGCAGCTCTCGATGCCGGAAAACTCCCTTTTGAACGCGGTGTGGAGCTTAGTGAGGATGATGAGCTCAGAAAAGCAGTCATCATGGAACTGATGGCAAACTTCGCCATTGATATCAAACGGGTGGAAGAAGAGTTTGCTATCAATTTTCAAGAGTACTTTGCCAATGCACTGGGAGCATTGCAGGAGTTTGTCGAAAGCGATCTGATCACCGTCACCGATGAAAAGATCAGTGTCAGTCCTACCGGGACTCTGCTGATCCGAAATATCGCCATGCCGTTTGATGCCTATATGAAAAAATACAGTGGCAGTAAAAAGAGTTTTTCAAAGACAGTGTAGTCACGCCTTGTGTGAAATTAATAATTTTTTGAGTTTTATGCTTAAGGGTAACAGACAAAGAAAAAAAATGAGCATTAAGAAACAAATCCATAAGGAAAAAGTTTGAAAAAACCTGAAGATATCTTCAACTTCACCGAAACCAGTGATGAGTGTATCAAGTGCGGGAAGTGTATCCCTGTCTGTACGATCCACCAGATCAATCCGGACGAAGTCACTTCTCCGCGCGGATTTATCGATCTTCTTGGCGCCTATCAGCAGGGTCATCTCGAACTGGACAAGAATGCCAAGAATATCTTTGAAAGCTGTTTTCTCTGCACCAACTGTGTCGATGTCTGCCCCAATTCCCTGGCAACTGATATGGTGATCGAAGAAGTGCGGGCTGACATCGCAGATAAGTTTGGTATAGCTTTCTTTAAAAGAGCTATTTTTTACCTACTCAGCCATCGTAAAGTGATGGATATAGTCATGAAGTTTGGTTTTATGTTTAAGACCTGCGCATTAGCTCAAGATAAAGACGACAGGGGTTTAAGGGCTAGATTCTCATTTCCTATGGCAAAGAAAGACAGACTGCTTCCTTCTATGGCTAAAACAAGTTTTTTAAATACTTATCCGGAAGAGATACCTGCAATTAACCAAGAGCAGAAAAATCTTCGTGTAGCCATCTTCATAGGGTGCCTGGGAAACTACAACTATACCGGTATCGGAGATGGGCTTGTAGAGATACTTGAAAAGCTCAATATCGATATATTTATCCCTAAAAAGCAACAATGTTGTGGGGCACCGGCTTACTTTACAGGCGCAATAAAGTCTGTTGAACGCATGACCAAAGCAAATATAGAGTATTTTGAAAGCTTTATGGATGAGTGCGATGCGATGCTGATCCCCGAAGCCACCTGTTCAGCCATGGTCAAACACGACTGGCAAGTCTTTTTCAAAAACCATAATATGCCCGAATGGGAAGCACGCGCCAAAAAAGTCGCTGAAAAGATCCACATGGCAACAGCCTGGCTCCACGACAATACTGATCTCAAAGAGATCCTGGAACAAAAAGGCAAAAATTTTGATGAAGTGGTTACTTACCATGACCCCTGCCACGCTCGAAAAGTCCAGGGGATTTATCAGGAACCGCGCAATCTTCTCGCGCCCAACTACCCCATGATAGAGATGAGTGATCCCGATCGCTGCTGCGGCTTCGGAGGGGTAACCCTGCAAACTGAAAAATTTCACTTTGCTGAAGCAGCCGGAAAACCAAAAGCAGCTATGATCGAAGAGACCAAAGCCCACTATGTCTCCGCCGAGTGCTCCGCCTGCCGGGTACAGCTCTCAGAAGCGATGAATAACGCAGGCGTAAAGACTATCTTCAAAAATCCGCTGGAATTGATCGCAGCTGCCATTAAGTAGTCTCCTTGAGAATGAGCAGAGCAATCCTCAATTCCTCCCACTAAAGCTTCGACTAATGCCGAGGATAGTATATTGATTGTCCTGAATGCTCAACACTCAGAGCTCAGCGAAAAGCCCTTGTCCGGCACTTATCTCCCAGTACAATCTCAAAAATATTCTCCCCATTTTCATAACGGTATCCCAGATCGCATCCAAGCTTTCTGAGAATACTATGAACGATATAGAGCCCCAGACCAAAGCCGCTGCTGCGCTTCTCCTCTTGTGAAAAAGGCTCAGTATAATAGGTGAGTGGATGCTTAAGCTCTTCCCCTTTGGAGATAATTTCGATCCTGTTCTGATCTGTTGTACGCAATAGCACATGACGGTCACTGCTGTATTTTATCCCGTTATCCAGAAGATTTTTTATCGCCAGGGAAAGCAGTTTGCCATCCGTTTTAAGCTCAACATCCTCAATCTCTATAGAAACCCTTCCCTTCTCTGCCATCAGAAGATGCTGACACTTTTCAATAACCTGCTGCAGTGTCGTAGACTCCATCACCGGTTCAAAGTTCCGGGTAGTGATCCGTTCCACATGCGCCAGTTCATTGATCAGTTCATTCATCCGTTCAAAAGCACGGACCAATATCCCCCTGACAGTCTCATCATCAATTGATTCAACCACAATACGCCCTTTGGTGATCGGTGTTTTAAGTTCATGCATCATATTGCGCATAAAGAGATTTTTGGAGGTAATCAACTCTTTGATATGCAATATCGCATCATCAAAACTCTTGGCGATTTTTCCGATCTCATCTTCGTACTGATAACTGATCTTGACATCCATATCCCCTGCCGCAAACTGCTCGATCTCTTTATGCAGGCGCCTAAGAGGGTAAAGTTTTTTCAAAATAGCCAGATAGAGCGCCAGAAGAGATAGGATCAAAGTGATGCCAATGGCTGTGGCAATCCCAAAATTATAATTCTTCGGGCGATCATCTTCCAGCATCAGATTGTATCCCAGGCGCTGTACATAGATATAGTGTTTGCCCTCTATCTCAAAGACCCTTACCTGACCATAGATCGACTTTCCGCCAAAGACTGTCTTGCCATGCTTGGTAATATCTTTTTTGGCTGTTTCCACAGGAATAGGCTTGACAGAAAAATCTTTATAGAATTTTTCCAGTTTCTCTTCTGTCGGATTAAGCTGTACATTGGAGAGAAAAGCATCAGCGATCAGCTTGTAATGGTTGATCTCTGCGATCTTCCGGCGATCTTTATCCCAGGAAACAAAAAAGATGAAGGTTGCCAGAAGAATCGTGATCGCCAGGGTAAAAAGAATATGGATAAAGGTGGTAACGGAAAGGTTTTTCATACGTTGGTCGTCAGGAGATACCCCACTCCGCGGATCGGTTTGATATAAGCATGCTCCTTATCAATTACAGCGATCTTGTGCCGGATACGCGAAATGATCACATCAATATTTTTGATCGAACTGTCATCATCGATATGTTCACTCTCATAAAGAAGCTGCTCCCGAGATACTGATCCGTTCTTGTGGGCAACCAGCATTGAAAGTACATCATACTCCGCAGCCGTAAGATCAAGCAATATATTCTCAAAAATGATCGTTCTCGAATCACTGTCTACCTTGAAAAGCTCATCACCGTTCGATTTGGCTTCATCTGCCGTATGAGTCCGGCGCAGTATCGTCTTGATACGGGTGACCAACTCTCTGGGATCATAGGGCTTGGGCATATAGTCATCCGCGCCACGTTCCAAACCGATCACTTTATCGGTAATATCATCACGGGCAGAAGAGATGATGATTGGGATATTGGAATGCTCCCGGATCTTTGGGATCATCTCCAGGCCATCCATCCCCGGAAGTGTCAAATCGAGGATCACCAGATCAAACTGATGCTGTGTCAAAAGTGACAATCCGATATAGGGATCCTCTGCTCCGATCACCTCCATATCATACTTGGTCAGGTAATTGGTGAGGATGAGCGAGAGCTCCGGATCATCCTCGATAAGCAATATCTTAATAATAGTCTATCCTTTAGTTGGCCACCAGCAGTAAAATCGTACCTTTACGATTGATGTAGACACGTTTTGCCTTGTTTTGGTTCTCCTGCAATGCCTTTTCGACATCCTCAAGAGTTGCTACTGTCCTGTTTTCGATCTGAATCATAACATCTCCTACTTGAAAACCATCTTTTTCTGCCTGACTTCCCGACTTGATACCCTCTACCAACAGACCGCTGACACTTGATGGAATATTGAGTTGAGCCCTGCGATTGTTGTCGATCTCTGCCAGGGACATTCCCTTGAAAGCACTGTCGTTTGATCCGATTAATCCTTCTCTGGAGCCGAGGGTCAGAGGTACTTGCATCTCTTTTTTCTCTCTTTCGATCGATATGTCTGTCTTCGAACCCGGTTTCAGCGAGGCGATCACATGCTGCAGGGTACTCGGAGAATCAACTGATTGCCCATTCACAGCATAGATCAGGTCCCCGCGTTTCAGGCCCGCTTTGTCAGCTGCCCCATTGGGCTGAATATCGGTAATGACCGCTCCGCTCTTGTGATCGTAGAGTGTTTTCATCTGTTCAGTCACCTTTGAAATCACAACACCCATATACCCCCGGTTTACTTTTCCATCACTGATCAGTTTAGTGACCACATCGCGCATCATATCGACAGGGATGGTAAATCCTATCCCATTATTTCCGCCGCTTCTGGAGATGATCGCAGAGTTGATACCGATCAGTGCCCCACGGCTGTCTACCAATGCACCACCGGAGTTTCCGGGATTGATCGAAGCATCGGTCTGGATAAAATTCTCATACTGATTGATCCCCATCGAGTGTTTGTTCAATGCAGAGACGATCCCCTGTGTGACCGTCTCTCCTACCCCAAATGGATTTCCTATCGCAAAGACTACATCTCCCAGCTTCACATCTTTCGCGCGGCTCAGTGTGATCGGCTTGAGATCTTTGGCTTCGATCTTGATCACGGCGAGATCAGACCCGGGATCGGTCCCGATCAGTTTGGCTTTGTACTCCTTCCCGCTTCCGTTTATTGTGACCATGATCTCATCTGCATCGGCTACTACATGGTTATTGGTCACGATATAGCCATCTTTGGAGAGGATCACTCCGGAACCAAGCGCACGCTGCAGTCTATCTTTTGGGATCTGCTGCCGGTATCCCGGCCCGAAAAAGAACCGATAGAGTTGATCATTCTCCATGGATTGGGCACCTTGACCACTTGTTCCCTGTTTTTTGGTTGATATATTGACCACCGTATGGATCGCACTCCTGATCGCAGAGTTAAATGAGAGAATCTCATTGGCTGAAGTCGGTGCTTTGTGTGACGGGTCGGCAGGAGCATCCTGGAAAGTAATGCTTCCGCCATAGAGTGATAGTACTGTAATAGTTGACAAAAATAATAGTTTTTTCATCATTTCCCCTTTAAAAGTTTTTCTAACTATCATTATAAAAAGCGTAAATTAATTGAGAGTAAATAGAAATTTGAGTTTAACTTTATTTACTATTATAGGTAGCCAATTTAAGAAAAGCAGTCTATACAACTATCTGATGTTTTTAGGTATCACCATAGTATAATAAGTTTTCATATCACTATCCGGAGCCTCTATGAACTATTGGAACCATATCTACGAACACTTCGATCCTGTTGCCATCGATCTTGGTTTCATCTCCGTACACTGGTATGGCATCATGTATGTCCTGGCACTGCTGAGTGCATTGTGGTTTGCCAAATATATTATCAAAAAAGACCAGATGGACATTGAAGATGCTGTAGTCGACAGCTTCTTCATCTGGATAGAGATCGGGGTGATCCTGGGTGCCAGGATCGGTTATATTCTCTTTTATGATCCAGACACTTCGTATTACCTTACCCATCCCTGGCAAATCTTCAATCCCTTCGTCAATGGTGAGTTTGTCGGCATACGCGGGATGAGCTATCATGGAGCGATCCTCGGTGCCCTCATCGCCACTGCCCTCTTTGGCCGAAAACATCCTGGAGTGATCTTCAAACTGCTCGATGTGGTGGGACTGGCTGTTCCTGTCGGTTATATCTTTGGCCGAATCGGAAACTTTCTTAATCAGGAGTTGATCGGGCGAGCTACCGATCTCCCCTGGGGGATCTATGTCGATGGCGTTCTCCGCCATCCCTCCCAACTCTATGAAGCCCTGCTTGAAGGTGTCGTTGTCGCACTGGTGATTTTCCTCTATCGAAACCGCAAGCGTTTTGACGGTGAACTGATCGCCCTCTACGGCCTTCTTTACGGTATGGCCCGCTTCATTGCCGAATTCTGGAGAGAACCCGATCCCCAGCTTGGATACATTTGCTGCGGCTGGATGAGCATGGGGCAGCTGATGAGTCTGCTGATGATGGCAGTGTCCGTAGGACTTTACATCGTTATTCGAAAGCTTTCGGGTGAAGTGCTGAGCACTGAGCGTTGAGAAAGAGGCACTCTAAATTCTGAACGCTCAACGCTATTCTTACGAACCTCGCCCCCATCCAAAACTCTCTTCTTTGTTAAACTCTATATAAACCCTCGTCATCGCAATCAAAAATGAAGTGATAGCAGGCCCCAGGATCATCCCCCAGACACCATAACTGCTCATTCCGGCAAGGATTGAGAAGAAGATCACCAACTCATTGATATCATTGGTACTTTTGAGCATATCCTCTTTGATCACCTTGATGATCACCGGTTTGACAAAGGTATCTGCGATGATCGATATCACGATGACAGAATAGAGCATAATGACCCAGGCGGTACTGGCACCGATCTCACTCCAACTATAGAGAGCGACCGGTACCCAGACCAGTGCCCCGCCCACTACCGGGATCAGCGATGCAAATCCGTAGATGATCCCCAGAAGTAATCCATTGAAACCAAAACTGCTCACAAAAACTCCAAAGAGCAAGCCTTCCAAGGCAGCCGTAGCGATCGTAGAGTAGAAAACCACCTCCATCGTAGAAGAGACTTCATGGATCATTTTGGTACTTTTGATCCTGGAAATTGGTAAAAGAGAGCGGATCAATTCAAACATCCGATCTCCATAAAGATTGATAATAAAGTAAAAAAGGATCACCAAAAGCATATTTTTGACAAAACCGAGTCCGGCACTTCCCATTGAGGTAAGATAGTAGGCTGATTCCTGAATAAAGGAGAGAATCTTCTCTTCGCTGAAATACTCAGTGGTCCAATCCTTGATATAGGGGATCGTCTCCAGAAACTCCTGAACGGTATGGATCATCGTTTTAAGCATCTCTTTGTCGATATGGGCTATATACCCCACTCCCACCGTTGCAACATAGACGATGGGGACAAAGATGATCAAAGTGAGAAAAACAGTCATCAGCAATGCGCTCAATTTCCTGGAACCAAACTTTCGCGTGAGCCCCTTTGTCAAATTGTAGGTTGCCATCGTCAACAGCATCGCAACAACCATCGAAAGCAAAAAAGGCTGATAGATCGTATAGGCTCCCAGCAATGCCAGGGCGAAGAGAATCATGATGACCAGGTTGGTTTTACTCAAAAAGCCCCTCCTTAATACTCTTCTGCGCGGGTCCTTTCAATCTGAAGTGTTCATAACTCTTTTGTGTAGCGATACGCCCTCTGGCTGTACGTTCGATATAACCATTGGCCAGAAGGTAAGGTTCCAGAACATCTTCTATCGTTCCCTCGTCTTCACTCAGTGCCGCTCCGATCGTACTCAAACCCATCGGTTTGCCTTTGGCGCTCACCAACAGTTCCAGCAACCGGATATCCTCCTCGTCAAACCCCAGATGGTTGACACCCAGTTCATCCAGTGCATATTGTGTAATTTTAAGCTTGATCTTCGCTTCATCCGCCACTTCGGCAAAATCTCTGACACGACGAAGGAGTCTCAGGGCAATTCTCGGTGTTCCGCGGCTTCTCCGTGCAATCTCAGTCGCTGCATCCGGCAGAGTCGGCTTATCCAGCTTATGGGAAGCCTGCCTGACAATAGTTCCCAACTCATCAGAGGTATAGAACTGCATCCTGAAGTGCATCCCGAAACGCTCACGCAGAGGATTGGAGAGCATCCCTGCACGGGTCGTTGCACCGATCAGTGTAAAACGGGGGAGATCGATCTTCACGGTCTGGGCAGCCGGTCCGCTTCCGATGATGATATCGAGACGAAAATCCTCCATCGCCGGGTAGAGGATCTCTTCGATCGCCGGGCTCATACGATGGATCTCATCAATAAAGAGGATATCCCCCTCTTCGATATTGGTCAACAATGCAGCCAGGTCACCCGCTTTCTCGATCATCGGCGCAGAAGTGGTTTTGATATTGGTATCCATCTCCGAAGCGATGATGTTGGCAAGCGTCGTTTTCCCCAGTCCGGGAGGTCCGAAAAAAAGAATGTGATCAAGTGCCTCTTCACGTTTCCTGCTGGCTTCTATAAAAACTTTGAGATTCTTTTTGATCTTCTTCTGGCCGATATATTCATCCCAGCTTCCGGGACGGAGAGTGATCTCGTAACTGCTCTCTCCTTCAAAGCGCTCTATCTCAACCATACGCTCCATTGATTACTGTACCACGATATTGTTGATCACTTTTTGTACACCTTCTGTTGTCTCAGCCACACGTCCGGCAACTCTTTTCTGCTCTTCATTCTGCGCAAAACCGCTCAGGAGGATTGCACCGCTCAGTGTCGAAACATTGATGCTCAGCGTCTCTAATCCGGCGGTACCCGCCAATCTTGCCTTGACACTGGCAGTAATGATCGAACTGTCCATAAACTGTTTGGGGGATTCTTTGGATGATACCGCAATACATCCATTCAACAACAACACACTTGCCAATCCCACTAACGCCATAACTTTTTTCATTCTGATCCTCATTTGTTTAATAGGTATGTTTCTCATCCGGGAAAGTGCCGGATTTCACTTCAGCGGCATAATTCTGAACCGCTTCTTTGATAAACTTTCCGCCCTCAAAATAGTGCTTGACAAATTTTGGCATAAATGCTTCAAAAAAGCCGAGCATATCGCTCCAAACCAAGACCTGGCCGTCACACTCCACTCCTGCACCGATACCTATGGTCGGAATAGCAATACGCTCTGTTACTGCTTTGGCAACATCAGGCTTAACCCCTTCGATGATCAGGGCGACAGCCCCCGCCTCTTCCAAAGCCAGTGCATTTTCGATGATCTCCCGCTTCTCAGCCTCGCTCTTCCCCTGGATCGAATACCCGCCCTCACTGCGGGCACTCTGAGGCTTGAGCCCAATATGCCCGAACACGGCGATCGCATTCTCGCTTAGATGCCGGATGATCTCAGCCTTCTCTTTGCCGCCTTCCAGCTTGATCGCATCGGCCTCAGTCTCCTGATACACCCTTACGGCATTTTTCAATGCTGACTCTTTATCCGAATAAGTTCCGAACGGCATATCGAAAAGGACAAAACTTTTCTCAGTCTTGCTGCAGACCGCCTGTGTATGATAGATCATCTGGTCCATCGTCGCAGAGATCGTATCGTGTTTCCCGGCAAAACTCATATTGAGACTGTCTCCGACCAGTATCGCATCGACATAGGGGTCGAAAAGTGCGGCAAAGAGGGCATCGTAGGCTGTGATCATCACGATCTTCTCCTGCCCCTTCATCTTTTGAAGCTGTTTCAATGTTGTTTTATGGCTCAAAATCACTACCTTTTGAATTCATTTTATCAAATAAATGTATAATATCACAAAAATATTGCATTTTAAGTGAGAAAGATGAAAAAACTAGTTGCCTATATCACTACCGGATACCCTGATCTTGATTTCACTGTTGATCTCGCGCTGACCCTGGCCGAGTCAGGTGTCGATACACTGGAACTCGGGATCCCCTTTTCCGATCCTGTCGCAGACGGGCCGGTGATCGAAAAAGCCAATCTCCATTCCCTTCAGAACGGTTTCAGGATCGATCATCTCTTTGCTGTTTCACAACAGATCGCACCCAGGATCGACACGCTCTGGATGGGCTACTTCAACCCTTTTTATCACAAGGGATTTGACCTTTTCATCAACGAAGCCAAAAAAAGCGGTGTCAACGGCTTCATCATCCCGGATCTTCCGTTTGAAGAAGCAAAACCCTATAAAAAAATGATGCAGGAAAACAGTCTGGCACTTATCGATTTTGTTGCACCCACAGACAGCAGTGAACGGATCGCCGAACTGACTGCCAGGGCTGAAAAATTCATCTACCTGGTCGCCTACGCAGGCATCACAGGCGCAGGGAAATCCGAGTCATTGAGGCGTGTCATCGATGATATCCGCAAAACAACCCGGACACCGGTCTATGTCGGGTTCGGGGTCGATGAGAACACTGCCAGAGAGAAAGCCCGGGGAGTTGATGGTGTCATCGTAGGTTCAGCCTTCGTCAAAGTCCTTTTGGACGAGAGACTCTCCAAAACCCAAAAAATCACCAGGATCAGCCAACTGGCCAAAGAGATCAAAGAGAAGATCAACGAATAGTTATCACCGCGCCAACTAAATGTCTGCAGAAAAAGTACAATGCGGTCATTATTACCCCACCAATTAAATACCCAAACTTTTGAAAGAATGAGAGGAGGTAATATGTGAGTGAAAAAAGCTGTAGGACTAACTGGTTAATTCAAAGATTTTTTTGCTTGCAGATTGCCTTCTCTCGTTCTTCCCGAAGGGTGCAGTGCTTTCGCCCATACTCTGCGTTAGATTTTTTCAACTTAGCTACGGCTAGGTTTTCAAAAATCTGCCTTGATTATGAGCGAAATCACAGCATCAAAAATTTGGGTATTTAGTTGGTGGGGTCATTAACCAATTTGTTTTTTAGAAAATGGCTTCCGGGCTGCTTGTGTCAGGATCCTGATCGTAAATTCTACTTGTTTTAAATCTTGATTTCCAGATTTTGTTTACTTTTGGTTTATGTGTGGTTTACACTTCTTCTATATAATTTCACTTAATGTTAAATATTAGAGAAAGGTATGTTCATGAAAAAAATCTATTTAGTAGGCGGGGTCCTTGCAGCTATTCTATTGTCAGGGTGCGGCAGTAACAGTACAGGCAATGATCCGGTTAACAAGAGAGAGGGGACAACAAAGGCTTTTTTCGGAGATAAAGAGCTAAACCGTGTTGTAGTAAGCAGAGTAGAAACGATGCAGCCTGCAAAACCAAAGCATGAGGCATATACAGGGCATTTGATCACCTATACGGCTGATAAAGTCCTTGATCTTCCAAAAGTCTATGTGGTCAATCGCGGCAGTAATGCGATGGATGTTATGGATGTCAATACAATGGAAATTACAAAAACGATACCTCTTGAGCACTTCCCAAGAAGTGCAGAGCAAATGAATAAAACATTGAGACTGAACGAAACATCGGGTATGGATAAACCGATGGCAAGCATTATTGATATCGATACGGATGAAGTCGTAGAAGCTGTCGGCAAAAATGAGAAAGTCGATACGGATAATAACCCTAACTATGGCGGTTCCCATGCAACCGGACACCCTTTCTGGCTGGATGCCCATCACTTTGCTCTGCTTGACCGGTATAATAGAAAAGTTCATACCTATCACATAGAAAAAGATGTTAATGACGAGTGGGTTACCACAAAGCTCAATGAGATCCCTACAACGACTTCTATCCACCAGATCGTTCCGAGCAAGGGAAGTTATCAGGGTAAACCAGGTTTCTTTTACGGAACGGCAGAAGGTGCACCTGATATCTATCCTTCTATTATAGAATGGGAACTTGTTCTCGGAACAGGCTTGGTACAGAGAAGAGAAATCCAGCTTAAAAAAGAAGGTGTGGATGTGAACAGTATGTGGCTGCACCATGGAGATTTTCATCCTACAGAGCCATTGATGTATGTCGGCTCAGGAGACGGGACACTGTTTATTGTTGATTATGAGAAGATGGAGATCGCAAAAACACTTCAGGCCGGAAAGGGTGCAGGGCATACGGTCATGGCAAAGAAAAAGAATTTGGCCATTATAATCAATCACAAGGATGTGTTCGTCACCATTGTGGATCTCAAAACGAATACAAAAATAGCTGATGTTACGGTAAGTGATCATGATGAGTGGATTGGAAGCAAAACGATCCAGGCGCATCCGAAATATCATGTTTCCGAAGATGGTAAATGGTTTTATGCTTTTCTCACTGAAGAGGGGGTAATGTATGAGATGGATCTTGATAGATTGACAATAACCAGAACTTTAGAGGTCGGAGGAAAACCTGCCCAGGGATCATTTGTCAAATATAATCAATAATCAAAATGGGGTATTACGATACCCCATGCCAGACAATCTTATCACCGCACCCTCAACACTATGCGCTTAAGAAGCAGCTCCAACTGAGCTAAAAGCAAAAACCTGACATATCTAAGGTCTAAACACTTGCATCTCCAACTCTTTGATGATCTTGTAGTGTTTATCATTGGCAGTTATGAGTGTCATACCATACATTGTTGCTGTTGCACCGATCAAAGTATCTGCCAACTGCATAGAGTGACTCAGGAAATATTCTTCCATAAAAAATAGTGCTTTTGCAGAAATCTCTTCATTTACATAGATAGTCTTAACATTCCATTGCTTAAGTGTTTTTTGAAGAGTGCGTAGCTCCTCTTTGTTGCGCATACCCTGTACCAACTCCATATAAGTCACAGATGATATACAAATATGTGGCAAGGAATGGATAAGCCCATAAGCCTCTTTGTTGCCACGAAGATACCAGATGAGAACATCAGTATCCACTAAAACATCATAGAGCAAAATTGCGCCCTTGTCTCATGCTGCGAACAATGTCATCGACATCACCTTCCTGGTCTTTCCACATCCCAAATAATGCATCACTTTTTTCGTCACTGGCAGGCTCCCGAAAAGAGATCAGTTTAGCTTTAGGCTTGCCTCTGTAGGTAATCGTAATATCTTCACCTTTTGTTAAGAGATCAAACAGCATTGATATTTTAAAACGCAGATCTTTTGCCGTAACTACCATCATCATTCCTTGTGTATTATTTATACTTTAACTATAAACTTAAATCTCTAAAAATCACCTTAACCCAAAGCACTTATTACTATATTGTCCTTATATCCCAAAAAAAGCATCAACTTATCTTCGACTTCTCTAAGTTCTTCATCAGTCAATCTTGTCAGCAGCTTCTCTTTGTAGATCAGTGAATAATCCAAGGTGCAAATCCAATTGACCACAACTTCACTTTGATTTTCCAAATGATCTCTTTGATCTACCATTACTCTGAAATGCCCGCCCAAAACCTGTGTAGAGAGCGGTATCACTGCAACAGTCTTGAACGGCAGCCTGTCGATATGCTCATTCAATATATCTGTCTGAAAGATCAAAGCCGGCCTGACTTTGCCGAACTCATCATGATACTTTTTCTTAAAATTAACGAGATAGATATCTCCTCTTTTCAACGCAATGCCTTGTTGAGTGAATCTATCCCGATATCTGATGCAGGATTTTCCCCAAATGTCCTGATGGCATCATCCAATATCGCCTGTTTATAGTCTTTCAGCATTTCATTATAGATCTCTACCGGTAAGAACACCCCTCTGGTCTTATGAGTCTTTTTGTCATTGATCATCACCGGTTCATTGACATTCAGATATTTTGTCAAATCTTTTTGAAATTCTCTTATCCCTTCCACAACCATAAAAAATCCTTTTAGTACGTAATATATGTATTATACATATAAAATGCAATAGAGTCAAGCGTTGGATCGGAGTCCGGCATGACAACACCACGTCATCCTAAGCTTGACTGGGGAAAAAGTAAATGCCTGACCTTGATTATTCTTCGGAAAGTTTAAAGGCACCAAAGAACATTACACCGACTGTCAGAATACCAATCAAAATGAGTGCAAATGCAGCTAAATTCATTACAAAAGGCTTAATTTCTTTTGTCTTTTGGGCAATTTTTAAAATCAGTACCATAATCACACCAATAATTGCAAATGCAAAAAACACTCCACTCCAATAAAGTGTATCGATTTGCCCGTTATCAAATCTTTTTACCAAACTCCCGACTATATACCAAAAGCTGTACTTATTGCAATACGCAATGTGTTGAGTATCTCTTTTACTTCATCTATTCTTCCCATTTCTGATTATACCATATTCCAAATAGCTGTCACTTCATCCAAAAAGCAATACGTTTTTTATCCAGACGACTTTTCTGACTATTCACCAATCACTAATTACCAATAATAAGGGGATGGGACTTTAGTCCCATAAAGCAGGACTGAAGTCCTGACCCCTGTCTAGCCTGTCACCGCACCAACTAAATGTCTGAACTTTTAATGCTGTGATTTCGTTCATAATCAAAGCAAAATATAAGTATTAGATTGTTAGTATATGTACATATAAATAAAAGGATAAATGATGCTGGAAGTAGGCATATCTCAAGCACAAACTCAATTTACAAAGTTGCTAAATCAAACCGTTCTCATTGTAGATAAAAAAGCACATATAAAAAAAGCAGTCATTATGCCCTATGAAGAGTACATCAACCTTATCAATAAAAATATCTCGAGAGATGAGTTAAAAGATGGGTTATTCACTAAGTTTACCGGCGTATTGGATAAAAATTTCAAGACTGATGATGAAAAGTACAACAGGGTTGTAAATTGAAAATATTTATAGATACCAATATTTTTCTTGACCTGATCTTAAAAAGAGATGGCTATGAAGAAGCAATGATGATATTGAACAGTTGCAGCAAGGAGATATTTGAAGGTTTTGTAGCTGATATCACTCTACTGAATATTGACTATGTTGCTTCCAAACAGACAAAGGATATTAAAGATTTTTTAAAAGCTATCAACCGATCATTTCATGTTATTGGTGGAGATAATGGGATGTTTGAATCTGCTCTAAAGATAGATAATGATGATCTGGAAGATACACTGCAGTATATCTGTGCCAAACAAAATATCTGTGAAGTGATCATTACAAACGATAAAGGTTTTTACAGAACCAATGATATGCGTGTTATGGGCAGTAAGGAGTTTATAGCCAACCATATAGGGCACCTCCAATAATAAAGTTGGGATCAGATTAGAAAAGTGGCTTTTTACAGTTGTGAAGCAGCTTTTCTCATCTTTTCCATTTTGGTCTGCATTGGATTATAACATAAAGTGGCTATTCAACCCCAGGGGTGTTTTTTTTCAATGCAAGGGTATCAACAAAAGACATTTTTTCTATTTAGAGATACCCTTAAGAATTTCTCTTTGAAAAAAATCTCTAATATCTTCTTTGCTTAAAACTTCTACAGGGTTCAGATATCCAATATTGTCATCTTCTATATCATCAATATAAACCAGAGCTCACGTTTCTATCATCTTCATCAGTACACTTTTGGTATCAGGAAGCAAGCAGTCTAAGTTTTTCAAGTCGTGCATTTTTAACCTCCTTGAAGTAGTCACTCTCTACATCCATTCCCAAAAATACCCTGGCGATCATAAGATTGAGTTTTATAAATCGCTGATCACTTTTTAGTCTCTCTTCCCATACTCTTTTCATTACTCTTTTGCCAAAAAGTTCAAATCCCAGTTTCATGTCATCAAGATCTCCATACTTTAGCAAGTACTCTATCAGTAGTTTTTCTCCTGCCTGCTCATAGGTGATTTCTCTACTGTAACTCCAAAATATCCCTTTGTCTCGCAGTTTATTGAACAGAGCATTTTTTTCTCTATATTTTTTGTATATCTTTGAGACAGCCACAGAAGAGAGATTCAGATAGTTGGCGATCTCTATCTGTTTATATCCATCCGCTACAGCCTTTGAGATGGACACCTCCCTATGGGTCAAATATTGATCGAAGTAGTCATTAAGTCTCTTTTTTCTCTTTGGGACAATCACCTTATTCACTACTTCCAGCTTGGCAATATACAGCTCATCTATCTCTTCAAGCTCTTTTTCATTGAGTTTTAGATCCAGGTTTATAGCATTTATC
>JAYEND010000063.1:0-6335 GCA_034721895.1 Campylobacterota bacterium | reverse complement strand
TTCCCTTCTGCACGAGGCACTTCAAAAATATAGTGTCGTATCTCTCTCCACTCTTTACCCGGTATTTTATCTCTCACAATCGAAGTGATATTTTCAAAATCCCCTCTTTTGGTCCAGAGTTCACCGTCTACTTCAAAAGGCGGGTACTTTTCGGTAAACCATTTGGGAGCATAAATAATCTTGTCACCACGACTGATGAGATTTTTGCCATCCCAGTAGGCTCTGACACCATCGAGCTTTTCACTCATCACCCAACCTGTGATATTTTGGTCTTTATAGGTTTGAAGTAGTAGAAGTTTCGGCTTGCCCGCAAACAATAAAAAGGGAATGAGTAAAAATACAAACTTTATCATGGAGAAAATTATACAGAAAAACTGTATCAACCAGGCGTGAAGGACATCTTTATTCACGATTTTCATTTCCTATGCTATAATCATACAAATTATTATTGGGATATCAATGAAAAAACTACTTCTCCTTACTATTTTTACACTACTCACATTAGCGCAGGCAAAAATGATCAATGCAGTTGCGATCGCAGTGGAAGGTGAGCCGATCACTACGGCTGAGATTCGTGCGGTTCAGACTCAACTGGGTATTTCCAAAAAGGAAGCACAGGATATGCTGATCGACAATCGTCTGCAGAAAGTTGCGATGAAAGACATTGCCGTCTCGGAGGATGAGATCGATGAGAGGATCTCTCTGATCGCCAAGCAAAACAATATGAGTGTCAAAAAAATGCAGGCAGCCGTCAAGCAGCAGGGTATGACATGGAACAAATTCCGTGACCAGATCAAAACAGCTATCCAAAAACAGAAATTTTTCAGAACCAAGATCGCCAAGACGATCCCGACACCCAGTGATGATGAACTGAAGATCTTTTACCGGAATCACCCGGAACTCTTCAGTATGCCGTCCAGTCTCAGCGTCAAGGAATACAGCGCCTCTTCAGCTGCTGCAATCCAGGCATTTCTTCAAAACCCTGCACAGAAAAAGGGTGTCAAAAGCCGAAATGTCACCTTCAAAGGTTCAGACCTCACACCTCAGCTTCTTGCCATGATCTCTCAAACACCGAAAGGCTCCTTTACACCTGCATTCAACAATGGAAATGCCTACGTGACCTATAAAGTCCTGGGCAAAGGCAAGGGAACCCTCAAGCCTTTTGATGATGTCAAAAACAATGTCATCATGGCATGGAAAAAAGAGCAGCAGGGCGAAGCGATCAAAGATTATTTTGAAAAGATGAAGAGCAAAGCAACGATAGAGATCATCAGGCCCTGATGCTCTTTTCCTCTACCGCTCTGTATTCGTGTAAACAATATCTACTTTTTGATAAAATGCACCTCCAAGCACACCATCACCACCTGATGACAGGATAACACCTTTTTTGTCATTGACTTGCAAAAATTTTGAGTTGCGAAGATAAGCACTATGTTCCGGAAGCCTCCTGATGTCCACTATGCTGCCCATGGTAGAGATAGAAACGATCCTTGAGTGCAATGTATACCATGGTCCACTACCCGTAGTAACGCCTAATGCAAATGAACTGTTCATTGTACTTAAGCGCCCAAGACGCCAAAATGTTCCTATCTCTGCTTCTGCTATCAGATTTTCCAGATTTTCATCGTATAGTTTTAACTTTGCAAGAGAATTTTGCATCGTTACAATAGCAATCCTTCCGTTGTTATACAGAATCCTAACATCTTCGATATTATTTTCTTCTATCATAACTTTTGTTCTGTCTATTTCTAAGTTATTAGTGAGACTATGAACATACAACGCGCCACTTTCAATAGCTGCGATATAATATCCATTGGGTTGTCTGGTAATATCAGCTTTTTGGATAGATGAAATATTTTTTTGGTTGATGACTACTCCATCATTTATTTGTATCAGGGAAAGATTGTCGTCCCCGGAATATTTTGCAGCAACCGTATGGATACTTTCTTTTTCGTCATATGCGATAGAAAAATCTGACAGACTTTTGCTATTATCCAAAAATAACTCTTCGGTATTCATATCTCCAAAGTATCTGTATCCTAAACGAATTTTTCCTTCAAAATTATTTTTCCAAAACAGTGCATACCCTTCATCATTATATGGCATGAGAACTGGATGTGTAGATGCTCCAATCGTTGCGAGATCTTTTTCTCCACCTATTTTTTGCATGCTGCCATTAAGCAACCTGCTCCTGATACGACTGTCACTTCTCCAGACAGTCATAATATTCTCTGCCAACTTAATACCGTCAGGTGTCGACTGGCTTCCCGTAATATTTGCATACAAAACAGTTGCAGTATTTATACTGGAAAAAAGATATTCAGCATTCAGGGACAAAGCTGTCAAAATGTCATCAATATTCCAACTCATTCCATCATAAAATTCAAAAGTCTCAATGGTATGATCCTCAACAAACCAATCCTTGATCTCTATCTTATCTTTCAGGTTCTCAAACACAGCCCCATCTTCTCTAATAATAATTTTCAAATCATTTTCTACTCTTTGGAGAATAAGATCGTCTCCACTAATAGCTTCACCAAACCTGAGAACATCATCACCTCCGCTATCAAAAATCGTATCATTTCCATCCCCTCGATTGAAGATATAGACATCATCTCCCAAACCACCTGAAAGTGTATCACTGCCGAGTCCTCCAATGATCGTATCGTTACCTGCTCCGGCATCAACCGTATCATTTCCGCTGCCACCATCCACATAGTCATCTCCGCTGCCGCTAAAAATAGTATCATTGCCGCCTTTGCCATCAAATCTTTCATTTTGCTCAGTACCCATAAACTGATCATCCTGTTCGCTACCGATATAGTAGACCCTTACAATCGTCACAATAAGGTCTAAAGGATCTGAACTTCCTAATCGATTGTATGCTGTCATAGTCAGGTTATATTTGTGTTGTCTGAGATAACTCAGATCCTTCCCCGCAAAGATCTCATTTTCTTTGGCGATAAAATCTTCACTCCCGACACCGCTTATCACTATATCCTCAACAGGGCTGTCCTGATCATTGATCATCGAGATGGTAGCGACCATCGTTCCTGCGGGTGCATCCTCACGTAATGTTATTTGATCTATTTTTTCCAAAACAGGTACTTCATCCTGGTTGATGACACTGATCAGTATACGCTCCTGCTCGCTGCATCCGATTGTCGAGCAGACCATATATTCACCATAATATGCGCTTTTGGATTCATAGTCTATCGGTTTTGAAAGATAAAGGCTTCCGTTTGTATCGATACGGAATGTTTGATCTATATCCCCGATGAGTTCAATGCCGGTGATATTGCCTTCTCCGGAACTGGTTATTCCGACTGTACCAACAATGGTACCTACTGCTGCATTCTCAGCGACAGATCCCCTGAACATGGATGGCGAAGGAAGTTCATCCGCAGTATTTCCTACCTCTATGACAATATGCACTTCATTTCCATAACCTCTACTGTTAAGAGCTCTGGCGCCAAGATCGTATCTCGTTTTTGTCTCATAATCCAACTGAGCATGAGATGCCAGATAGAGTGTTCCATTTGTATCTATTCTAAAGTTATCGTCCTCACCATACAGGGCGATTCTCTCTATGGCAGCAGCACCCGGATCAAGTTGCAGCTGGCCTATCTTACTGCCGGATACTACATCCTCATCTACCTCCATAGAGAGGTTTTCCAATACAGGTACACCTACCTCCGGGTCTTGATTGTCTATGATGATCTGACACTCTATCTTATTACTTTTGCCATGTTTGCTATTTGCTATAGCGATAAATCTATACTCTTCATTTTGCTCAAAGTCAATATAGTCAGAGACTCTCACTGTACCATTGTTGTCTATCTCAAAGGGGATGTCTGGGCTCAAAATCTCAAAATTATCTACTGCACTTGATCCCTCTCTCAATAGCTCAAGTTTTCCTATGGCTGTCCCTACAGGTCTGTTTTCTTCTATATGCTTAAAGAAGACCAAAGGGTAAAGCGGTGTGTCTATCTCGTTATTGACATTGATGGAGACCAAGATAGGATAACTCTCATTTCCTGCGTCATTATACGCGCTGATGGAGAACTGGTAAACCCTGGACTTCTCATAATCTATATCTGCGCCTTCAGCGATAGTTACCAGCCCCTGATCGTCTACGGAAAATGATGCGTTATTGTCTCCATAGATCCTATAGCCTGCTATCGTTTGATTGTTATCTTTAAATATGACATTGGCAACGATGGTTCCCTCTGGTGAGTTTTCAACAATATCAAATGTCTCCAATGACTCCAAATAAGGCACGCTTGCATCAGGATCGGCAAGTACCAACCCTTCACCTACCTGGATATTGAGTCCTACCCAGTTGCCTTCATCACTCCCGCTATCAATGGCTCTCATCCTCAAGGCATACCTATTGCCTTCAACAATCAAGCTTGTGTCATTGATACGAAGTGTACCGTCACTGTCCATCTTGAAGTGTTCGGCATAGTCACCCTGGATCTCGGCATTGCTGAAAGTTTTTTGGTTTTGCGTGACCGCTTTGGCGATAGGCGTATTGTTCGGAAGCCCTTGCGGTATATCCAGTGTCATAGGAGAGAGAAGTGGCGAGTCACTATCGTAAGCATCATAGATCAGAGTATAGCTCTCATCAAAGCGCGGGCTATCGCTATAGGTCTTCTCCACGATAGGTTCTACGAAAATGTCATAAGGTTTATAGAGTACACGTTTGTCTACTCCTGGTGCCCACAACAGTATATCTCTGTAAACTATATGCATATCTCTGTCTGTAGGATAAAGTTTCTCCTTGATGAGTTTTTCTGCCGCATCATCCAGCTTTTGGGCCAAGGCTTCACTATTGTAGTGACTGCCTATAGCATCTCCACTCACCTGAAAGATCGCTTCTGTAAGGACATTGACCCTGAAAGAGAGTAGCTTCAAGTCACTTCCTTTGATGATGGCATGGATGGTTCCGTTATTGGGTGTAGGCGAATCATCCTGAACCAGATCATCATTTCTATCTACATCATTTCCACCCTTGGCAGAGATGACATAATAGCGCTCATCTTCAAACTTGTCTTTCTCGGTACTGCTTAGTTCAATCAAGCCTGCTTTGAGGATATCCTCATGCGTCGTCGTCTTACCTCGATACAGAACTGTTGCATATGGCTCTCCATATTTTTGCGCATCGACGATCTTCACCGAAGCGTCTGCTATAGGGCCATACTCTACAGTGCTTTCCATTCCTCTTACGATATACTCACATGGTACACATCCGCAACTACTCTTTTTTTCTTCATCTTTACACGTATCATTATAAGTTCGTATAGGGGTTTTGGTATGAATGGATTCCACTACGGGCCTATTACAGAAATAATGCTTGCTCTTATCATTCCATATCACTTCATAAGGTGCGCTGCACTGGATGCACTGGAACTGTCCCGTGTATGAATTGTAGAGATTGTGCCATCCTGGTGCATCATTGAATGCGGGACACAACCATTTTGGAGCGATCTTCTCTTTGACTTCTATCTCTGCATATTTTCCCAGACTTAACTCAGCAAAATTTCGTGCTTCATACTGCTTGAATTTGCTGCCGGATGGTGTTTTTACGATAGCATAGATATTGACAGGTTCTGTGTCAAGGCAAGTCTCATTCAAGTCACTATCTGCCATTTTCTCTCCCGTTGCAAAAAGTTCAAACAGATCACCAGGTTGCACATCGTATCTGTTCTTGACATAGGCATGTTCGAGTCCTACATTCGGAATATCTTTGACATCTTGTTTGACATTGGGTCCGTTCATATACAAGTCCATATCTATATCCCGCTCATAGTTCCATCCCAGTGTCGTCTCTATCACACCGTTTTGTATGATAAAAGGTTCAGTAGTACTGTTTTTGTCTTTACCTGCAATAGTCTCTTCTGTCTCTTTTATTTTGTAGCAGATATTCTCCTCCGGCTTTTCCACTATCGTCTCTCCGCCAAAGCTGGCAATAACATATTTGCCCTCTATTTGATAGAGTTTTCCTTCTCCTGTATTGAAAGGATAAACAAGGTTGTCTTTCATATTTTCATCCATGGTTTTTGCATCAAATTTATGCGTAACATAGATACGTTTATTTTCACAGGTTTTATATCCGCAGTCTAGGTTTTGTTTTGGCTTCCATTGGGAAGGAGTCTCTCTAAGACTATTAATGGCACTTACTATACCTCCGACAATAAGCTCTTTGGCGATTTGTGTTGAAAATTCCTGCGTAATCCCCAAATCTGTTTCTGATGCTTTAGCACCCATATAATAGTTAAATCCATGGTAAGCAATAGACTTAAGCTCAATAGTTTCATTTAAAGCATTCCTTG
>JAYEND010000062.1:0-6342 GCA_034721895.1 Campylobacterota bacterium | reverse complement strand
AGCTAAATTAAAAAGGAGAGGGAAATGAAAAAGCAGAAAATCTTAAGCGTATTGGCGGCAATAGCATTGATGAGTGGAAGTGTAGTGTATGCAGAAAGTGAATTTTCTATAGATGACATAGATGAAGATATAGAGGTTGGAGTTGCTATCGAAAATGCAGAAAATGATGTCAATATAAAACCATTGCTTAGTGAGAATGATGGACTGGGCGGTATTTGGTTTGGGACGAATGCAGGTCTAAATCTCACAACAGGACAGTTTAACAGCTTTATTGGAATATCTGCAGGAAGAGATATAACAACAGGAAGCAGAAATGTATGTTTGGGGAATGCTTCTGGGTTGTCTAATCAAACTGGAGACAGCAACACTTTCATTGGTACTACCGCTGGTCGAAATGTAAGGTTCAAGAATAAAAATACATTTATTGGAGACTCTAGCGGTGGTAATACTCAGGTGAATGCATGTGTTTTTCTTGGCTATGGTGCCGGTAGAACTGCGCCCAGAGACAACACACTTTATATCGCTAATACTGATACCAATTCTCCACTTATATACGGAGAGTTCGATACAAAAAAGGTAGGCATAAACGGTAAACTAGGAGTCTTCACCAAGTCACCAGCTGAACTGGTTGATGTTAAGGGCCAAGATACAGCAGCTCGCTTTATGCTGACCAGCATAACCAACACGTCCAACCAGGCCGCTCAATTCATCCAACGGCGTGCACATTCCAATAATGGAAATCCTTCAGCAGTACAAAATGGTGATGTCATCGGATTTTTTAGCTTCCGTGGCTGGAATAGCGCAAGCTATACCGGAACAAAGGCCGGTATCAACGTAACAGCCACAGAGGACTGGTCAACGATAGACAACGGCAACCAACTCACGATCAGTCATACCCCGAATCAATCAACGAGAATGATAGCAGCCTTGCAGATCAAGGGTCATGCAGATGTCTACATCCCCAATGGCAATCTTTATGTCAAAGGAAGAAAGATGAGTGTTCCGGATTATGTCTTTAAAGACGACTATAAGCTGATGCCGCTTGAAGAGTTGAAAGTATTTGTCAAAAAGAACAATCACCTTCCGGGTGTTGCTTCAGCAGATGAAGTCGACAAGGCAGGTGTGGTCAATCTCTCCAGCCTTCAGATGACACTGCTTGAGAAAGTGGAGGAGTTGACGCTCTATACATTGCAGCAGGAAGAATCACTTGCTTCCAAGGATGCCGAGATAAAAGAGATGCAAGCAAAGATCGCCAAACTCGAAGCGATGCAAAAGCGACTGGCAAAAGTCGAATCTCTTTTGACAAATCTTGCCTTGGATACCTCCGGTACCAACAAAGAAAAAGTCTCTGTCAATTTTAAATAATATTACACTGTAAAGTCTGATTTATCGGACTTTACAAGCTGTAAAAACCAAAAAAATACCTTCATAAAGCACCTCTGATCAAAATTAAAAACAAAGCACTTACTAGATAGAATATGGATTAGTGAATAGATAAGGAGAAACAGTGTTAGCAGGGATACAATTTATTGTGGTAAGCAGTATAGGTTTAATGCTATCGGGTAGTTTCATCTATGCCGGTTCATCCTCAGCGGAGATTCCGGCCAGTTCTTTACATCCTCAGAGGCAGAGTACCGTCAAGGCGCCCAAAAAAGCCCCAAAACATAAAGAGGGTGAAGTCATTGTCAAATTCGGAAAAGGTATGCAGATGTCGCAGGCAAATACTTTGGTGCGGTCAATGGGTTTGAATGTTTCGAAAGAGTTCAAGACCTTATCCAGGATGAAGAAGAAGACATATATACTTATACGCTCAAAATCCCTTTCTACGGAAGAGTTGATCACCAAATTACGATCCGATCCTAATGTGGAATCTGTGGAACCTAATTATATTTATAAACCTTTGGAGGTTCCAAACGACCCAAAGTTCGGTAAGCTGTGGGGACAGCATAACACCGGGCAACCTATTAATGGCAGGAATGGTACCAAAGATGCAGATATCGATGCGCCTGAAGCATGGGATATTTCGACAGGTTCTGATGCTGTGGTGGTCGCAGTGATCGATACGGGGGTGGACTATCTGCATGAAGACATTGCTGGCAATATGTGGAAAAATACAAATGAAATACCGGATAACGGTATCGATGATGACAACAATGGCTATATTGATGATGCCTATGGCATCAATGCAGTAAACAACAGTGGTGATCCTATGGATATACTGGCCGAAGATGGCGGTCACGGCACTCATGTTGCGGGAACCATTGCTGCCGTCGGGGACAATGGAAAAGGGGTAGTTGGTGTCAGTTGGAATGCGAGGATCATGGCATTGAAATTTCTATCGACTGGCGGGGGATCTACATCGGATGCCATAGAGTGCCTGGAGTATGTTATTGCACAGAAAAATGCCGGAGTGAATATCGTTGCGACCAATAACTCATGGGGCGGCGGAGGTTATTCACCAGCACTGAAAGATGCTATCCAGGCCACAAATAACCTGGGTATACTTTTTACAGCTGCTGCGGGGAATGGCGGTGAGGACCGTAGAGGAGATAACAATGATGCATATCCGCATTATCCCTCTTCTTATGATCTTCCCGGTGTTATCTCCGTAGCTGCAACAGATCAAAATGATGCATTGGCATCTTTTTCAAACTACGGGGTCACTTCTGTTGATCTATCGGCACCGGGAACAAATATACTGAGCACCACACCACGTGTCTATATTCCAAAGGCCGGTGATATTTTCTTTAATAACATGGAAAGTGGTATGGGAAACTGGTCAACTGGAGGTACCAAAAACACATGGGCAATATCTACCGATCAGGAGATTTTTGAGAATGCCAGCTATTCAGTCCCCAGCCCGACACATTTCCTGAGTGACAGTCCGGGAGTTGACTATAGTTCAGATATAGATTCATGGATCATGTTGAACAATGATATTGATCTTTCAGCTTATGGGACAGGCAATCATGTCTATATTGGCATAGGAGCTGGTGTATACATTGAAGGTGATGATTATGATCATGGAACAGTAGAGGTATCCGGGGATGGCGGAACGACATGGACCGTATTGTATGATTTCTCAGGCTATGCCCACTATTGGACGAATCCATATAATTTCAAACTTCCAGATGATGTCAAAACTCCATATTTCCGCCTTCGTTTTCATATGAAAACCGATAATACTGAGCAGTATGATGGCTGGCTGATAGATAATGTGGGGATAGGGACAGAGCTGGTTTCAAATTATGAATACTATAACGGGACTTCGATGGCGGCACCTCAGGTATCCGGAGCCATTGCTGTGCTCGCTAGTGTTTATACGGGTGATTCTATAGACGATAGAAAAGCACGAATCCTTAATACTATTGATCCCCTGAATAGTCTCAACGGTAAGGTAGCAACCGGAGGCAGACTGAACCTGAAAAGTGCGCTGGACGAAGGACCGGTAACATGTCCGGAAGGAGAATATTTTGCCCAGGGGACAAAGAACTGTATTGCAGGCACTGAGGTATCAGATCCCGATCCATATCCGGATAAACCATGCAGTGGGGAGGCTTATACTCAAGGAACAAATGAATGCATTTCGGGCACTCCTGTTTCGGATCCCGACCCATATCCTCCTCAACCAGATTGCGAACTGATTCAGGGAACAAACAATTGTATTACTGATGAACCAGAGCCTGAACCAAAGCCTGAACTATAGTGAACGCCGAGTAAAAGAACAATTAGATGTGTCGTATAATAAAAAAGGAGGATCTATGAAACAAATAATGATTACAAAGGAAACAAGCATGATCAATTCAATCAAAATAACTGGAATCTACTTATTGGCATCACTGCTTCTATCTGGTGGCGTTGCCATAGCAGCAGATGATTATGATACAAATGAAAAAGCCAAAAATATGACACTCAAAGAACGTCTCTACCTTTTTGACGGATATGGCGCAGCATGGGGTCTGGATGTAGGAAATGACGGCTTATGGTTTGTCCCTGAGCAGCCGATAGGAGATACCTATGGGGCTCCGTTTAAGATTCGCAACGGAGCTACAGACAATGCACTTGTCATAGGAACCCAAAACAATGGAAATGTCGGTTTCGGGACAGATGATCCCAGTGAAGCCGTAGATGTTGTCGGAACAGATGCGGCTGCCCGTTTCAAATTGACCAGTATCACCAACACAGGCAATCAAGCCGCACAGTACGTCCAGCAGCGTGCACGCTCCGATAGCGGCAGTCCTGCAGCAGTAGAAAGCGGTGATGTCATTGGAATGTTCAGCTTCCGTGGCTGGCATGGATCAGGTTGGACTGGAACAAAAGCCGGTATTACAGTAACAGCCACCGAAGACTGGTCAACATCCAGCAACGGCAACCTGGTCACGATCAGTCACACTCCGAATGGCTCATCAAAATTGACGCCAGCCCTGCAGATCAAAGGAAATGCGGATGTCTACATCCCCAATGGCAATCTATATGTCAAAGGGGAAAAGATGAGTGTTCCCGATTATGTCTTCAAAGATGACTATAAGCTGATGCCACTTGAAGAGCTGAAAACATTTATCAAAAAGAACAATCACCTTCCGGGTGTTGCTTCAGCAGATGAAGTAGGCAAAGCAGGTGTGGTCAATCTCTCAGGATTGCAGATGACACTGCTTGAAAAGGTGGAAGAGTTGACGCTTTATACTTTGCAGCAGGAAGCGAAAATTGCAAAACAGGAAGCAAAAATAGCTAGGCTCGAAGCAATGCAAAAGCGACTGACACAAGTAGAATCACTCCTCACGAATCTGGCATTGGATACTTCCGGAAGCAATCAAGAAAAAGTCTCAATGAAGTAAAAGTTTCCCGCCACGGCGGGAACACCCTGCACCCCACATCCAACTTTCAACATCTTATTATATAATATACTTTATGATACAACGAACCAAAAGTTTTCTAGCAGATATTTACGATAAACGTTCTATTCTATATGAATTGGCAAAGCGTGACTTTCAGCAACAATATATGGGCTCCTATCTTGGTTTTGTCTGGGTTTACCTCCAACCATTACTTTTTATTGCAGTACTGTATTCGGTCTTTACATTCGGTTTCAAAAGCGGCAGCAGCAGTGAGGGGATACCATTTGCAGTCTATCTCATCAGTGGTATTATCGCCTGGTTTTATATCGCCGAAAACCTCAACGCAGGTGCCAGTGTCATTCGTCAGCATTCATTTCTTCTCAAAAAAGTTGATTTTCGTCTAAGTATGTTGCCCGTTGTCAAGCTGATGAGCTCATCCATTCCCCATGCTTTTTTTATTCTGATCGCTATTATTATTGCAGCCCTGAATGGTATCTACCCTTCATTTTATCTTCTGCAGCTATTCTATTATTTTGCTGCTATGGTAGCATTACTTCTAGGTATAGCATGGTTAACATCATCAACAAATATTTTTGTACCTGATGTATCAAAAGCAGTCAGCGTCATCGTAACATTCGGCTTTTGGCTCACCCCAATTTTTTGGGATATTGCCAAAATTCCGGAACAGTACCAATGGATCATCAAACTCAACCCTGCCAATTATATTGTACAGGGATACAGAGATTCTATTATTTTCCATGTCGGTTTTTGGGAAAAACCTTATGAAACACTCTATTTCTGGACGCTGGCAGGCATTATACTTTGGCTGGGAATCACTGTCTTCAAGAAACTTAGACCGCATTTTGCGGAGGTAGTTTAATCGTGTTCAGTATTACGAGTTCCGTGTTCCGAAAGGGTCAAAATGAAATGTGAAAAATTAGATGTATGGAAGAAGAGTGCGAGGCTATCTTCAGATACTTATAAAGTTTTTGCTCAATGTAAAGATTATGGATTTAAAGATCAAATCACGAGAGCATCTCTTTCTATTCCAAGTAATATTGCAGAGGGGATGGAAAAAGCATCCATAAAAGATCAAATTCGTTTTTTAGATATTGCCAAAGGCTCAACTGCAGAATTTGCCACACAAACATACATTGCTATGGATATCGGCTACCTTGACAAAACTGTAGGCAAAGAGTGGATAGATAAAGCAGACCACTTAATCGCCATGATCACAAAACTACAACAATCCCTACAAAAGAAACTCGATGCAAAGTAACAAAGATCCAAATACCCAACAGACCAACCGGAACCCGGATTTCGCAATCAAATTGCAAAATGTTTCCAAGTACTACAAACTTTACAATTCACCGCAAGACCGCATGAAAGAGGCCCTTAGCTTTTCAGATAAAAAATATCATAAAAAGTTTTATGCGACCAAAAATCTTAACCTTGAAGTCAAAAAAGGCGAAATACTTGGCATTGTCGGAAAAAATGGAAGTGGAAA